>NZ_CP046535.1:2510909-2824772 GCF_009739515.1 Sphingomonas profundi
CTCGGGCGAGATCATCGAGACGCCGATCATCTCGAACTTCAAGGAGGGTCTCACCGTCCTCGAATATTTCAACTCCACCCACGGCGCCCGCAAGGGCCTGGCGGACACGGCGCTGAAGACGGCGAACTCCGGCTACCTCACCCGCCGCCTGGTCGACGTGTCGCAGGATTGCGTCATCGTCGAGATCGATTGCGGCACGGAGCGGTCGCTGGAGATGAAGGCGATCGTGCAGGGCGGCTCGACCATCGCGTCGCTGGGCGAGCGCATCCTCGGCCGCACCACGGCGGAGGACATCGTCGACAGCAAGACGAACGAGGTCGTCATCCCGCAGGGCACCCTGCTGGACGAGGCGATGATCACGCAGATCGAGGCGATCAGCCTCCAGTCGGTCCAGATCCGCAGCCCGCTGGTCTGCGAATCGAAGGGCGGCGTCTGCGCCACCTGCTACGGGCGCGATCTCGCCCGCGGCACGCCGGTGAACATCGGCGAGGCGGTGGGCGTGATCGCCGCGCAGTCGATCGGCGAGCCCGGCACGCAGCTGACGATGCGGACGTTCCACATCGGCGGCGCGGCGCAGCTCAACCAGGTGTCCAACCTGGACGCGGTGGCCGACGGTACGCTCCAGTATCGCGACATCCCGACGATCGTCGATCCGCGCGGCCGGCGCATCACCCTCGCCCGCAACGGCGAGGTCGCGATCGTCGACATGGAAGGCCGCGAGCGATCGACCCACCGCCTGCCCTACGGCGCCACGCTGCTGGCGGCGGACGGCCACATCGTCTCCAAGGGCGATCGCATCGCCGAGTGGGATCCCTCGTTCATGCCCGTCATCACCGAGAAGAAGGGCACCGTCCGCTTCCAGGACATGATCGAGAACCGCACGGTGCGCGAGGAGACGGACGATGCGACCGGCATCTCCCAGCGGGTCATCACCGAGGATCATCTGAAGGCCAAGAAGGACGATTTCCGTCCGCGCATCACCCTGCTCGACGAGAATTCGGGCGAGGCGGGCGTCTCGCGGCTGATCCCGGGCTCGATCGTGGCGGTCGAGGACGGGCAGGCGGTGCAGGCCGGCGAGGTGCTGGCCCGCGTGCCGCGCGAGGCGGCCAAGACGCGCGACATCACGGGCGGCCTGCCGCGCGTGGCGGAGCTGTTCGAGGCGCGCAAGCCCAAGGAGAATGCGATCATCGCCAAGGTCTCGGGCCGGGTCGAGTTCGGCAAGGACTATAAGGCGAAGCGCAAGATCTCGATCCGTCCGGACGACGGCAGCGAGCCGATCGACTATCTGATCCCCAAGTCCAAGGTGATCGACGTTCAGGAAGGCGACTACGTGAAGCGTGGCGACAACCTGATCGGCGGCTCGCCCGATCCGCACGATATTCTCGAGGTGCTCGGCATCGAGCCGCTGGCGGAATATCTCGTGTCGGAGATCCAGGAGGTCTATCGTCTGCAGGGCGTGAAGATCAACGACAAGCATATCGAGACGATCGTCCGCCAGATGCTCCAGAAGGTCGAGATCACCGAGAGCGGGGACACCACCCTGCTGGTCGGCGAGCAGCTCGACCGCGAGGAGATGGACGAGGTGAACGCCAAGATGGCCGAGGAGAACCGGGCGCCGGCGCAGGGCAAGCCGATCCTGCTCGGCATCACCAAGGCGTCGCTGCAGACCCGCAGCTTCATCTCGGCCGCCTCGTTCCAGGAGACGACCCGCGTGCTGACCGAGGCTTCGGTGCAGGGCAAGGTCGACAATCTGAACGGCCTCAAGGAGAATGTCATCGTCGGCCGCCTGATCCCCGCGGGCACCGGCGCCGGCATGAACCGCCTGCGCGTCACCGCCACCAGCCGCGACGCGGCGCTGCGCGCCTCGCAGCGCTCGTTCGCCGCCGCCATCGCCGCGCCGAACTCGGCGGCGGAGGAACATGCGGCCGAGCTGGCGCGGCCGGTGGAGGACGACACCGGCAACGATCCGCTGGGCGAGGTGGTCGGCGAGACGCACGGCAGCGATGCCGATGCCGGCGACTATCTGAACAGCTGATCCGGCCGGCCCGGACGGCATGACGAAGGCGCCGCCGCTCTCGCAAGAGGGCGGCGGCGTTTTCGTGTTTGCGAAGGAGAGACGATGAACAAGGGCTTCTTCGCCCTGTTGCTGCTCGTGGTGCTGCTGCTGCCGATGTATGCCGGCCTGAGGCGCATCCGCAACCTGCCGCGCGACAAGCGACGGAAGGGAGACGAGTGAGCGTCGGCTGATGCATCGAGGCGACAGGTGGACGGCAGCTGGAGCCCGTCAGCGGAGACGGCGCCGTGTGCCGGATCGTCCAATACGGCCGCTATAGCAACAAGGTCGCGCAGGACGCGGGCGCGGCGACGACCTTGCTGCCGGCGGCGCTCGCCTCAGCGGCGGCGGGCCGAAGGACGAGGTCCTCCCCGGCACGGCGAGGGGGACCATCCGCAGGATGGTGGAGGGGCGATGCGGCCGGACGCCACCTCGCACCGCGTTCCTTCCGCACACACTCTGCGCTGCATCCTCCCCGTGCCGCGCAGGATGTCAGGTCTTACGCGTCCCCGTCCACGCTGGCCGGATCGGGCGTGTCGTCGCCGTTCGGGTCGGCGCTCAAGTAGCGCGGCTCCACCACGCCCTTGGCGGTGATCGTCAGCGGGTTGCCCTTGCGGTCCACCGTCTTGCCGATCGCCATCTTCACCCAGCCCTCGCTCACGCAATATTCGTCGACGTTCGTCTTCTCGACGCCGTTGAAGCGGATGCCGATGCCGCGCATCAGATGATCGGGCAGGTAATAGGGGCTCTTCGGATTGTTCGAGAGGCGGTCGGGGGGCGTGTCGCTCATGATGTGTTCCGTCGCTGTGTGGCGGCGCTGATAGCCGCGCCGGCGCCGCTTTCCAACCTCAGCCGAAGCGCAGCCGCGCCCAGATCGGCAGGTGATCGGATGCGGTCCGCGCGTGCAGCGATCGGTGCACGCCGGTCTCCGCCACCGTCAGCCCCTCGCCCACCACGATCCGGTCCAGCCGGGCGATCGGCTGGCGCGCGTGGAAGCTCGGCCCGGTCTCGGCGAAGCGGTAATGCTGGCCGAAGTCGCTGAGGCAGCCGCCGTGGCGGCGCCACTCGTTCATGTCGCCCATCATCACCGTGGGCAGCGCGCGCGGCTGCTGCTGGATGTGCGCCATCACCGCATGCGCCTGCCGCCGCCGCCACAGGCCCGAGAGATCGAGGTGCATGCCGACGACGCGTATCTCCCGCCCGCCTAGCCGGATGTCGGCCAGCACCGCGCCGCGCGGCTCCAGCGCCGGCAGAGTCAGCGGCGCGTGATGCAGGATCGTCGCGGCCTTGCGCACCAGCAGCGCGTTGCCGTGCCAGCCGAGGCTGCCGGGCCGGATGTCGAACGGCACCGGCATATAGTCGCTATGCTCGGCGATCATGTGCAGCGGCAGGGCGCTCTGCCGCGCGCCGAAGCGACGGTCCGCCTCCTGCAGCGCGATGATGTCGGCATCCACCTCGCGCAGCACGTCCAGGATGCGATCGGGGCGGCGGCGGCGATCGGAGCCGATCGCCTTGCGGATATTGTAGCTCGCGACGATCATGCACTGTCCCTTGGCCGAGCGCATAGAACCGCTTGCCCATCGACTTGTTTCAGGCGGTGTTTCGGCGGCGTGCCGATCGCCGGCAACTTCCGCGCCGCGCCGGCGGTTGTGCCGCCATGCAGGAGATTCCAGACGCACCGGCCGACGCGAGCGGGATCGAGAAGGCCGACGTCGCCGTCGCCCAGGCGGTGGCGCCGGCCCGCGGAACCTGGCCCGTGCGGCTGCTCGGCGGGCTGAGCGAACTGTCCGATCAGCCGCCGCTGATCGCGCTTTCCGCCGGCACCTTCGCCCTCGGCATCGTGCGCGGCGACCGCCGGCTGGCCGAGACGGGCGGACGCATGCTGGCGGCGCACCTGCTGGCCACGGCGATCAAGTCCGCGATCAAGCAGCGCATCGTCCGCACGCGGCCCAAGGTGGTGGCGGAGGGGGCGGACTACCGGATGCATGGCGGCGAGGAGAATGCGCATCCGGTCAACAGCTTCCCCTCCGGCCACACGGCCGGTGCGGTGGCGGTGGCGGCGGCCGTGGCGCGCGGCCACCCCGATCGCCGCCCCGCCGCCTACGGACTGGCGGGTGCCGCCGCGCTGATGCAGATCCCGCGCTGCGCCCATTATCCAAGCGACGTCGGCGCCGGCCTGGCGATCGGCATCGCTGCCGAAGCGATGGTCTACGGCACGGAGAAGCTGGTCACGGCGGCGCTGCAGCGGCGCGGCTGATCCGCCGCACGATGCGCCGCGGCGGCGATCGCCGCCCTACCCCTCCACCACGCTGCGCGCGGTTCCCCTCCCCGTTCCGTCGAGAGGCTACTCGGCCGCTTCCGCCTGCGGCGCGGGATCGCGCCACACCAGCACCGGCTTGCGCGCCGCCGCCGTCTCGTCCAGCCGCCTGCGGGGCGCGTGGATGGGGGCGGCCTTCAGCGCCGGATCGCCGGCCTGCGCGCGCTTGGCCACCGATCGCAGCGCGCCGATGAACTGGTCGAGCGCGGCCTTGCTCTCGGTCTCGGTCGGCTCCACCAGCATCGCGCCGTGGACGACGAGCGGGAAATACATCGTCATCGGGTGGAAGCCCTCGTCGATCAGCCCCTTGGCGATGTCCAGGGTGGTGAAGCCGTCGGCGAGATTGTCGTCACTGAACAGCGCCTCGTGCATGCACGGACCGCTCGGGCCGAACGGCGCGTCCAGCACATCCTCCAGCGAGCGGAGCAGATAATTGGCGTTCAGCACCGCATCCTCGCACACCTGGCGCAGTCCGTCCGCCCCGTGGCTCAGCATGTAGGCGGCGGCGCGCACGAACATGCCCATCTGGCCGTGGAACGCCACCATCCGGCCGAAGCTGGCGGCATGATGCTCGCCGGCCGTCTCCTCCTCCACCAGCCGGTAACGGTCGCCGTCCTTCTCGATGAAGGGCAGCGGCGCATAGGGCGCCAGCGCCTCGGAGAGCACGACCGGGCCGGAGCCGGGGCCGCCGCCGCCATGCGGGGTCGAGAAGGTCTTATGCAGGTTGATGTGCATCGCATCGATGCCGAGGTCGCCCGGCCGCACCCGGCCGACGATGGCGTTGAAATTGGCGCCGTCGCAGTAGACGAGGCCGCCCGCCGCATGCACCGCCGCCGAGATCGCGACCATCTCGCGCTCGAACAGGCCGCAGGTGTTCGGGTTGGTGATCATCACCCCCGCCACGTCAGGCCCCAGCCGCGCCTTCAGCGCCGCCAGATCGACGCGGCCCTCCGTTGTGGCGGGGATGTTCTCCACCGCGTACCCGCAGAAGGCGGCGGTCGCCGGATTGGTGCCGTGCGCGCTCTCCGGCACCAGGATCACCTTGCGCGCATCGCCGCGCACCTCCAGCGCCGATCGGATCGCCAGCAGGCCGCACAATTCGCCGTGCGCGCCCGCCTTCGGGCTCATCGCCACCGCCGCCATGCCGGTCAGCTTCACCAGCCACTCGCCCACCAGATCGATCAGCGCCAGCCCGCCCTGCACCGTCTCCACCGGCTGGAGCGGGTGGATGTCGGCGAAGCCGGGCAGCCGCGCCATCTTCTCGTTCAAACGCGGATTATGCTTCATCGTGCAGCTGCCGAGCGGGAACAGGCCCAGGTCGATCGCGTAATTCTGCCGGCTGAGGCGGGTATAATGGCGCACCACCTCCGGCTCGGAGAGGCCGGGCAGGCCGATCGGACGGTTCCGCTCCAGCCCGCCGAGCCGGCTCGCCACCTCCGGCGGCGCCGGCAGGTCCACGCCGGTGCGATCGGCATCGCCGATCTCGAAGATCAGCGCCTCCTCCAGCATCAGAGCCCGGTTGCCGGTGAAGGTGCCGCCGGTGGCGCCTGCGGCGTCCGCGCCGCCCATCTCAGGCTTCCAGCCGCTCGCGTTCATGCTCATGCCAGTGCCTCCGTCAGGGCCGCCGCCAATGCCTCGACATCCTCGTCGGCCACCGTCTCGGTCACGGCGACGACGAGGCCGTTCGCCAGGTCCGCCGCCCCCGGATAGAGCCGGCCGAGCGAGACGCCGCCGAGCACGCCGCGCTCCGCCATCGCCCGCACCACCGGCCGCGCCTCTTTGGGCAGGCGCAGGGTGAACTCGTTGAAGAAGGCGCCGTTGACGAGGGTGACGCCCGGCACGCCGGCCAGCCGCTCCGCCGCCCGCACCGCCATGGCGTGGTTCAGCGCCGCCAGATCGCGCAGGCCGCGCTCCCCCAGCAGGCTCATGTGGATGGTGAAGGCCAGCGCGCACAGGCCCGAATTGGTGCAGATGTTCGATGTCGCCTTCTCGCGGCGGATATGCTGCTCGCGGGTGGAGAGGGTGAGCACGAAGCCGCGCTGGCCGGCCGCATCCACCGTCTCGCCGCACAGCCGGCCGGGCATCTGGCGGACATATTTGTCGCGCGTGGCGAACAGGCCGACATAGGGGCCGCCGAACTGGAGGCCGACGCCCAGCGCCTGCCCCTCGCCCACCACGATGTCAGCCCCCATCTCGCCGGGGCTGCGGATCGCGCCGAGCGACACCGGCTCCGTCACCACCGCGATCAGCAGCGCGCCCTTCTCGTGGCAGCGCGCGGCAAGCTCCGACAGATCGGCGACATGGCCGAGGATGTTCGGATTCTGCACGACCACGCAGTTGGTTTCGCCGTCTATCGCCGCGATCAGCGTGGCGAGATCGTCGCCCGGGGCGCCCTCCGCCAGATCGGGGGTGGCGGTGACGAGCGTGTCGCCGGTGAACCGCGCCATCGTCTCGCACACCGAGACATAGTGCGGGTGCAGCCCGGCCGAGAGCAGCGCCTTGGCGCGGCGGGTGATGCGGCGGCTCATCACGATCGCCTCCCAGCAGGCGGTCGATCCGTCATACATCGATGCGTTGGCGACATCGCAGCCGAAGAGGCGGGCGACCTGCGTCTGGAACTCGAACAGCGCCTGCAACGTCCCCTGCGCGATCTCCGGCTGGTAGGGCGTGTAGGCGGTGAGGAACTCGCCGCGCTGGATCAGGTGATCCACGCTGGCCGGCACATGATGGCGGTAGGCGCCGCAGCCGAGGAAGAAGGGCGCATCGCCGGCCGAGAGGTTGCGGCTGGCGAGACCGCGCAGCTGCCGCTCGACCGACAGCTCGGAGGCGTGGAGCGGCAGCCCCGCGATCGGGCCGGAGAGGCGGGCGGCGGCGGGCACGTCGACGAACAGATCGTCGATCGAGCGCGCGCCGATCACCGACAGCATCTCGGCGCGATCGGCATCGGTGAGGGGGAGGTAGCGCATCAGGCGGGTTTCCTCATCGAGAAGCGGAGGCGGACATAGTCGGCAATCCATGTGCCGTCCGGTTGGCGGAAAGCGGGGGCGAGGCGATCCTCCACCGCCTGCGCCACGGCCGCCTGATCGGCATCGGGCACCTGCGCCGCATCCATGAAGCCGGCGCGGAAGGTGCGCAGCCAGCCGGTCACGCCGGTGGGCAGCGGCGTGGGGCGCGGGATCAGCCGGGCATCGATGCCGACGAAGCCGGCGGCGGCATATACCGCCGCGAACGCCTCCGGCGTGGGATACCATTGCGGGTCGGCGGTCGGCACCGGATAGCCGCGCGCCGCCAACTCGTCGCGCAGGGCCGCGCGCAGGGTGGCGATGTTGCCGTGGCCGCCCATCTCGCCGACGAAGCGCCCGCTTGGCCTCAACGCGCGGAACACGCCGGCCGCAACGGCCGCCGCATCCAGCATCCAGTGGAGCGCGGCGTTCGAGAAGACGGCGTCGAACTCCGAGTCGAAGGCCAGCCGCTCGCCATCCATCCGCCGCGCGTCCAGCCCGGCGGCGCGCGCGGCGGCCAGCAGCGTGTCGGACGCATCGACGCCGACCACCTCCGCGCCCGCCGCCACGATGCGCCGCGTCAGCACGCCGTCGCCGCAGCCGAGATCGAGGATGCGCTCGCCGGCGCGCGGGCCGAGCAGATCGACCACCGGCGCGCCGAGCGCGGGCACGAAGGCGGCGCTCTCGGCATAGTCGGCGGCGACCCAGCGGGAGGCGGGGTTGGCGGTCATGCCCTCGGCCTGTCGTCCGGCGACGGGGAGGTGGCGCGCGCGATGCTCACAGCCCCGCCACGAACGCCTTGTAGGCCGCCTCGTCGAGCAGGCCGTCGAGCTCGGCGGGATCGGCCAGGGTCAGCCGGAAGAACCAGCCCTCGCCCTCGGGCGCGGTGTTCACCAGCGAGGGGTCGGCCTCCAGCGCGCCGTTCGCCTCGGCGACGGTGCCGGAGACGGGCGCGTAGACGTCGGACGCGGCCTTCACCGATTCGACGACGGCCGCCTCCTTCCCCTTCTCCACCGCGGTGCCGGCGGGCGGCACCTCGACGAACACGATGTCGCCGAGCTGGGCCTGCGCGTAATCGGTGATGCCGACGGTGGCGACGCCGTCCTCCACCGAGATCCATTCATGCTCGCGGGTGAAATACAGGGTCATGCGGGCGCTCCCTTGCGGACGTAATTGTGGGGGACGAACGGCATCGGCGAGACCGTGGCGGCGAACAGCCTGCCGCGCTGCATCACGGTGACGGCGCCGTCGGGCACGGCGACGGCCAGCGGCACGTAGGCCATCGCGATCGGCCGCTGCAGGCTGGGGCTGAACCCGCCGGAGGTGACGCGGCCCACCTCGCTGCCTTCCGCATCCACCACCATCGCGCCCTCGCGCACCGGCTGGCGCCCGTCCACGATCAGGCCGACGCGCTTCAGGAGCGGCCCGTCCGCAATTTCGGCCATGATGCGGGCGTGGCCGGGGAAGCCGCCCTGCTCGCGCCGCCGGCGGGAGAGGGCGAAGCCGAGATCGGCCGAGACCGGCGTCGTCGCGTCGTCCAGATCGTGGCCGTAGAGCGGCAGCCCCGCCTCCAGCCGCAGCGAATCGCGCGCGCCGAGGCCGATCGGCTTCACCTCCGGCTGCGCCGCCAGCAGCGCGGCGACCTGTTCGGCCGCCTCGGCCGGGATGGATATCTCGAACCCGTCCTCGCCGGTATAGCCGGATCGGCTGATCCAGGCGGGCACGCCGTCGATCGCGAAGGCGCCGGCCGTCATGAACGTCAGCGATGCCACGCCCGGCACCAGGCGGGCGAGCGCATCGACCGCCTTCGGCCCCTGCAATGCCAGCAGCGCCTGCTCGTCCATGTGGTTCAGGGTCACATCCTCGGGCAGATGCTCGTGGATGTGGGCGATGTCGTCGGCCTTGGTGGCGCCGTTGACGACGACGTAGAAGCCGTCGCTCCGCCGCGTGACCATCAGGTCGTCCAGGATGCCGCCGGTCTCCGCCAGCAGCAGCGAGTAGCGCATCCGCCCCTCGCGCAGCCCGGCGATGTCGCCGGGCAGCAGCGACTCGAGCGCGTCCGCCGCCTGCCCGCCGGAGACGAGCAGCTGCCCCATGTGGCTGACGTCGAACAGGCCGGCGCTGGCCCGCGTCCACAGATGCTCGGCCAGGATGCCCATGCCCTCATACTGGATCGGCATCAGATAGCCGGCGAACGGCACCATCCGTGCGCCGGCGGCGCGGTGCCAGGCGTCCAGCGGCAGGGTCTGCGGCTCGGCCTCTGCCTCGCTGTCGGTGGGATCGCTCAAGCTCGCCTCCGTGATCGGGTGTCGCGGCGGCGCGGGGATGGTGGGCCATCCCGTCGTCCGCCGCCCCCTCTGTCACGGAAACCTGAGAGCTTTGACCGGCTTCGCACGGAAGCGCGGCTTACCCCTTCGGTGGCCCCCGCCTTGACAGGTGCGCTTTCCAGAGTGTCGTTGCCCCGCGCGGTCCGTTGTGCCTGAGAGATTCCGGGGCGGTTGCTCCTTCGGCGGCCCGGGCCTGCAAGGCCCGATGCACTCTCCCGCGCGAGCCTCCGCCGGTTGCCCGGCGGCGACCTTTCGGGGATTGGCCTGCCCGACCGGCCGAGTCAATCGGGCATGCGCGCTACCGGGTGGCGTTATAGGCCAGCTGGTCGTTGGTCAGCTGGAAGCCGACGAGGAACTCGAAGCTGGCCTTGGCCACGGCGGCGCGGATGGCGGGATCGGCCATCGGATCGATCGATGCGTCGGCGTCGGTCGGCTTGCGCTTGCGGGTGATCTGCTTCTCCACCTCCGGCGGCAGGCTGGCGGCGGCGCGGGCGATGCCGGTAGTGGCCGTCGCCGTCACCGATGCGCGCGCCTGGCCGTCGTCGAAATGCACAGCCACGCGGCCCACCTGCTTTGAAACGACGATCGATCCGCTGCGGATCACGGTGGCGAAATAGGGGATCGTCACGTCGCGGGCGCCGGCCGTGCTGGTCCGCCGGGCCTGCACCTCGAACGTCGCCTGCGTGGCGATCTGATCGCCCGTCACCACGTCGCTGTTGCAGTTGCCGCGCAGGTTGGTGAGGGTGGCGACCACGTCGATCGCCCGCGCCTCGCGGCTGGCCGGCGGATCGAACAGCGTGATGTCGCCGGTATAGGCGGGCACCGCCACGGCCGGGCAGGCGGAGCGCGTGATGCGCACGCCGCCGGTCTCGTCGAACTGGTTGTCCTTCGCGCAGGCGCCCAAGGCGAGCAGGCCGAGGCCCGGCAGCGCGAGGCGGAGAGCTTTGATCGTGATACGCGCCACAGATGAATCCCGAGCAGGAGCGGGCGCGGACGTGCGCCGGACAGGGTGGCTGCGGATCATAGGAACCGCCTTCCGCGCAGGCAAGCAATCGCGTAGGGCCGGGGCATGAGCGAGTGCGTGCCCCCTCCGTCTGATACCCGGCCGCCCGATGCCCGGCCGCCCGATTTCCGGCCGTCGCTGGATCTGCTGATCGCCGCGCCGCGCGGCTTCTGCGCCGGCGTTGACCGCGCGATCCGCATCGTGGAGCTGTCGATCGAGAAATATGGCGTGCCGGTCTACGTGCGGCACGAGATCGTTCACAACCGCTATGTCGTCGATGCGCTGCGCGCCAAGGGCGCGATCTTCGTGGAGGAGCTGGACGAGGTGCCGGACGGCGCGCCCGTGGTGTTCTCGGCCCATGGCGTGCCCAAGGCCGTGCCCCACGAGGCGGCCGAGCGCGGGCTGGACTGGGTGGACGCCACCTGCCCGCTCGTCTCCAAGGTGCATCGCCAGGCGGAACGGCTGGTGGAGGCCGGGCGGCACATCCTGTTCGTCGGCCATCACGGCCATCCCGAGGTGATCGGCACGTTCGGTCAGGTGCCGGACGGCCGCATGACCCTGATCGAGACGGCGGCCGATGCCGAGGCGCTGGCGCCGGCCGATCCCGCCAACCTCGCTTTCCTCACCCAGACGACGCTCTCGGTGGACGACACGGCCGAGATCATCGCCATCCTGCGCCGCCGCTTCCCCGCCATCCAGGCGCCGCGCGGCGAGGATATCTGCTACGCCACCTCCAACCGGCAGGCGGCGGTGAAGGCCATCGCCGACGAATGCGATGCGATGCTGGTGATCGGCGCGCCCAATTCGTCCAACTCGCTGCGGCTGGTGGAGGTGGCGGAACGCCACGGCGTGAAGGCCCGGCTGATCCAGCGCGCGGCCGAGGTGGATTTCGCCTGGCTGGCCGGCGTCCGCACGCTCGGCATCACGGCCGGCGCGTCGGCGCCCGAGATACTGGTGCGCGAGCTCGTCGAGCTGCTCGCCACCCGCTTCGCTGTGACCGAGCGGGAGACCGAGGCGGTGCGCGAGCAGATGGTGTTCAAGCTGCCTCGCAGCCTAGACGCCGCCGCCTGAGCGGACGCGCGGCATGGCGGTCTACACGCACGTCTCCGCCGAGGAGCTGGACGCGCTGCTGTCGCGGTACGACGTCGGCCGGCTCGATTCGCTAAAGGGCATCGCGGAGGGCGTCGAGAACAGCAACTACATGGTCGATACCGATCGCGGCCGCTTCATCCTGACGCTGTACGAGAAGCGCGTCGACGCCGGCGACCTGCCCTTCTTCCTCACGCTGCTCGATCATCTCGCCGATCGCGGGCTGCCGGTGCCGCGCGCGATCCGCGATCGCGCGGGCGTGCAGGTGCAGCAGCTGGCCGGGCGGCCCGCCTGCCTGATCGAGTTCCTTCACGGCGTCTCCGTCAGTCACCCGACCCCGGCCCAGGCGCGCGCGACCGGCGTGGCGATGGGGCGGATGCACGCGGCGCTCGGCGATTTCACGGGCGCGCGGCCGAACGCTCTCGGCGTGGATGCGTGGCAGCCGCTGCTCGATCGCTGCGGCGACCGGCTGGATTCGATCGATCCCGGGTTGCGGGCGGACCTGGCGACCGGCATCGCCGGCGTGGTCCCGTCCTGGCCGGCGGACGGCCCGGCGACGGTGATCCACGCCGATCTGTTTCCGGACAATGTGCTGATGCTCGGCGATCGGGTGGGCGGGCTGATCGACTTCTACTTCGCCTGCACCGATCTCCGGCTCTACGATCTCGCGATCGCGCATACGGCCTGGTCGTTCGACGCCACCGGCGCGCGGCATGACGAGGCGGTCGGCCGCGCGCTGCTGGACGGCTATGACGAGAGCTTCGGCCTGTCGGCACGGGATCGCGCGCAGCTGCCGGTGCTGGCGATGGGCGCCTGCATCCGCTTCGCCCTCACCCGCGCGTGGGACTGGCTGAACACGCCGGCGGACGCGCTGGTGACGCGCAAGGATCCACTCGCCTATACGCGCCGACTCTCATTCTACCGGCAGGCGGGGACGGACATCTTCCTATGAGCGACACCACCGATCTCCAGCATGTCGTGATCGCCACGGACGGCGCCTGCAAGGGCAATCCCGGCCCGGGCGGCTGGGGCGCCGTCATCCGTTCCGGCGCGCACGAGAAGGAGCTCTCCGGCGGCGAGAACCCGACGACCAACAACCGCATGGAGCTGCTGGCGGCGATCCGCGCGCTACAGGCGCTGAAGCGGCCCTGCCGCGTGACCCTGATGACCGACAGCCGCTACGTGATGGACGGGCTGACCAAGTGGATCAAGGGCTGGCAGAAGAATGGCTGGAAGACGGCGGCGAAGCAGCCGGTGAAGAATGCCGACCTGTGGCAGGAGCTGCTCGACGCCTGCGCCCCGCACCGTATCGCGTGGGAGTGGGTGAAGGGCCATGCCGGCCACCCGGAGAATGAGCGCGCCGACAGGCTGGCGAGCGACGCGGCGGTTGCGGCCGGCCGCGCGCCCAGGCTGGCGGCGACGGTAAGCTGAGCGTCCAGGCTGGATCGACATCGAGCGGATGAAGCCGGTTTGACCTGGCCTTATGCACACCGCGAACGCTGGATGCCGATCCGGCCTAGCGGCGCCCGAGCGGATCGAGCGCGCTCGATCGTGGCGGCGGCGCGCGCCTGACCACCGGCACCGCCGCCATGGCGTGCCTGGCCGTCGGCACCGTAACCGCGCTCGGCCGCACGCCCATCTCGTCGGCGATCGCGCACAAGGCTGCGATGCGGTTGGCGGTGTCAGGGTGGGTCGAGAACAGGCTGTCGCCGCCATGGCCGCGCAGCGCCGGCACGATATAGAGCGACGCCGCCGCCGGGTTGCGGCCGACGACCGGGTTCGGCACCCGCTCCGCCCCCTGCGCCAGCTTCGCCAGCGCCGAGGCCAGCGCGTGGGGCTTGCCGCTGATCTCCGCGCCGGCGCGGTCCGCGCCATATTCGCGGGTGCGGCTGATCGCCATCTGCACGATCATCGCGGCGAAGGGCGCCACCAGCACCGCCAGCAACGTCGCCGCCACGTTCGGCCGCTCGCCATCGCCGCCGCCGAAGAACAGGCCGAAATTGGCGAGCATCGATACCGCGCCGGCGATCGTCGCCGTCATCGTCATGATCAGCGTGTCGTGATTGCGGATGTGGCCCAGCTCATGCGCCATGACGCCGGCGATCTCGTCGCGATCGAGCAGGCCGAGCAGCCCGGTGGTCGCCGCCACCGCCGCGTGGCGCGGGTTGCGGCCGGTGGCGAAGGCGTTCGGATGCGGCGAGTTGATGACGTAGACGCGCGGGGCAGGCAGGCCGGCGCGACGGGCGAGATCGTGGACCAGCCCGACGAACTCCGGACAGCTACCGACATCGACCTCCCGCGCGCCATGCATGCGCAGCACGATCGAATCGGCTTTCCAGTAGGTGAACAAGTTCATGCCCGCCGCCACCAGCAGCGCGATCGCCGCGCCGGACGGGCCGCCGAAGGTGAAGCCCAGCCCCATGAACAGGGCGGTCATCGCCGCCAGCAGCATCGTCGTCCTGAAACCGTTCATCTTGCCAATCCGTCTCCCCGGGCCGATGTGGGGAGCAGCGCTTCATTCTGCAATCTTGACGGGAACCGGGCGATGAGCAGCAGCAACGCGGGCGGCAGGCGCCCGGACCATGTCAGGCCGCCGGCCCATCTCTCGGCGAACCCGCCGGTGCCGCAGCCGCAGGCCGTGCCGCCGGCGCCCGAACATGGCGGCCGCGACGGCCTGGATCCCACCCGCTACGGCGACTGGGAGCTGAAAGGCATCGCCGTCGACTTCTAGAATCAGCTCCTCCCGGAACGGGGAGGGGACCGCGCGAAGCGTGGTGGAGGGGGCGGTCGGCGGACGCGACCGCATCGTGTGCCGCGATCCCCCTCCACCATCCTGCGGATGGTCCCCCTCCCCGTTCCGGGGAGGAACTGCCTTTCCCGCCTCAGCCCTCCGCGCGCAGCGGCCGCGCGAGCAGCGCCTCCACCACGCGATCGACCAGCGCCGTGCCCTCCAGCAGCGCGCACACCGCGCCGACGATCGGCATGTCGACGCCGGCGGCGGCGGCGGCATCGCGCAGCACCGGCGCGGTGAAGGCGCCCTCGGCCACCGTCCGCCGGTCCGCCAGCAGATCCTCCGCGCGGCGGCCCTGCCCCAGCCCCAGCCCCAGCGAGAAGTTGCGCGAGCTGGCGGACGAGCAGGTGAGGACCAGATCGCCGAGCCCCGACAGGCCGGCCAGGGTCGCGGCGTCCGCCCCCCGCGCCAGGCCGAAGCGCGTCATCTCGGCGAAGCCCCGGCTGATGAGGGCGGCGCGCGCATTCTGGCCGAGGCCCCGCCCCTCGACGACGCCGCAGGCGATCGCCAGCACATTCTTCACCGCGCCGCCGATCTCCGCGCCGATCACGTCGGCCGAGACATAGGGGCGGAAGCCCGGCCGCGCGAGCCGCGCCGCCAGCCCCGCGCCCACCTCCGCATCCGCGCAGGCCAAGGTCACGGCGGTCGGCAGGCCGGCCGCCACCTCGTGCGCGAAGGTGGGTCCGGAGAGGACGGCGATCGACGCCCCGGGCCGTGCCTCGGCCGCGATCTCTGACATCAGCCGGCCGGTGCCTGCCTCGATCCCCTTGGCGCACAGCACCAACGCCGCGTCGCCCGGCGGCAGGGTGGCGAGCACGGCGCGCAGATGCTGCGCCGGCGTCACCGCCAGCAGCGCCTCGCACGCGGCCAGATCGGCGATGGCGCCGGTCGCGCGGATCGCCGGGGAGAGCGGCACGCCGGCGAGGAACAGGCTGTTCTCGCGGGCATCGTTGATCGCCGCCACCACCTCCGGCTCGCGCGCCCAGAGGATGACGGGATCGCCGCCGGCCGCCGCCACCTGGGCCAGCGCGGTGCCCCACGCGCCCCCGCCGATCACGCCGATCCTCATGCCTTCACCCCCGCGCCGCGCGCCTTTGCCGCCGATGGATCGAGCGGCCAGCGCGCGCGTGCCGCCACGTCCAGCGGATCGGTCAGCCCGGCGGCGAACCGTTCCGCGCCGGCCCAGCCGATCATCGCCGCATTGTCCGTGCAGAGCCATAGCGGCGGTGCGACGAACGGCAGATCGGCCCGCGCGGCGATATCCGAGAGCGCCGCCCGCACCGCGCCGTTGGCGGCGACGCCGCCCGCCACGACCAGCGCCGTGGCGCCGCCGGCAAGGGCCAGCGCGCGGCGCGTGCGATCGACGAGGCAGTCCACCACCGCCTGCTGGAACGATGCGGCGATATCCTCGGCCGGGTGGATGCCGGCGTCGCGCGCGCGCAGCACGGCGCTCTTGAGGCCGGCGAAGGAGAAATGCGGCTCCGCCGTGCCCACCAGCGGGCGCGGCAGCGGCACCGCCCGCGGATCGCCGCCACGCGCCGCCTGCTCCACCGCCGGCCCGCCGGGAAAGCCGAGGCCGAGCAGCTTGGCCGTCTTGTCGAACGCCTCGCCCGCCGCATCGTCGATCGTCGTCGCCAGCCGCCGGTAGCGGCCGACCCCCTCGACGAACAGCAGCTGGCAATGCCCGCCGGACACCAGCAGCAGCAGATAGGGAAAGGCGAGGCCGGCATCGGCCAGCCGCGGGCTCAGCGCATGGCCTTCCAGATGGTTGACCGCCACCAGCGGCTTGCCCGCCGCCAGCGCCAGCGCCTTGCCCGTCACCAGCCCCACCATCACCCCGCCGATCAGCCCCGGCCCGGCTGTCGCCGCGATTGCATCGACCTGCGCCAAGGTGACGCCCGCATCCGCCAGCGCCTGGCCGACCAGCGGCGTCAGCATCTCGACATGGGCGCGCGCCGCGATCTCCGGCACCACGCCGCCGAACGGCCGGTGCGCCGCCTCCTGCCCGGCGAGGCGGTGGGCGAGCACGACGCGGTCGCCCGTCACCAGCGCGGCGGCCGTCTCGTCGCAGGAGGATTCGAGGCCGAGGATCAGGGTCATGCCGGCTTCCCTGCCACCGCTTCGGGCGTTAGGGCAACCGGCCATGCACCTGCCCCTCCGCCTCGGCACGCGCGGATCCCCGCTCGCCCTCACCCAGGCCCGCATGGTCGCCGCCGCGCTGCGTGCGGCGCATGGCTGGCGCGACGACGATATCGTGATCGTGCCGATCCGCACCTCCGGCGATCGCATCCAGGATCGCGCGCTGGCCGAAGTCGGCGGCAAGGCGCTGTGGACCAAGGAGCTCGATCGCGCGCTGCTGGCGCGGGAGATCGACTTCGCCGTCCACTCGATGAAGGATGTCGAGACGATCCGCCCGGCCGAGATCGCCATCGCCGCAATGCTGCCGCGCGCCGACGTGCGGGACCGGCTGATCGGCGCCGACAGCCTCGCCGCGCTGCGGCCCGATCCGGTGATCGGCACCTCCTCGCCGCGCCGGTCCGCCCAGCTGCGGCGCGAGCGGCCGGACGTGACGATCACGCTGTTCCGCGGCAATGTCGACACCCGCCTCTCCCGCCTGAACCTGGGCGAGGCGGACGCGACCCTGCTGGCCGCCGCCGGCCTCGACCGCCTCGGCCGGCCGGAGATCGGCGTCGCCATCCCGATCGAGCAGATGCTGCCCGCCCCCGCCCAGGGCGCCGTGGGGATCGAGGCGCTGGCGGCCAACGCCGCCGTCCGCGAGGGCCTGGCGGCGATCGACGACGGCGCGACCAGCCGCTGCGTGGCGGCCGAGCGGGCGCTGCTGGCCGCACTCGGCGCGGACTGCCGCTCGCCCGTCGCGGCGCTGGCGGTGGCGGCGGCGGGCGGGCTGCGGCTGCGCGCCGAGATCCTGGCCGAGGACGGCGCCGAGTGCGTCGCCGGCGAGGCGCTGCTGCCGGGCGCGGCGATCGACGGCGGCGCGGATGCGCGGCACGCGGCCGCGCTGGCGCGCGACCTGCTCGGCCGCGCCAGCCCGGCGCTGCGGGCGCTGTTCACCGGGTGAGCGGCACGCTGCTGATCCTGCGGCCGGAACCCGGCGCCGCCGCCACGGCGCGGCGGGCCGCGTCGCTCGGCTTCGCGACGGTGGCGACCCCGCTGTTCGTCGTCCGCCCGATCGCGTGGGCGGCGCCCGATCCGGCCGCGTTCGACGCGCTGCTGCTGACGAGCGCCAGCGCGGTGCGTGCCGGCGGGGACGGGCTGGCGCGCTACCTGGCGCTGCCGGTGCACGCGGTGGGGGAGGCGACGGCGGCGGCGGCGCGCGCGGCCGGCTTCGCCACCGTCCACGCAGGCGAAGGCGACGCGGCGGCGCTGGCGGCGGGCCTCGCGCGGTCCGGCGTGCGGCGCGCCCTCCACCTCGCCGGGCGCGAGCATCGCCCGCTGGTCGCCGACGGCGTGGCGGTTGAGACGCGGATCGTCTACGCCGCCGATCCGGCCGCGGCGCTGGCGCCCGCCGCCGCGGCCGCCGCCCGCGCCGGCGCCGTCGCCCTGCTCCACTCGCCGCGCGCGGCGGCGCTCTACCGCGCGCTCGCTCTGGCCGGCGGGCTCGCGACCGAGGGCCTGACGATCGCCGCGATCAGCCCGGCGGCGCTCTCGGCCGCCGGCACGAACTGGCGCGCGACGGCGGCCGCCACCGATCCGACCGACGAGGCGCTGCTGGCAGCGGCGGCGCGCTTGTGCGATCAGGGGCGCGGAACGGAGGGCTGATGGCGAGCGAATATCATCCGGTGGAGGAGGCGCCACGCTCGCGCATATGGCTGCGCTGGCTGATCCTGTTCGTGCTGGTGTTCGCGGCAGGCGCCGCATCGATGGGCTATGTGCTGACCCACTGGTCGGTCGCCGCACGCTACATCGCCGGCGGCGCGGCGCAGCCCGCGGCCCAGCCCGCAGCCGCCCGCCCGGTGACGATCGTGCAACCGGCGGCGCCGGTGCCCGCCTTCGATCCCGCGCGTGAGGCCGTGATCGAGCGGCGCGTGGCCGGCCTTGAGGCGCGGCTCGCCCAGATCAACGCCCGCGCCAACGCAGCGGTGGGCAATGCCGACCGGGCCGAGGGGCTGCTCGTCGCCTTTGCCGCGCGACGCGCGCTCGATCGCGGCGTGGCGCTCGGCTATATCGAGGCGCTGCTGCGCGAGCGTTTCGGCCAGAGCCAGCCGCAGGCGGTGGCGACGATCATCGCCGCCGGCCGCCAGCCGGTGACGCTGGAGGAGTTGCAGGCCGGCCTCGGCGATATCGGCCCCGCTCTGTCCGGCGGCGGGCCGAACGAGAGCTGGCTGGACGGGGTGCGCCGCGAGCTTGCCGGTCTGGTGATCGTCCGCCGCGCCAACGTGCCCTCGCCCGACCCCGCCGACCGGCTGGCCCGCGCCCGCCGCCAGCTGGAGGCGGGCCATGTCGCGACCGCACTGGCAGAGGTGGCGCGGATGCCGGGGCGGGAGGCCGCCGCCGGCTGGATCGCCACCGCCCGCCGCTACGCCGCCGCGCGCGATGCGCTGGACGTGATCGAGACTGCGGCACTGCTGGAGCCGCGCGGCGTTCAACCGCCACCCGCCGCCACCCCGCCATCCGGCGACGGGCCGCAGACCATCGGAGGCCAGCCGTGAGAATCGTCCTGTCCGTCACTCTCGTCCTCGCTGCCGCCGCGCCGGCGCGGGCGGCGCCGCCGCCCAACCCCTATCAGCAGCGGCTGATGGCGCTGGACGCGCCGCGCCGCGCCGCCGCCATCCGCGGCGCCATCGGCGGCAACGGCCAGCGCTGCGGCCGGATCGAGCCGCCGGTCTATCGCGGGACGTACAAGAACACGTTCATGTGGGCGGCGCGCTGCCAGCCCGGCGGCGAATATGCCATCTACATCGGGCCGGACGGATCCGCTCAGGTGCGCCCCTGCGCCGATCAGGCGAAGCTGGGCCTGCCCGCCTGCAACCTGCCGCCGCCGACCGTGACGAAGCCGCGCCGCGGCTCTTGAGGGTCGATCCGGCTTTCCGCTCCTGCCGAGGAGCCGCTGAGCGTGCCGAAGCGGCGTCCCGAAGCACGTCAACGTCCAGGGCCGTGCCCTTCGAGACGGCATCTCGCCGGGCTCATCGCCCCTCAGGGTAAGCGAACCATTTGAGCGCCCGCCACCCTTGACCTGAGGCTTCGCCGGAGCCACATGGCAATCGGATCGAAATCGTCCGATTGCTTCAAGGATGCCATGCGGCTCACCAGCCTTACCGATTATGCGGTCGTCATGCTCTCCGCCGCCGCGCGCCACGGCGCAGAGGCGCGGCTGAGCGCGACCTTGCTGTCCGACGAGACGGGCGTGCCGCTGCCCACGGCGCAGAAGCTGATGGGGCGGCTCGCCGCCTCCGGCCTGCTCCACTCGGCGCGCGGCACCGGCGGCGGCTTCGTCCTCGCCCGCCCGGCGGCGGCGATCAGCCTGGCCGACATCGTCGAGGCGGTCGAGGGGCCGATCGCGATGACGGCCTGCGTCGAGGACGGCCGGCACGATTGCGGGCTGGAGGAGGCCTGCCGCGTGAAGCCGCACTGGTCCGCCGTCAACCATGCGGTGAAGGGCGCGCTCGGCGGCATCTCGCTAGCCACGCTCGCGGCCCCGGCGCCTCCCGTGCCGGCGGCCGCCACGTTTACAGGAACACCGGCATGAGTGACGTGCGCAACCGCGAGGCGCTGGACGCCGCCGAGAAGCTCTCCACCTACGAATGGGGCTTCAATTCGGACATCGAGCAGGAGTTCGCGCCCAAGGGGCTGAACGAGGATATCGTCCGCTTCATCTCGGCCAAGAAGAACGAGCCGGAGTGGATGCTCGACTGGCGGCTGAAGGCCTTTCGCCTGTGGCTGACCCTGGACGCGCCGGACTGGGCGAAGCTGAACGTGCCGCCGATCGACTATCAGGACGCCTATTATTACGCCGCGCCCAAGGAGAAGCCGAAGCTCGACTCGCTCGACGAGGTCGATCCCGAGATCCTGCGCGTCTACGAGAAGCTGGGCATTCCGATCGAGGAGCAGAAGGTGCTCGCCGGCGTGGAGGGCGGTCGCAAGGTGGCGGTCGACGCCGTGTTCGACAGCGTCTCCGTCGCCACGACCTTCCGCGCCGAGCTGGAGAAAGCGGGCGTCATCTTCCGCTCGATCAGCGAGGCGGTGCGCGAATATCCCGATCTGGTGCGCAAGTGGCTCGGCCGCGTGGTGCCGGTGCAGGACAATTACTTCGCGGCGCTGAACGCGGCCGTGTTCTCCGACGGCACCTTCGTCTACATTCCGGAGGGCGTGCGCTGCCCGATGGAATTGAGCACCTACTTCCGCATCAACGCCGCCAATACGGGGCAGTTCGAACGGACGCTGATCGTGGCCGACAAGGGCAGCTATGTCAGCTACCTCGAAGGCTGCACCGCGCCGATGCGCGACGAGAACCAGCTGCACGCGGCGGTGGTGGAGCTCGTCGCGATGGACGATGCCGAGATCAAATATTCCACCGTGCAGAACTGGTATCCGGGCGACGCCGAGGGGCGCGGTGGCATCTACAATTTCGTCACCAAGCGCGCGCTGTGCCAAGGCCGCAACAGCAAGGTCAGCTGGACGCAGGTGGAGACGGGCTCGGCCATCACCTGGAAATATCCGAGCTGCGTGCTGGCGGGCGAGAACAGCGTCGGCGAATTCTACTCGGTGGCGGTGACGAACAATCGCCAGCAGGCCGATACCGGCACGAAGATGATCCATCTGGGCAAGGGATCGCGCTCGACGATCGTGTCCAAGGGCATCAGCGCCGGCCGCAGCGATAACACCTATCGCGGTCTCGTGCGCGTGGGGCCGACCGCCGAGAACGTGCGCAACCACACGCAGTGCGACTCGCTGCTGCTGGGTTCGGAGTGCGGCGCGCACACCGTGCCGTATATCGAAGTGCGCAACCCCTCCGCCCAGATCGAGCATGAGGCGACGACGAGCAAGATCAGCGACGACCAGCTGTTCTACGCGATGCAGCGCGGCCTGAACGCGGAGGACGCCGTGGCGCTGATCGTCAACGGCTTCGCCAAGGAGGTGCTGCAGCAGCTGCCGATGGAGTTCGCGGTAGAAGCACAGAAGCTGCTGGGGATATCGCTTGAGGGGAGCGTTGGGTGATCGCGCTTCTAGCCCTGTTTCAGTTGCACATGCCTTCGCCTGCCGACGATTTGACGCTGGTTGAGCGGGTGACGCTTGTGCAGGCAGTCACTCCTTACGCGCACTGCATTAACGGGCATCTGCCGGCCTCGTATTTCGATTGGCCAACCAAGGCTGCGATGAATGATGCCGAATTGCGCCAGAGAATGGATAAAATGGCAGAAACCTTCTCATCTTGTAAGAACGAACGGGCTTTAATCAGAACGCCCATCGCAAGTCGCAAATCGGTTATGTTCGTTGATCGGCTAGAGGACAGTTATACGTACCCGGTGATGCTCGGCACGGAGCCGCAGCTTCTGATTGATCCCCGTGAGGCGAAATCTTCCAATGCTCCACATCCATAACCTCCACGCCGAAGTCGACGGCAAGCCGATCCTCAAAGGCCTCTCGCTCGCCATCAATGCGGGGGAGATCCATGCGATCATGGGGCCGAACGGGGCGGGCAAGTCGACGCTCGGCTACACGCTTTCCGGCCGGCCCGGCTATGAAGTGACGGGCGGCAGCGCGACCTTCATCGGCGAGGATCTGCTGGCGAAGGAGCCGCATGAGCGCGCCGCCGCCGGCCTGTTCCTCGGCTTTCAATATCCGGTCGAGATACCGGGCGTGTCGAACGTCCAGTTCCTCCGCACCGCGCTCAACGCCCAGCGCCGCATGCGGGGCGAGGCGGAGCTTTCGGGCGGCGAGTTCCTCAAGGTCGCGCGCGCGCAGGCCGATGCGCTCGGGCTCAGCATGGACATGCTCAAGCGGCCGGTGAACGTCGGCTTCTCGGGCGGCGAGAAGAAGCGCAACGAGATGGTGCAGATGGGCATCATCGACCCGAAGCTCGCCATCCTCGACGAGACCGACAGCGGCCTCGACATCGATGCGCTGCGCACGGTAGGCGACGGCATCAACCGCATCATGCGGACGCCGGACAAGGCGGTGCTGCTCATCACCCACTATCAGCGGCTGCTCGACTATGTGAAGCCGGACTTCGTGCACGTGCTGGCCGATGGCCGCATCGTCCGCTCCGGCGGCGCGGACCTCGCGCTGGAGCTGGAGCGCGAGGGCTATGCCGGGACGATGGCGGCGTGAGCGCGACCGCCCAATTCCTCCCCGGCACGGGGATGGGGACCGGCGCGGCCGTTGGAGGGCGCGCGCGGCATACGCTGTGCTCCCTTTTGAGTGCCTCATCTGCCTCCCTCCCCCTCCACCAGCCTGCCGCCGCTTCCCTTCCCGGCGGCGAGGTGAAATCATGAGCCTCGCGCTCCCGTCCCCGCGCGAGGAGGCGTGGCGCTGGTCCGATCTCTCCGGCCTGGCGGCGCTCGCCGAAGGCAGCCCGGCCGGCGGCGCGATCGATCCGGCGCACCTGTGGCTGAACCTCGGCGGCCCGCGGCTGCTGTTCGTCGACGGGCGGCTCGATGCGGCGCGCAGCGCGCCGGGCGTCATCGCCATCGGCCCGGTCGATGCGGCCAGCGAGCATCCGCTCGGCCGCCTCGCCGCCGGTAACGGCTGGACCCTGGCGATCGGCCGCGATCACGCCGCCGCCGGCCCGGTCGAGATCGTCCATGTCGCGACCGGCGGCGCCAGCCACCTGCCGGCGCGCATCGCGCTGGCCGAGGATGCGCAGGCGAGCATCGTCGAGACGTTCGTCGGCGATGGCTGGGCCAACCGGCTGACCGCGATCGCGCTCGATCACGGCGCGCGGCTGATGCGCGGCGTGCGGCTGATGCAGGCGAGCGGCTTTACCTCGCTGCGCGACGAGGCGGTGCTCGGGCGCGGCGCGAGCCTGGTCACGACGATCCTCGGCGTCGGCGGCGCCGGCACGCGGATCGACGGCGCCGTCACCCTGGCGGCACCCGGCGGCTATGCCGAATATGGCGGCGCGCTGCTGGCGCGCGGCGGCCAGCGCCACGACGCGGCCGTCGTTGTCCGCCATGCCGCCACGGAGGGCACCAGCCGCCAGCTGTGGCGCGCCGTGGCCGACGACACCGCCACCGCCAGCCTGGCCGCCCGTGTCGAGGTGGCGCGCGACGCGCAGAAGACGGACGGCGAGCAGTCGCTGCGCGGCCTGCTCCTGCGGCGTACCGCGACGGTGAACCTGAAGCCCGAGCTGGAGATCTTCGCCGACGACGTGAAGTGCGCCCACGGCGCCACGGTGGGCGAGTTGGACGCGCGCGCGCTCTTCTATCTCGCCAGCCGGGGCCTGCCGCCGGCGCAGGCGCGCGCGCTGCTGACCCGCGCCTTCATCGCCGACGCACTCGGCCGGATCGGCGAGGAGGCGGTGCGCGAGGCGTTCGTCGCCGATGCCGATGCGTGGCTGGGAAGCACGGAATGAGCCGATATTCTCCCTCACCCCTTCGGCTCAGGGGAGGTCGCGATCGTTCGCGGTCTGAACCGTGCGCCCCGATGACGCCCGCATTCGAGAGGTACGGACGCTAATGTCGATCCTCACCGACACCCGCCCGCTCGATCGCGTTGCGGACTTTCCGGCGATCCCGACGGGTTGGGCCTATCTCGACACCGCCGCCACCGCGCAGAAGCCGCAGGCAGTGATCGACGCCATCGCCCGTGCCTACAGCGAGACCTATGCGACCGTGCATCGCGGCGTCTACGCCCGCTCGGCCGACATGACCGTGGCCTATGAGGCGGCGCGCGCCCGCGTGGCCGGCTTCATCGGCGCCGCGTCCGCCGACGAGATCGTGTTCGTGCGCGGCGCGACGGAAGGCATCAACCTCGTCGCGCAGAGCTGGGGGCTGTCGCTGCAGCCGGGCGATCGCATCCTGCTCTCGCAGCTCGAACATCACAGCAATATCGTGCCGTGGCAGCTGCTGCGCGATCGGCTGGGCCTGCAAATCGATGTCGCCCCGCTGGATGCGGCCGGGTGCATCGATCTGGACGCGGTGGCGGCCATGCTGACGCCGCAGCACCGGCTGGTGGCGCTGGCCCACGTCTCCAACGTGCTCGGCTCCGTGCTGGATTGCCGTCGCGCCGCCGATCTGGCGCATGGCGTGGGCGCGAAGCTGCTGCTTGACGGCTGTCAGGCGGTGCCTCGCCTAGCCGTGGACGTCGCCGCCCTGGGCTGCGACTTCTACGTCTTCTCCGGCCACAAGCTCTACGGGCCGACCGGCATCGGCGTGCTGTGGGCGCGGGCCGACATCCTCGATGCCATGCCGCCGTGGCAGGGCGGCGGCGCGATGATCGATCGCGTCACGTTCGATCGCACCAGCTTTGCCCCGCCGCCCGCCCGGTTCGAGGCGGGGACGCCGCACATCGTCGGCGCGCTCGGCCTGCACGCGTCGATCGACTATGTCGACGCGATCGGCCTTGACGCCATCCACGCGCACGAGACGGCGCTGGTGCGCACCGCGCGCGAGGCGCTGTCGGCGCTGAACAGCGTCACGCTGTTCGGGCCGGAGGATGCCGCCGGCATCGTCAGCTTCGCGGTGGAGGGGGTGCATCCGCACGACATCGGCACCATATTGGACGAGGAGCGGGTGGCGATCCGCGCAGGCCATCATTGCGCCCAGCCGCTGATGGAGCATCTGGGCGTGCCGGCCACCGCGCGCGCCAGCTTCGGCGTCTATAATGGCGCGGCGGACGTGGACGCGCTGGTGCGGGGATTGCAACGGGTGACGAGAATATTCGGATGAGCGACGAGAACAGCATCAGGATCGAGGAGGTCGACGCCGTCGCCCCCGCGCCCCGCGCGCGGGTGGAGGAGGAGCCGGCGGTCCGCCCCCAGGCCAGCGTGCCGCACAAGGCGGACTATCTCGAAGGCTTCCTCGCCGCCGGCGCGGCCGCGCAGCCGGCCGGCGAGCCCGGCGGGGAGGTCTATGACGCCGTGATCACCGCGCTGAAGGAGATCTACGATCCCGAGATCCCGGTGAACATCTACGATCTCGGCCTGATCTACGGCGTCGACATCACCGGCGATGGTCATGCGGTGGTGACGATGACCCTCACGACGCCGCACTGCCCGGTCGCCGAATCGATGCCGGGCGAGGTGGAGATGCGCGTCGGCGCCGTTCCCGGCGTCGGCGCGGCCGAGGTCAATCTCGTCTGGGATCCGCCTTGGGATCCGCAGAAGATGTCCGACGAAGCCAAACTCGAACTGGGGATGCTGTGATGGCCACCACCGCCCGCGCCCGCCCGGCCGCGCTCACGCTGACGCCCTCCGCCGAGCAGCGCATCGCCGACCTGATGGCGCAGGCGCCCGACGGCGCCGTGGGGGTGAAGCTCTCCACCCCGCGGCGGGGTTGCTCGGGCCTTGCCTACTCGGTCGACTACATCACCGCCGCCGACCCTTTCGACGAGAAGATCGCCACCCCCGGCGGCGACTTCTACGTCGACGGCGGCTCCATCCTGTACCTGATCGGCAGCCGCATGGACTGGGTGGAGGATGATTTCACCGCCGGCTTCGTCTTCCAGAACCCCAACGCCAAAGGCGCCTGCGGTTGCGGCGAGAGCTTCACCGTCTGAGGCGGGGCATCGTGCAAGGCGGGCCTGGCGCGTTGGACGGGATGTTGGCGGAGAGGGTGTCCGCAAGGGGAAAGTGTAAGCTACTTAGATTGTTCAGTATTTTCGCTTTTCGGCCGAAAGTCTCTCCCACATTTACCCCACACTTGTGCTTTTTGGGCTACATTTTCGTGCCCGTTTGCCACGGGTCGAGCAGCGTCAAATCGAGCCCTGAAAAGTCCGGGACGTTGCGGGTCACCACGGTCATTCCATGGACGAGCGCCGTCGCCGCGATGAGCGCGTCGCGGTCCGAGCGTGGGTCCGGAACGTGCATCCGCGCGCACCGTCGAGCTACTTCCACGTCGACCGGAAGGATGCGGCCTTCGAATGCTGGCAAGACGCTCTGATCCAGCCAAGCGCGCAGAACTTTGCCCTGAGCCGCATCGCGCCGTTCGATCAGCAGGATGCCCAGCTCTAGCTCCAGGACTGTAATTGCTGACAGGAACAGGCTGCCGACGGGGATCGGCTGCGCCCAGGCGACCACGTTCGGGTCCGCCCTGCCGTTTTTCGTCTTGCGCAGCTCGGATACGACGTTCGTATCGAGCAAGTACATCAGGACAAGTCGGCGGGCCGGAAGAGCTCACCGGATGCGCGCGGCGCCTCAAAGTCGATAGCGTCGTGCTCATTTGCCGAGAGCAGGTCGATGATGCTAGCACCCTTTCCGACGAGCTTCTGGTAATCCTCGATGCTCATGAGGACGTGAGCCGGCCTGCCCCGATCGGTGATGAAGACCGGACCACCTGCCGTCGCCTTCTTCGCCCGGCTGGCATCCTGATTGAACTCGCGACTGGACAGCGTGGTAGATCCCATAGGGCGGCCCTCCATTTGATGTAGAAACATATCTACATGCGACGGCGCTGAACTTCAACCGCCATGGCACGCCTGCATGTGCTATCGGGCGACGGGAGCACGCGGCAGGCTGACGAGGTGAGCTATGGCGACGAGGATGTACAAGAGCGAGCCGATGGCGGCCATCTATGAGATGATGGAAGGCCTGCGCCAAGGCGGCGCCATCAACGAGCAGACGATGCACGGCTTCGACGCTGCCTGCTTATCCCTCGCGCCCGAGCCGGAGCGGCGCGCGCAGCAAGGCGGGAGCGATCAGGCTGCGTAACGCCCGTCATTGAGGCGGCGGGCCATGCCAAGGCCGGCGAGCGCATCGAGCACCGGACGGACGGTGGCGGCGCGCTTGCCCTTGAAGCTGCGGGCGATGTCCCCTGCGCCAAGCGGCGCGGGCGCGGCGGCGAGGATCGACTGCACCGCGCCGACCTGCTCGGGCAAGGTCGCCGGCCAAGGGATGACGTTGCTGACCGGCGCCATTGCGGCCTCGCCCAGGTCGAGCGTACCCGCGATCGGCGCGCGATAGCCGGGGTCCTGGAACTCGGGACGCAGATAGCGCACCAGTCCGCGCGCCTCCTCCGCCGCCCGCGCCTTGTTGAGCGCGACGAGGCGGGTGAGGATCGTCTCCTCGTCCAGCGAGCCGGCGCGATGCTCGTCGCCCCAGCCATAGGCGTCCGCCACCCTTTCATCGATCGCGTCGTGACGCTGGCGGATAAGCGTAACGAGCCCGCGATCGTGGATGTCGCGCTCCTGCGCCGTGAGCAATCGGCCTTCGCGAAGCGCTTCTATTACTGCGAGCCGAAGGTGCGCTGGCATGGTACCAACTGCGAAGGGGTCGAGGCCGACCTGATAGCCAAGTTCATTGAGGCATTCGGGACCCGCCCGCTCCGAAACCGCAACACTCCGACCGACGCGTACGAACGGATCTACTCCGCCAAGGAGCTACACGTGCTGCACCCTGGCAAAGGAGGTGGATTCCACTGGGCTTTGACACCGTTGCCCTCGCCTCACTTCTATCGCGCCGCGTGACTGATGCGATTTGCGGCAGGGGTTCCGGCCGGCGCTTGCCGACGTAGGCCGGACGAAGCCCCAAGATGCTTCTTAGACGCTTCTATCTTTCGATCGCCTCAAGGACAGACCAGATAGGCGAAAAGCCTGCGATGAACGAATGTCGGAAGTCCGGAGCCGAAACCCGGCGACGAATGTTCGATACTGACTCTGGTAAGTCACCCAACGTGCGTCGGGAGTGCGAGGGCTCTGACAACGAACGTCGTTGATTCGCGACATGCATCGCCGTTTCCGCGATCTGGCGAGGCAAGCCACGCGAGATCGAGCGAAGCGGCGCCTCGGTAATCCGGAAGCCCTTGGCATAGGACCAGTCGAGTACGACTCCAATGCGCTGCCGCACCCGCCGCGCCGTCTCCGGCTTGCTGAGCCAGATCGGCGCCAGCACGTCGCGGATCACCGGCCCTTCGATATCCGAGACGAGCCGATTGCCGATGCGCGGGAAGGCATAGGTGGTCAGCGTGGTGATCCACTGATCCTGATGCTTCCCGTTCTTCCAAGCGGCCTTGTGCTCCTCGTGCACCAGCTTGGCCGCCTCGCGGAAGGTCAGAATTTTCAGCTTCGCCTTCTGTCGCTCGATCGTGGGGTCGATCCCCTTCGCCAGCGACTTGCGCGCCTCGTGCGCCTTGTCGCGCGCTTTGGCCAAGGTGATCTCGTCCACCGGGCCGAGGCCGATGTCGCGGCGGCGGCCATTGTGCTGGACTCGCACGAACCAGTAGGCCCGGCCCGGCCTGGTGAACTCCAGGATCAGCCCGTCGCCGTCCGAGTAGCGACCTGGTTCCTTCAACGCGCGGATCTGCGCGACCGTCAGCTTCCCCATGATTCTGCCTCGATTTGGGTCCGAGTTTTGCCCCACACTTGTGTGGGGATGACCCGGAACATATCAGGAACACGTGAAATCCAGCAAGTAGCCAAGAGCCCTGTTGTTACAGGCACTTAAGGGACGTTTCTGGACTTCATGGGACACTGTAACTGGCGGAGAGGGTGGGATTCGAACCCACGGTGAGCTTGCACCCACAACGGTTTTCGAGACCGTCCCAATCGACCACTCTGGCACCTCTCCGCTAAGCGAGGCCGGCTGCGCGCAGCCGGGGCCGATCGATCGAAGCGGCGCTGTTAGCGGAAGCGATCCGGCTTGCCAAGCGCCGCTTGCCTCCGCGCGCTGCATCCCTAAATTGGCCGGATGACACAAGCCCTGCCCATCCCCCACGGTTCCCGCATCGCCGGCCCCCTGAGCCGCGCCGACGTGCCGCCGATCGCGCATGCGCGCTTCTCCATCGGGGATGTGGTGCGCCACCGCCTGTTCGAGTTTCGCGGGGTCGTGTTCGATATCGATCCCGTCTTCGCCAACAGCGACGAATGGTATGAGGCGATCCCGGAGCAGGTGCGCCCGCGCAAGGACCAGCCCTTCTACCACCTGCTCGCCGAGAATGCGGACAGCAACTATGTCGCCTATGTCAGCCAGCAGAATCTGGAGCATGACGAGAGCGACGAGCCGGTCGACCATCCGGCGATCGCCGGCCTTTTCGACGAGTATAGCGAGGGGCGCTACGCCCTGAAGCGCGAGCATCGCCACTGATCGGCGGGTGCCGCGCGCGGCGTATGGCAAGCCCGCGCACCGGGCGGCGGTGGCCGATTGACTCTGCGACGGCCTTCGCATAACAGCGCCATCTTCCCGCGCGGGGGCCGGCCGTGGCGATCGCCATTGCCGGCATTCTCTCGCGCGGATCGCATTTCGGGAAGTGATGAGGGCCATGTTCGCAATCGTGCGCACGGGCGGCAAGCAGTATCGCGTTGCCGCAGGAGACAAGATCGTCGTCGAGAAGATCGCGGGTGACGCGGGCTCGACCGTGTCACTGGGCGACGTGCTGTTCGCCGGCAGCGGCGGCGAGACGCAGGACGTAAGCGGACTCACGGTCTCGGCCGAGATCATCGCCCAGGCGAAGGGCGAGAAGGTCATCGTCTTCAAGAAGCGTCGCCGGCACAATTATCGCCGTCGCAACGGCCACCGCCAGCAGCATACGATCCTGCGGATCACCGCGATCGGCGATCACAAGGCCGAGAACGAGGCCCGGGCGGAAGCGCCGGCGGCCGTCGAAGCCTGAGGGAGTAAGAGAGCATGGCACATAAGAAAGCAGGCGGCTCCTCGCGCAACGGCCGCGATTCGGCCGGCCGCCGCCTCGGCGTGAAGAAGTTCGGCGGCCAGGAAGTGGTCGGCGGCAACATCATCGTCCGCCAGCGCGGCACCCGCGTCTATCCGGGTCGCAACGTGGGCATGGGCAAGGATCATACGCTGTTCGCGCTGGTCGACGGTCGCGTGGCGTTCCACGAGGGCAAGCTCGGCCGCAAGTTCGTGCGCGTCGACGCAGCCGAGATTACGGCCGAGGCGGCCGAGTAACGGACGAGCCGATAAGCGGGTCGTCCTGCGGGCGACCCGAAGATCCGCCATGGCGGATCGTGAGGGAGACGGGTCGCACCGGCTCCCTTTTTGCTGTCTTCCTCACCCGCCTGTCGCGCAGTCGTAACCCGTCTGGATCAGAGGCTGCGGTCGAGAAGGAGAAGGATCATGTTCGCACGGACGGAGCGGCTGATGCTGCGCCCCGGCTGGATCGAGGACGCACCGGCGCTCAGCCGGGCCATCGGCGACGAGGCGATCGTGCGCAACCTGGCGCAGGCGCCGTGGCCCTATGCGCTGGGCGATGCGGAGGCGTTCCTTGCGCGGCGGCGCGATGCGCTGCTGCCCGATTTCCTGCTGTTCCTGCGCACGCGCGGCACGCCCCGGCTGATCGGCGGGATGGGCCTGCAGCGCGACGCGGCGGGCGAGGTGGAGTTCGGCTACTGGATCGCGCGCGATTACTGGGGCCTGGGCTTCGCCACGGAGGCCGGCCGCGCGGTGATGGCGCTGGCGAAGGGCAGCCTGCGCCTCCGCCGGATGGTGGCCGGCCACTTCCTCGACAATCCCGCGTCCGGCAACGTGCTGCGCAAGCTGGGTTTCGCGCCCACCGGCCAGATCCTCGCGCGCGAATCGCGCGGGCGCGGCTGCGCGGTGCCGTTCGCCGCCTTCGCCTGGGCGGCGCCGGCCGCGCGGGCGGACGAGCCGCGCCTGGCGGCCTGAACCACCGGCCACGGGCGGCCGTGGATGCGACTGGGGGGACGCGCGCGGATCAGGCCGCCAGCGCGGGCTCCGGCCGCGCATCGTCCCGATCGGCGGCGGCGATCAGCGCGCGATCGTCGTGCCGCCACGGATGGAAGCCGGGCAGGAAGAAGGTGCCCCAGGCGCGCAGGATGCCGCGCATCATGCCGGGCGAGACCAGCGCGAACCACGCCACCCGCGCCCACGCGCGCGGGCCGGTCAGCCCGTCCTGCCGCAGCAGATCGAGGATGCCGGCGGTGCGATCGACGAGGAAGTTGCGGGTGACGAGCAGCATCACCCGGCTCTTGACCGACCAGCGGCGAAAGCGGGGCCAGCCGCGCGTGGCGTGCAGCCACGTATCGTAGGCCACGCCCTTATGCTCGATCTCCTCGATCGAGTGCCAGCGCCACAGGGCGGCCGATTCGGGATCGGCGGCGGCCAGGTGGCGCGGATCGGCGAGCAGCGCGTGGGCGAGGATGGCGGTGAAATGCTCCAGCGCCATCGTCACCGCCAGGCTGACGATCGGATGCTTGCGCCGCAGCAGATCGAGCCGCTGGTCGACCCGCGCGTCCAGCCGCGAGACGTCGTAGCCGGCGTCCGCCACGCGGCGGTTGAACGCCACATGCTCGCGGCTGTGCATCACCTCCTGCCGGGTGAAGGCCGTGATCTCGGCGGCAAGGCGCGGCGGCGCGCCATCGCGAAAGGCGCGCACGCTCTCCACGAACAGCGCCTCGCCCTTGGGGAAGGTGACGGAGAGCGCGTTGTAGAAGGCGGTTGCCACGGGATCGCCGCCGAGCCACCACCGGCCCAGCGCCGCGCCGCGGCCGAAGCGGCGGTCGCGCGGGCGGATGGCGAGATCGGCGGGGGTGGTGCTGCGCATGACGGAAAAGCCTCCTGATCCACCCGCATCTATGGACTACTGACACGAATGTCAACTACCCGCACGAGGATGACGCAGGAGGCGAGCCGCACCGCCGCGCTGGAGGCGGCGCGCGCGATCCTGATCGAGGATGGGCCGCAGGCGGTGACGCTGAAGGCGGTCGCCGCCCGCATCGGGCGTACGCACGCCAACCTGCTTCACCATTTCGGCTCGGCCGCTGGCCTCCAGCGCGCGCTCGCGGCCGGCATGGCCGAGCGGATCACGGCGCAGATCGGCGAGGCGGTGGTGAAGGCGCGTGCCGGCGAGATGGACCCGCGCGTGATCGTGGACCTCACCTTCGATGCGTTCGGGCGCGAGGGCGGCGGCGCGCTCGCCTCCTGGGCGATCCTCACTGGCGATCGCGCGGCGCTCGATCCGATCGTGGAGGCCACCCACCGCCTCGTCGATCACCTCGGCCCGCACGAGGGGCGGCCGGTCCACGCGATCACGCTGTCGCTGGTGCTGACGGCGCTGGGCGACGCGCTGATGGGCGAGCCGATGGCCGCCGCGCTCGGCCTGCCGCGCGATTCGGCGCGGGCGATGGCGGCGGAGCGGCTGATCGCCTTCGCGGCCGAGGGCGGCTGATCCGCCGGGTCGGCGCGACCCAGACGGCTTTCGGCCGCGGCACCGTGACCTTTGCCGCATTTGCGCTATATGCGGCGCCATGCATTTCCTCGATCAGGCAAAGATCTTCGTCCGCTCGGGCGCGGGCGGCCAGGGCGCCGTCTCCTTCCGGCGCGAGAAGTTCATCGAATATGGCGGGCCGGATGGCGGCAACGGCGGCAAGGGCGGCGACATCGTGTTCGAGGCGGTGGGCGGCCTCAACACGCTGATCGACTTCCGCTACACGCAGCACTTCCGCGCGCCACGCGGCAAGGGCGGGGCCGGCTCCAACCGCACCGGCGCGGGCGGCGACGATCTCGTCATCCGCGTGCCCGTCGGCACGCAGATCCTGTCCGACGACAAGGAGCATGTGCTGCTGGACTTCACGCGGGCCGGCCAGCGCGAGATCTTCCTGCGCGGCGGCGATGGCGGGCGCGGCAACGCCAGCTACAAGACCTCCACCAACCGCGCGCCGCGCCAGCACGGCACCGGCTGGCCGCACGAGGAAGCGTGGGTGTGGCTGCGGCTGAAGCTGCTGGCGGATGCCGGCCTGGTCGGCCTGCCCAACGCCGGCAAGTCCACCTTCATCAACGCCGTCACCAACGCCAACGCCAAGGTCGGCGACTATCCGTTCACCACCGTCCGCCCGCAGCTCGGCGTCGTCACGCGCCACGCCCGCGAGTTCGTCATCGCCGACATCCCCGGCCTTATCGAGGGGGCGGCCGACGGCGCCGGCATCGGCGACCGCTTCCTCGGCCATATCGAGCGGTGTCGCGTGCTGCTGCACCTCGTCGATGCCAGTGGCGATGATCCGGTGGAGGCGTATCGCATCGTCTGCGAGGAGCTGGACGTCTACGGCGCCGGACTGGCCGACAAGCCGCAGGTGCTGGCGCTGAACAAGGTAGACGCGGTCGAGCCGAAGCAGGCCGCGAAACTGGCGAAGACGCTCGCCAAGGTCAGCGGCGGCGAGGTGATGATGCTCTCCGGCGCCGCCGGCACCGGCGTGGACGCGGTGCTCGATCGTCTGGTCGAGGCGATCGGCCCCGCCGAAGCGGCCGCCAGCGCGATCGCCGCGCAATCCGCGCCGAGCGAGGCGGACGAGCCCTGGTCGCCTATCTGAGGCTTGTTGCGCTTCATTCTCAATATCACTATCCTGCGTCTACCAGAGCGGGAGGTGGCATGTACGAGTTCCTGGATCAGCCGGTCGAGCGGCTCGGCAACGGCAGCCGGTTCATCCTGTGGGCGATGCGCGCCTGGGTGAATGCGGCGCGTCGGGGCCGGTGCGGCCGGCAAGCGGTGGCAGGCTCGTTCGTCAACATGGGCGCCGCCGCCGCGCTGCCCGACTTTCACGCGACGATGGCGCGGCTGCGCGTGGCGCCGGGCCATCCGATCGCCTTCGCCCCGCTCGCCTGCCGGCGCATGGCGGAGGGGGAGGCGCTGATGCTGAGCCTGTGGCGCGGCGCCGCGCGTGGCGATCACGAGCAGGTGCGCGCCGTGCTGCGGCTGATCGTGCCGGCGGCCTCGGCCGACCTGCTGGTCGAATCGTTCGCCGCGACAGCCGATCACCTGCGCCAGGCGGAACTCGCGCCACGCGGCCTCGCCGATCCCGTCGACACGCGCGGGGCCGGATGATGAGCGACCGGATCGGCCAGGCGGCCACCCTCGCCCCTTCCGCCAGCCTGACGGTGGAGACGGTCCGCAGCGTCCGCCACTGGAACGAGCATCTGTTCAGCTTCGCCATCACCCGCCCGCCCAGCTTCCGCTTCCGATCGGGCGAGTTCGTGATGATCGGCCTGCCGGGCGAGAACCGCCCGCTGCTGCGCGCCTACTCGATCGCCAGCCCGGCCTGGGCGGAGGAGCTGGAGTTCCTCTCGATCAAGGTGGCGGACGGACCGCTTACCTCGCGGCTCCAGCGGATCGCCGCCGGCGACCAGCTGTTCCTCGGCCGCAAGCCCACCGGCACGCTGGTGGCGGACGCGCTGCTGCCGGGCCGGCGCCTGTTCCTGCTCGCCACCGGCACCGGCCTCGCGCCCTTCCTCAGCCTGATCCGCGATCCCGACATCTACGATCGCTTCGCCCAGATCTGTGTCGTCCACTCCGTGCGGCGGGTGAGCGACCTCGCCTTCCGCGCCGATCTGGAAGGGCAGCTCGCCGGCGATCCGCTAGTGCAGGATCAGGCGCTGCTGCAACTGAGCTACGTGCCGACCGTGACGCGCGAGCCATTCCGCACCGCCGCCCGCATCGGCGATTTGATCGCGGACGGCAGGCTGTTCGCGGGCGTCGCCGGCCCGTCCCGGCTCGATCCGGCGAGCGATCGGGTGATGATGTGCGGCAGCATGGCGATGATCCGCGATCTCGCCGCCGGCCTGGATGCGGCCGGCTTCGCCGAAGGATCGAACGCCGCGCCCGGCAGCTACGTGATCGAACGCGCCTTCGTGGGCTGACCGACCCGGCGATCCTTCCCGGACCGGGAAGGGGAGCGCCACATCGCGGGCTGCGCCCCCTCACCCGCCCCGTACCGGAACGGATCTGGCGCTGGATCGCCCGGCCCGAGCACCGTAAGGCGTGCCCCACGATGTCCGCCGCCTGCTTCGCCCCCGCCGCCTGCCCGCGCCTCGTCGTGAAGATCGGCTCGGCCCTGCTCGTTGACGGGGACGGCCGGGTGCGGCGCGAGTGGCTGGCCGGCGTGGTCGCCGATATCGCCGGGCGCCACCGCGCCGGCCAGCGCATCGCCGTCGTCTCGTCCGGTGCCATCGCGCTCGGCGCGCGGCGGCTCGGCCTGCCCAAGGGCGGCCGCGCCAGCCTGGAGGATGCGCAGGCGGCCGCCGCCACCGGCCAGATCGCGCTCAGCCACGTGTGGGCGGAGCTGCTGCATGGCGAGGGCCTCACCGCCGCGCAGATGCTCGTCACGCTCGACGATCTCGAGGACCGCCGGCGCTACCTGAACGCCGCCGCCACGCTCGATCGGCTGCTCAGCCTCGGCGTGGTGCCGGTCATCAACGAGAACGACTCGGTCGCCACCGAGGAGATCCGCTTCGGCGACAATGATCGGCTGGCCGCGCGCATCGGCCAGGCGGCGCTCGCCAACGGCGTGATCCTGCTGTCGGACATAGACGGCCTCTACACCGCCAATCCCGGCCGCGATCCCGCCGCCCGCTTCATCCCCGAGGTGACGAAGCTGGACGCCCGCATCCGCGCGATGGCGGATGGCGGCTCCGCCTCCGGCATGGGATCGGGGGGCATGATCTCCAAGCTGGAAGGCGCGCGCATCGCCATGGCGGCCGGCGCGCATCTGGCTATCGTCAGCGGCAAGGTGGATCACCCGCTCGCCGCCTTCTCGGCGACGGGGCGCGGCACCGTGTTCGTCGCGGAGAAGGGCGCATCGCCGCGCAAGGCGTGGCTGGCCGGGCGGCTGACGACCAAGGGCCGCATCCACGTCGACGCCGGCGCGGCGCGCGCGCTGGCGGCGGGCCGCAGCCTGCTGGCGGCGGGCGCCACCGCGGTGGAAGGCCGCTTCGCCCGCGGCGATGTCGTCGACATCGTCGGGCCGGCCGATGCGCTGCTCGCCCGCGGCCTCGCCGAATATGACGCGGCCGATGCCGCCGCCATCACCGGGCGGCGCAGCGATGCGCTGGAGGCCGTGCTCGGCTACGCGCCGCGCTCCGCGATGGTGCATCGCGATCACATGGTGCTGCTGTGAGGGTGCCGCTGTGAGGATGCGCTCGTGATGCTGGCGATCACCGGCGGCACCGGCTTCGTCGGCGGCCACCTCGTCGGCCGCGCGGTGGCGGCCGGCCACCGGGTGCGCGCGCTCGCCCGCCGCCCGCAGGCGGAGGTGGCGCAGGTGACGTGGATCGCCGGCGCGCTGGACCAAGCGGACAGCCTCGCCACCCTCGTCGCCGGGGCGGATGCGGTGATCCACGTCGCCGGCGTGGTGAACGCGCCCGATCGCGCGGGCTTCGCCGCCGGCAACATCGCCGGCACGCAGGCCGTGATCGCGGCCGCAGAGGCCGCCGGCATCCGCCGCTTCGTCCACGTCTCCTCGCTCGCCGCGCGCGAGGCCGGCCTCTCAAATTATGGCTGGTCGAAGGCCGGGGCCGAGGCGGCCGTCGCCGCCGCCATCGCGCTCGACTGGACGATGGTGCGCCCGCCGGCGATCTACGGCCCCGGCGACCGCGAGATGCTGGAGCTGTTCCGCATGGCACGGCGCGGCGTGGTGCCGCTGCCGCCGGCCGGGCGGCTGTCACTGATCCACGTCGACGATCTCGCCCGCCTGCTGCTGGCGCTGGCCGAGGGCGACGCCTGCCCGCACGCTATCATCGAGCCGGACGACGGCGTCGCCGACGGCTGGGACCATCGCGATCTGGCCCGCGCGATCGGCCGCGCGGTCGGCCGCCGCGCGGTGCCGCTGCCGGTGCCCGCCGCCCTGCTGCGGCTCGGCGCCTTCGCCGACGGCTTCGTGCGTCGCGGCCGCGCGAAGCTGACGCCCGATCGCGTGCGCTACTTCACCCATCGCGACTGGGTGGTCCGCAGCCGCCCGCCGGCCACGCTGTGGCGCCCGGCGATCGACACAGCGGAGGGGCTAAGGCGCACGGCGGAATGGTATGTCGGCGCCGGCTGGCTGCGGGCCTAGAGCGGTTGCAAGGCAGGTGGAATCACCTGCCGGTTCGACAACCGCGGCAAACAACCGGAGCGGTTCCACACAGGTGGAAACCGCTCTAGCCGCCCGCGTCGATCGGCCGCGCCTCAGCCCGCCGCGTGCCTGGCCGGGGCCGCCGCCGCGCCGCCGCCCTCCGCCCGCGTGGCATATTGCGCGACGAAGGCGATCAGGCTCGCCGTCAGCCCTACCAGGAATACGCGATAGGCATAGCCCAGCATCCGGTACTTCTTGCGATCGAGCACGCGGCCATTCTGGTAGATGTCGTTCACCATCGTCCGGTAGATCGTCTCGTCGTCCTGCAGCACGTCCAGCACGCGCTCGATATAATCCTCCTGCGCCAGGTGGCTGAACGATCCGAAGAACAGCAGGTTGATCGGCCCGCGCTGCTTCATGTGGGTGGCCGGCAGGATGGCCAGCACCGCCAGCACCGCGGAGACGAAGGCGAAGCCGCCCAGGATCAGCATCGGCAGCGGCGCGCCGGCGCCGCCCTTGGCCTGGCCGATCGTGATGGTGAAGATCACGAAGGTGGCACCCATCAGGATGCTCGCTTTCTGGTCGGCCATCTGGCTCAGCTGGTAGTGCGTCGTCTGCGTCGTGCGCACGAGATGGACGGCGTTGGGCGAGTAGCGGCGCGGCGGCGCATCCGGCTGGTCTTCGGCCATTCTTTCCCCTTTTCGTTGCGGCCGTTCATGCCAGCGGCGCAGGCCGATGCCAAGCGCGCCCCCGTGCCGCCGCAATCGCTTGGCAAGCGGGCGCCCACCCGATTAAGGAACATGCCGCATGAGCGACCGTGACCAGACATTCGCCAAGGTGGCGCAGGCGATCGAGCCCTTCAACCGCAAGCAGGTGGCGCTGGGCGACGCCACCACCTTCGCCGGCGATCTCGAATGGGATAGCCTGACCGTCATGGATTTCGTCGCCGCGGTGGAGGACGAATTCGACATCATCATCACGATGAACATGCAGGCCGAGATCGAGACGGTCGGCCAGCTCGTCGACGCCGTCGAGAAGCTGCGCGCATGAGCATGCCGCCCCAAGCCCTTGCCCCGAGCGCAGTCGAGGGATCGGCCGAGCGCAGTCGAGGCTTCTGCCCCGATACGCGTCGGCGTCGCCGCCGGGGGTGCCTCGACGTCGCTCGGCACATGGTCGGGCGCGCTGCAAAGATCGGGACCACAGCAACGATCGGGAGCGCCGCATGAGCGAGGCCGCCACCACCCCCGACGACGTGCGGCTCGGCGACGATGGCGCCGCGCCCGCCGGCGACCTGTTCTCCAAGTTCGACGCGCTGATCGCCGAGCGGCAGGCGCTGCTCGATACCGGCGTGCGCGATCCGTTCGCGATCGTCATGGAGAAGGTGACGTCGCCTACCGAGGCGATCATCTCCGGCCGCAAGACGATCCTGCTCGGCACCTACAATTACATGGGGATGACGTTCGATCCGGAGGTCGTCGCCGCCGGCAAGCGGGCGCTGGACGAATATGGCTCCGGCACCACCGGCAGCCGCGTGCTCAACGGCACCTACCAGGGCCATCGCGAGGTGGAGCAGGCGCTGAAGGACTTCTACGGCACGTCGTCGGCGATGGTCTTCTCCACCGGCTACCAGGCCAATCTCGGCGTGATCTCCACCCTTGCCGGCAAGGGCGACTACATCATCCTCGATGCGGACAGCCACGCCTCGATCTACGACGGCTGCTGGCTCGGCAATGCCGAGGTCGTCCGCTTCCGCCACAATTCGGTCGAGGATCTCGACAAGCGGCTCGGCCGGCTGCCCAAGGCGGCGGGCAAGCTCGTCATCCTCGAAGGCGTCTACTCGATGCTCGGCGACATCGCGCCGCTGCGGGAGATGGTCGCCGTCGCCAAGAAGCACGGCGCGATGATCCTGTGCGACGAGGCGCACGGCATGGGCTTCTTCGGCGCGCACGGCCGCGGCGTGTTCGAGGAGGCGGGCGTGTCCGACGACATCGACTTCGTCGTCGGCACCTTCTCCAAGTCGGTCGGCACGGTCGGCGGCTTCTGCGTCTCCAACCATCCGAAGTTCGAGGTGCTGCGCCTCGTCTGTCGGCCCTACGTGTTCACCGCATCGCTGCCGCCCAGCGTGGTGGCGACGGCGGCGGCATCGATCCGCAAGCTGATGCACGCGACGGACAAGCGCGCGCATTTGTGGAAGAACAGTCGCCGGCTGCACCAGGGCCTGCGCGATCTCGGCTTCCGGCTGGGCACGGAAACAGCGCAGTCGGCGATCATCGCGGTGATCTTCCCCGATCAGGAGACCGCCGTCGGCATGTGGCAGGCGCTGCTGGAGCTCGGCCTCTACGTCAACATGGCGCGGCCGCCGGCGACGCCCGCCGGCATGTTCCTGCTGCGCTGCTCGCTGTGCGCGGAGCATAGCGACGAGCAGGTCGGCGAGATCCTGACGATGTTCGCGCAGGCGGGCCGCGCCGTCGGCTGCATCGCCTGACCGGGTCGGGCCGGCCCGGAACCTTTCGGCCATCCAGGCTTTGCGGGCCGCCCCGGCTGCGCTAGGCTGGGCGCCGTCATGCAGCCGGACCCCAGCGACCTGACGACCGAGGGCGCACCGCCCGGCGCGTGGCAGCGCCGCGCGGCGAGCGTGATGGCGCTGCTGGTGGCGGCGCTGCTGATCGCCCTGGTCGCGCTGGTCGCCATTTCCAGCCGGGATCGCGACAAGGCGCTGCTGCGGGAACGACACAGCTACGACGTGATGCTGGTCACGCGCCAGCTGGACGCCTCCATCGCCCGGTCGGAGGCGGCGCTCGGCCGCTTCGTCATCAGCGGTGAGAAGCGGACGGGCGCGATCTACTATGACGAATGGAAGAAGGCCGGCCGCCAGCTCCGCCTGCTCACCCGGCTGACCCGCGACAATCCCGATCAGGCGCCCCTGGTCGCCGAGCTCGGCCGCCTCTACGACCAGCGCGGCAAGGAGCTGGCGGAGCCGGCGACGCGATCCTTCTACAAGCAGGGATGGACGGCGCTGTCGATGTTCTACCGCGCCGGCAAGGCCAGCAGCATCGCGCGCATCGATACGCTGCTGTCGCGCATCGCCTCCAACGAGCGGGATCTGCTCGGCGTCCGCTCCGATCGCGCCACCCTGTCGATGGACAAGGCCAATTACCTCACCGCCCTGCTCTCCGGCATCGGCCTGCTGCTGGTGCTGTGCGCGGCGGCGCTCGGCTGGACGACGGTGCAGGCGCTCGCCCAGCGCGCCCGCGCGCGGCTGGATGCGCGCGTCGAGGCGGATCGCGCCGGCGCGCTGGAATGGGCCGTGGCGGAGCGCACGCGCGAGCTGAGCGAGGCCAACGCCCGCCTGCTCGCCGAGGCGGAGACGCGCGAGGCGGCCGAGGCGCAGCTGCGGCAGGTGCAGAAGATGGAGGCGGTCGGCCAGCTGACCGGCGGCATCGCCCACGATTTCAACAATATGCTGGCGGTGGTCGTCGGCGGCCTCGATCTCGCCCGGCGGCGCCTGACGCACGAGGCGAACGAGGTCGGCCGCCATCTCGACAATGCGATGGAGGGGGCCAACCGCGCCGCCGCGCTCACCAAGCGCCTGCTCGCCTTCGCCCGCGCCGAGCCGCTGCTGCCCGAGGGGGTGGAGCCCGGCGCGCTGATCGCCGGCATGTCCGACCTGCTCGACCGGACGCTCGGCGAGCGTATCCGGGTGGAGACGCGGGCGGCCCAGGGCGGCTGGCACGTCTGGTGCGATCCGCACCAGCTGGAGAATGCGATCCTGAACCTCGCCGTGAACGCGCGCGACGCGATGAACGAGGAAGGCCCGCTGCTGATCGAGACCCGCAACCTCACGCTGCGCGACGGCGAGGTGGGCGAGGCGCGCGCCGGCGATTACGTCCGCATCGCCGTCACCGATCGCGGCGCGGGCATGACGCGCGAGGTGCTGGAGCGGGTGTTCGAGCCGTTCTTCACCACCAAGCCGGTCGGCAAGGGCACGGGTCTCGGCCTCAGCCAGATCTTCGGCTTCGCCCGCCAGTCGGACGGGGAGGTGGCGATCGATTCGACGCCCGGCAAGGGCACCACCGTCTCGCTCTACCTGCCGCGCTTCGTGGCGGCGGCCGGCGCGGCAAGTGTCGCCCCCGTCACGCCGATCGCGCCCGCCGCGCGCCCGGCCGCGAGCGGCGCGATCCTGGTGGTGGAGGATGATGCGCGCGTGCGCACCGCCACCGTCGGCAGCCTGCGCGAACTCGGCCACCGGCCGGTCGCCTGCGCCAGCGGCGAGGAGGCGCTGGCCGTGCTGGGCGGCGGCGACGACTTCGCCCTGATCGTCACCGACGTGGTGATGCCGGGCATGACCGGGCCGGACCTGATCGCCGCGATCGCCGACAGCCACGCGCACGTGCCGGTGCTCTACGTGACGGGCTATGTCGGCGACGCGGGCGACGCCGCCCGCTTCGCCGGGCGCGAGGTGCTGCGCAAGCCGTTCACGATCGCCGGGCTGGAACGCGCCGTGGCCCAGGCGATCGCCGGCGGACCGCGCCTGACGAGGCCGATCGCGGCGAACGAATGACGTTCGGCAGGTGCTTTACCTGCGGCGTCGAATCCAGCCGAACCGCCCGCGCGGCTTGTGCCAAGAAAGCGGCGGATAGCGCGAAGCGGCGTCAGAACAGGCGGATCAGTGTCAGGTCGAGCCGCCTCTACCGCACCGCACCGCCGCCGATCAGGCGCGGCAGCAGGCTCAGCGCGCCCAGCAGCGGGAAGCGGCGCTGCCACGGGCGGATCTTGATGGCGGTGCCGGCGTGGCGGTTGATCTTCCAGGCGAGGTAGTCGATGCCGCCGGCGAAGGTGGCGCTCGCCTTGGCCAGCCGCAGCAGGGTCAGCGCCTTGCCCTCGCGCCGTCGCCGCGCCCACAGCCGCGCGCCGGCCGCCCGCGCCTCGCTGCCGATCGGCGCGAGATGGACGGCGCCGTCGGCGATGCGCGCGCCGAGCCCCGCCGCCGCCAGCGCCGGCGCCGTGAAGGCGGCGTAGCGGGCCGGATCGGCATCGACGACGGAGGCGGCGCGCTGTTTCCGCTCCGCCCGCAGCTCGGCCGCGTAGGTCAGCGCGAAGGCCTGCCGCCACAGATCGAGCCGATCGATCCCGTCCGGCAGCATCGGCCGCGCCGCCGCCAGCAGCGCCGGCGCCGCCCCCGCCACCGCCGCGATCGCGCGGCGGCGGGCGATCGCATTGGCGCTCCAGGCGAGCCGCGCCGGCTGGGCGAACCGCGCCCATACGGAGACGCCACGGGTGGCGCCGCTCGCCAGCCGGGCGAAGTCCGCCTCGCTCAGCACGGCATATTTGGCGGTCAGGCCGCCGGCCGCGAACGGGAAGACGTTGGGCGGGATCAGGCGGTTGGCCGCCGCCAGCCAGCGTTGCGGGTAGGCGGCGCGATAGTCCGACACGATCAGGTAGAAATCGAGCATCAGCCCGTCGAGCTGGCTCTCGCGCAGGCAGGAGCCGTAGAACAGCACCGCGCGGGAAGCGGCGCCGTGCCGCTGCGCGATCGCCGCCGCCAGCGCGGCCACGCGCGGATCGACGGGCGTGGCGAGCTCGTCGGCGACGAGGGCGTCCAGCGGCTCCACGGCTTCGGGTCGCGGCGGCTCAGGCGGCGAGGCGGAGGAACGGCATCGGCGATGTCTGGGTCAGCACGATCGCGCCCCCCGCCCGCGCCTCATACACCTCGCCGTCCAGGATCACGCTGGACCGCTCGCCCTCGATGCGGATCTCGTCGCCGCGCTCCACATGCACGCCGGCCAGCCGCTGGTGGCCGAGCTTGCCGGACACGCCGGCCGCCACCGCCCGCACCAGGCTGAACGGGCTGTGATTGACCATCATCAGCTTCAGCGCGCCCGGCTGCGCCTCCGCCGTGGATGTCTGGGTGTTGAGCAGCATGCGCTGCAGCGTCGTGACGATCAGCAGCGCGAAGCTGCCCTGGATCACGCCCTGCCGGATCAGCGACACCGTCACCGGGCGCGGCCGCGGCGGCAGGAAGGCGGCGCGGATGCCGATGACGAGCGACAGCACCACCGCGACGAACGTCAGCGCGTGACTCAACCCGTTCGGCAGGCCGAGCGGATAGACCTTGTTGCGGCAGAACAGGATCGAATCGGCCAGGCCCGCGCCGCCCAGGAACATGCCGAGCACCGGCTTCTCGTTCGCCTCGCCGCTGCTCAGCGAGATCAGCTCGCGCGAGACGACGTGCGCCTCCACGCCGCCACGGGCGATGGCGAGCACGCGCTCCAGCGCGGCGATCGGATCGCCGCTGGCGCCCAGATCGAGCGCGATCAGGTTCGTCTTGCCGTTCGGCAGCACCGCCAGCGGCGGCGGCGTGCCCTCGAAGTGGCCGCCATGGTACAGCTCGGTCAGGGTCATCTGCACCGTGCCGTCGCCGCCGTTCACCACCAGCACCTTGGGCTCCACGCGGGATATCGTGCGCAGCGCGTCGCCGATCTGGTCGACATCCTCCACCTCGTAGTGGAAGATCTCGCTGTGCTGCGCGCAATAGCTGCGGATGCGCGGCAGGATCGCGCGGTTGCCCGTGGAGCGCGGGTTGGAGAGGAGGGCGATCAGCGCCATGGATCAGTTCGCCGCCATCCGGCTGCGGCCCATGGCGAGCGGCTTGATCGACAGGCCCTGGCGATAGTTGAGCACGATCTCCACCGGGCGCGGCCCCGCCCCCACGGTGATCGCGACATCCTCGTAGCGCGGCATCCGCCGCGCGAGCGCGTCGCCCAGCGAGATCGGCGGATTGCGGGAGAAGCCGCCGCCGTCGTTGATGCCGCCCTTGCCGTCGCCGTCCACGTCGTGCCGCACCGCGACCGCGTAGCGGCCGGGTGCCGGCAGCGCGACGCACACCTCGCTCGGCGCCGCGCGCACGGCCAGGTCGATCCGCGCGATCCGCTCGCCACCCTTCACGAACTGCGCCGGATCGCTGCCATAGACCTGCACGCGCAGGTTGCCGCCGACGCGCTTGAACCCCTCCACCTTCACCAGCACCGCCGGCGCGTGCGCGCCCGGGCGGCACGCGGCGGGATCGGCGGCGGAGGACCCGGCGACAACGGCCGCGCGCGCGCCTGCCAGCGGCGCGGCGAGCGCGAGCAGGGCAAGAACGGTGCTCGACAGTTTCGACATGACCTCATCACTCCCGGAAGCTATAGCCGTGCGCGAACGCACGGTGGATTCACCCACCCCCGAACGCTCGCAAACTCGGCTGCCTTTGCGGCCAAAACATGGTCATGAGGCGTCCAAATTTGATTATCGGGAGCCGCATCGACCAGTATCTCGCCCGTCTCATCATCGTGCCGCTCGTGGGGACGCTGGTCGTCGCGTCAATGCTGTTCGTGCTGGACAAGATGTTGCGACTGTTTGATTTCGTCGCGCAGCAGGGCGGCCCGGTCAGTGTGGTGTGGCGGATGCTGGCCAACATGCTGCCCGAATATCTGTCGCTGGGCATCCCGATCGGGCTGATGCTGGGCGTGCTGCTGGCCTTCCGCAAGCTGGCGCTCTCCTCTGAGCTTGACGTGCTGCGCGCCGTCGGCATGAGCTACGGGCGGCTGCTGCGCGTGCCCTACGCCTTCGCGCTGGCGCTGGCGCTGCTGAACCTCGCGATCGTCGGCTTCGTCCAGCCCTATGCCCGCTACGCCTATGAGGGGCTGCGCTTCGAGCTTCGCTCCGGCGCGCTCGGCGCCTCGATCAAGGTGGGCGAGTTCACCAAGCTGGGCAAGACGATGACCTTGCGCGTGGAGCAGAGCCGCGACGGCGGCAAGGAGCTGACCGGCATCTTCGTGATGGCCAACGGCAAGGCCGGCAAAACGCTGGCCGTCACCGCCGAGCATGGCCGCTTCATGGCGACGGACGATCCGAACACGATCATCCTGCGGCTCTCCAACGGCACCCTCGTGCACGATGCGCCCAATTTCGTCACGCCGCGCGTGCTCGCCTTCGCCGGCCACGATCTGCCGATCGACCTGCCGAAGATGGAGGCGTTCCGCACGCGCGGCGGCCGCGACCTGGAGATGACGATGCCGGAACTCGCCCGCGTCGCGTGGGAGAGCGGCACATCCTCCCGCACGCGGGCGGAGCTGCGCGCCAACTTCCACTTCCGCCTGGTGGAGGTGGCGACGATGTTCCTGCTGCCGCTGCTCGGCCTGGCGCTGGCGGTGCCGCCGAAGCGATCGACCTCGGCGCTCGGCGTGTTCCTCTCGATCGTCCTCCTCGTCACGCAGCACAAGATCAACGAATATGCCCAGGCGCTCGGCAGCCGCGGCGGGGTGGATCCGCTGATCGCCCTGTGGGTGCCGTTCCTGCTGTTCGCCGCCCTCTCCTGGTGGCTGTACCGCACGCTGGCGCACGTGCCCGGCGGCCAGCCGATCGGCGCGCTGGAACGGGTCGCCGCCAAGACGACCGCCGCGCTGCGTCGCCGCCTGCAGATCCGCCGCAAGCGGGGGGTGGCCGCATGAGCATCAATCCGCGCTTCTTCGCCTCGCCCACGATCACCTGGTACATGGCGAAGATCTTCCTCGTCCGCACCTTCGCCGTGCTGGCCGGGCTGGTGCTGATCCTCCAGACGCTCGACCTGCTGGGCGAATCCGGCAACATCCTGGCCTATCCCGGCAACGGCGACGCGCAGCTGTGGCATTATGTGTCGCTGCGCGCGCCGCAGATCGTCGCGCGCTTCCTGCCCTTCTCGGTGCTGCTCGGCTCGCTCATCACGCTCGCCACGCTGAACCAGAATAGCGAGATCATCTCGATGAAGGCGGCCGGCGTCTCGGCCCACCAGATCCTGGCGCCGCTGATCGTGGCCAGCCTGTTCGTCGCCGCCGGCTCCTTCTGGTTCAACGATCGCATCGTCGCCCGCGCCACCGCCACGCTGACGGCGTGGGACAATGCCGATTACGGCCCGGTGCCGGTGGATCGCGGCATCGCCAGCAACGTGTGGGTGCGCGACGGCGACGATCTGATCCACGCCGCCACCGCCAGCGGCCGAGGCCCCGCAACGCGGCTGAGCGACGTCACCATCTACGATCGCAGCGGCGGCGCCTTGCAGACGATCATCAGCGGCGCCCGCGCGGCGCAGGCGGACGGCGGCTGGCGGCTGCTGGGGCCGACCCGCTTCGATGTCGCCCGCGGCACCCGCCGGCAGCTGCCGGCGATCGTCTTCGGCCGCGGCATCACGCCCGATCGCTTCACCCTGGCCGATGTCGATGCGGACGAGCGCAGCTTCGGCGCGCTGCGCATCGCCATCGCCGATCTGCAGGCGGCCGGCCGGCCGACCGGCGAGCTGGAGGCCGGGCTGTGGCACAAGCTCTCCGGCCCGCTCTCCGCCATGCTGATGCCGCTGCTGGCAGGCGTGGCGGCGTTCGGCCTCGCCCGGTCCGGCCACCTGTTCGTGCGGGCGGTGATCGGCATGGCGCTGGGCTTCACCTATTTCGTCGTCGACAATTTCGCGCTGGCGATGGGCAATCTTGGCGCCTATCCGCCGCTGCTGGCGGCCTGGGCGCCGCCGCTGCTGTTCCTGCTGATCGGCGAGGTGGTGCTGATCCGCACGGAGGAGTAGCGGCCGCGCGACGGCCGCTGTCGCAAAACCGCCGCATTGCGGATCGATGATGATCGACCATATCGGATGCCCACCGGCCACCAGCGATTCAGGATGACACGCATGCCCGCGACCACCGCCAAGGCCGGCTTCTGGAACAAGTCCCACCATCTCGACCGCATGACGCTGCGCGAGCTGGTCGTCGCCTATCTGCAATATCCGGCGATCATCCTCTATCTCGGCCTGGCCGCCGCCGGCATCGGCGGCTGGTTCTACCGCCCGGCGCCGGTCCTGCCGTCGCTGGCCGCCATCGCCGCCGCTGTCATCCTGTTCCCGCTCGTCTGGTATCTGCTCCACCGCTGGGTGCTGCACTCGCGGTGGATGTGGCGGCACAGCCTGCTGGCGGCGACGTGGAAGCGCATCCACTACGATCACCACCAGGATCCGAACCATCTGGAGGTGCTGTTCGGCTCGCCCGCCAACGTGGTGCCCACGGTGGCGGCGGCGACGATCCCGGTCGGCTGGCTGATCGGCGGCTTCGGCGGCGCGGCGGCCGCCTTCGCCACCGGCATGATCACCACCTGCGTCAACGAGTTCTTCCACTGCATCCAGCATCTGTCGTACCGCCCGCGCAACCGCTGGCTGGCGGCGATCAAGCAGCGCCACATGGCGCACCATTTCCATGACGAGACCGGCAATTTCGGCATCACCAACTTCGGCTGGGATCGCCTGTTCGGCACGCTCTACAACAAGGTGAGCGAGCGGGCGAAGAGCCCGACCGTGTTCAACCTGGGCTACACGCCCGAGGTGGCGGCGCGCCATCCCCACGTCGCCCGCCTGTCCGGCGGCGTCGAAATGCGCCCGCCGAGCCAGCGCCACCGCAAGGGCTGACTTTTCGTCTGGACGGCGCGCCCCGCTGCGGCGATGGGAAGCGCAACGGGTGGAGAGCGGCGGTGACGGTTCAGGTGCGGCAGATCGGCGTCGGCAAGGCCGATCGCAAGGCGTTCGTCGACATACAGTTCCGCCTGAACGAGGGCGATCCCAACTGGGTGCCGCCGCTGAAGGACGAGGTCCACGGCCTCATCGATCCCAGGAAGAACCCGTGGTTCGGCCACGGCGAGGCGGCCTTCTTCCTCGCCGAGCGGGGCGGTCGCGCGGTCGGCCGCATCTCCGCGCAGGTCGACAGCCTGGTGATCGCCGCGCCGGTGGAGCAGGGCGGCGGCCCGGGCACCGGCCACTGGGGCATGATCGAGGCCGAGGACGGAGAGACCGCCGCCGCCCTGATCGCCGCGGCGGAAGGCTGGCTGCGCGGCAAGGGCATGACCCGCTCGATCGGCCCGATCAGCATCTCCATCTGGGACGAGCCGGGGCTGCTGGTGCAGGGCTTCGATCATCCGCCCACCGTGATGATGGGCCATCACCAGCCGACCTATCAGGCGTGGGTGGAGGCGGCCGGCTACGCCGGCGTCAAGGATCTCAACGCCTACGATCTCAGGATCGACAAGCCCTTTCCCGATCTCGTCCAGCGCATCGTCTCCTCCGGGGAGCGGAACACCCGCATCCGGGTGCGCCGCGTCGACAAGAAGAAGTTCGCCGAGGAAGCGGCGCTGATCCTGGGCATCCTCAACGATGCGTGGGGCGACAATTGGGGCTTCGTGCCGCTGACGCCGGACGAGATCACCTATGTCGGCAAGAAGCTGCGGCCCATCGTGTTCGAGGATCTGATCATGGTGGCGGAGGTAGAGGGCGAGCCCGTGGCCTTCATGATCACCCTGCCCGATCTCAACGAGAAGCTGCGCGGCTTCGGCGGATCGCTGCTCCCGTTCAACTGGGCGAAACTGCTGTGGTGGCTGCGCCGCCCGAAGGTGCGGACGATGCGGGTGCCGCTGATGGGCGTCGTCAAGCGGCTGCAGGCCACCCGCCTGGCGAGCCAGCTGGCCTTCATGATGATCGAGTATATCCGCCGCGAATCGGTGTCGCGCTACGGCGCCACGCGCGGCGAGATCGGGTGGATCCTGGAGGACAATCAGGGCATGGTCTCGATCGCCCGCATGGTCGGCGGCGAGGTGAACAAGGTCTACCGGCTGTATCAGAAAGCCCTCTGAGGCACGCGCGGGGCGCCGCCCTCACCGCATCGTGAACAGCACCCGGTCGATCACCCGCCCGGTGGCGTCGCGCAGCAGCAGCCGGTGCGGCCCCGGGCCGGCCAGCACCAGCGGCGCCGCCTCCGCCGCGCCCAGATCGCGGCCGTCGAGCAGCAGGCGCAGGCCGGCCGTGGCGCCGCGCGTCGTCACGCGGATGCGCTGGCGATCGATCGGTATGTCCGGATCGAGCGCGTAGACGCTGCCGGAGACGGGGGCGGCGATGCGCGGGCGGCGCGACGCGGCCGGCGCCTGCGCCACTGACGACTGACCCGTGCCGGCGAGAAAATAGTCGATGCGCGGCGGCTCGACGCCGCCGGCGAAGGCCACCAGCCGCGCCTCGATGCCGGGCGGCCGGGCGGGCGCGCGGCCGGGCGCGCCCGCGTGCAGCGCCAGCATCACCGCCCGCCACACCGGAGCTGCGCCGCTGGTGCCCGATACCGCCCGCATCGGATCGCCCTCCAGATTGCCGACCCACACGGCGACGGTGAACCTGTCGGAGAAGCCGATGCACCAATTGTCCCGCATGGCCTTGGAGGTGCCGGTCTTCACCGCCGCCCAAAAGGGCAGCCGCAGCGCGCTGTCCAGCCCGAAGGTGGCGGCTCGCGCGCCGGGATCGGCCATCATGTCCGCCGCCAGCCACGCCGCCTGCCGGCTGAACACGGCACGCGGCGCGACCCGCGGATCGTCCGCCCGCAGCCGCAGCGGCGAGGCGCGGCCGCCATTCGCCAGCGTGCGATAGGCGTTCGCCTGCTCCAGCAGCGTCACTTCGGCCGATCCTAAAGCAAGGCTGAAGCCGTAATAGGCGCCGTCCTCGGTCAGCCCGCGATAACCGGCGTCCCACAGCCGGTCGCGGAACGGATCGACGCCGGTCAGGATCAGCGTGCGCACCGCCGGCACGTTCAGCGATGCGGCCAGCGCGCTGCGCGCCGATACCGGCCCCTTGAACATGCGATCGTAATTTTGCGGCACATAGAGGCCGGAAGCGGTGTCCAGCTCCACCGGCGCATCGTCCAGGATCGAGGCGGGGGTCAGCCAGCCATGCTCCATCGCCAGCGCGTAGAGGAACGGCTTCAGCGTGGATCCGGCCTGGCGATAGGCGTCCGCCCCGTCCACCGCCGCCGCCGTGGATGCGCCGCCGACGCCGCCGACATAGGCGCGCACGTCGCCCGTGACGTTGTCGACGACGATCACCGCCCCGTCCCGCGCCCGCCCGCCGCCGAGACCCAGCAGCTGGCGGGCGAGCGCCGCTGCGGCGATGCGCTGGGTGGCCGTGTCGATCGTCGTCCGCACGCGCTGCCCCGGCGCCCGCAGCAGCCGCGCCGCCAGGTGCGGCGCCAGACCGGGATCGAGCGCGAGCCGGCGATCGGCCGAGAGCATCGCCGCCGCCATCGCCGCCAGATCGTCGCACCCGCCGCCGCCGCGTAAGCGGCATGCCCGCCGCGCGATCGCCGCCGGGCCGGCCTGCGGGGCCGGCAGCAGCGCGGCCAGCAGCAGCGATTCGTTATTGGAGAGGGCCGCCGGCGGCTTGCCGAACGCCGCCAGCGAGGCGGCGGCGATGCCCTGCGCCTCGCCGCGAAAGCCGGCGAGGTTCAGATAGGCCTCGAGGATCTGCGGCTTCGTCCAGCGCCGCTCCAGCGCCAGCGCCGCCCGCATCTGGCGCGCCTTCTCGCGCCAGCCGCGCGCGCCCGGCCGGGCGAGCTCCGGCGCGAGGAAGCCGGCGAGCTGCATCGACAGGGTGGAGGCGCCGCGCGCCCGCCCGCCGGCGATCCGCGTGCGAAGCGCGGCGGCGGCGGCGATCCAGTCCACCCCGTCATGGCCGTGGAAGCGGCGATCCTCGGCCGCGACGATCGCCCGCGGCAGCGCCGGGGCGATCGCGGCGAGCGGCGTCCACGCCAGCCGCCGCACCTGGAAGTCGATGCGCACGGCGTCGATCAGCCTGCCGTCGCGATCGGTGAGCCACGCCTCGCTCGGCCGATAGGCGGCGCGCACGGCGGCATAGTCCGGCAGGCGCGGCGGCGCGGTGGCGATCGCCAGCGCCGCGAGCAGCGCGATCACGCCCGCCGCGAGGGCGATCGGCAGGCGACGGGCGATGGGGCGCGACATGTCGTCAGCCTGCCCCGATCGACGCGCGGGCGCCACTGCAACCATGGCGGCTGCGAAACGCTACACAAGCGAGGCATCGGCGACATCCGCCGGCAATGCGCTTACGCGACGAGAGCGGATGACCACGAAGAGATCGTCGATGAACCGGATCGCCCTGCTCGCCCCGATCGTGCTGGTGGTGGCGGCATGGCCGCCGGCCGCACACGCCGCCAGCCAGCCGCCGCCGGCCCGCACCACCTCGCTGATCGTCTATGGCGAGGATCCGTGCCCGAAAGGCGACGGCGACGAGATCGTCGTCTGCGCGCGCGAGCCCGAGAGCGAACGCTACCGCATCCCGAAGAAGCTGCGCGACCGCAAGGCCGAGGAGACCGGCGCCCGATCTTGGACCGATCGCGTCGCCGGCGTGGAGGAAGCGAGCCGCCCGTCGCGGCCGAACAGCTGCTCGGCCGTGGGCGCCGGCGGCCAGAGCGGCTGCACGCAGGCGATGCTGCGCCAGTGGTTCGCCGAGCGGCAGGCGGCCAAGGCCGAGGCGGCGGCGATCCCGTGAGATCCTCGCCGCGATCGATCGTCGCCCTCGCGCGGAGCGCAACCGGGGTTTAACCCGCGTCGGGCACAGCAGGCGGCGGTCGGCGGGCATGAGGGGCGACGGGATGGAAGCGACGGACAGGATGACGGTGCTGGTCACGGGCGGCGCCGGCTATATCGGCAGCCATGCGGTGCTGGCGCTGCGCGATGCCGGGCGGCCGGCGGTGGTGATCGACAATCTCGTCACCGGCTTCCGCTGGGCGGTGCCGGAGGACGTGCCGTTCGTCGAGGGGAACGTCGCCGACATGGATCTCGTCGGCCGCATCATCGCCGAGCACGATATCGGCGCCATCATGCACTTCGCCGGATCGGTGGTGGTGCCCGAGTCGGTCGTCGATCCGCTGAAATATTATCGCAACAACACGGCCGCCAGCCGCGCGCTGATCGAGGCGGCGGTGGCGGGCGGCGTGCGCCACTTCATCTTCTCCTCCACCGCCGCCACCTACGGCATCCCGGAGGCGATCCCGGTGACGGAGGATGCGCCGCAGCGGCCGATCAACCCCTACGGCATGTCCAAGCTGATGACAGAGGCGATGCTGGCGGACGTGGCGGCGGCGCACCCGCTCAACTATTGCGCGCTGCGCTACTTCAACGTCGCAGGCGCCGATCCGCAGGGCCGGTCCGGCCAGTCCACCGCCGGCGCCACCCACCTCATCAAGATCGCGGCGGAGGCGGCGTGCGGCAAGCGCGGCCACGTCGCGATCTTCGGCACCGACTATGCGACGCCGGACGGCACCGGCGTGCGCGACTATATCCACGTCAGCGACCTGGCCGAGGCGCATCTGCGCGCGCTGGACACGCTGATGGCGGAGCCGACGCGCAGCCACCGGCTCAACTGCGGCTACGGGCGCGGCTTCTCCGTGCGCGAGGTGCTGGACGCGGTGGACCGGCTGACGAACCGCACGATCGAGCGCCGGCTGGAACCCCGCCGCGCCGGCGATCCGGATGCGCTGGTGGCGGACAACCGCGCCGCCATCGCCACGCTCGGCTGGACGCCGCGGCGCGACGATCTCGACACGATCGTGCGTGACGCGCTGGCCTGGGAACGCGGGCTGAAATAAGCGCCGATCAGCCGGGCGTCCGCGCCAGCCAGATGATGTGCCGCGCGCCGCCGCGGGCGCCGTTCGCCCGCACCTCCTGCGGCCGCACGGCGAAGCCGGCCGCCTCCAGCCGGCGGGTGAAGCGCGGATCGGGCGCGGAGGACCAGACCGCCAGGGTGCCGCCCGGCCGCAGCGCCGCCCGCGCCGCCGCCAGCCCGGCGGCGCCGTAGAGCCCGTCATTCGCCGCGCGCACCAGTCCGTCGGGGCCATTGTCCACATCCAGCAGGATCGCGTCCCAGGCGCCCCGCGCGGCACGGATCGGCACCGCCACGTCGCCCGTCGCCAGCGCGACGCGCGGATCGTCCAGGCTGCCGGCGAACAGGTCCGCCAGCGGCCCCCGGCCCCAGGCGATCACCTCCGGCACGATCTCCGCCACCGTGATCCGCGCCGCCGGACCCAGCAGCGCCAACGCCGCCCGCAGGGTGAAGCCCATGCCCAGCCCGCCGATCAGGATTCGCCCATCCGCCGGCGCATCGCCGCAGCCGAGCGTGGCGAGCGCCTCCTCCGATCCGCTGAGGCGGCTGCTCATCAGCTCGTTGCCGCCCAGCATGATCATGTGGTCGCGCCCGCGGCGGATCAGCCGCAGCTGGCCGCCGCCCGGAATGTCGGCGGTGTCGATCAGTTCGCGCGCGATCATTTCCGCTCCACATCCTGTTTCCGCCGCTCGGGATCGCCGCTACGATGCGCCGGGCAGCAGCGAGGGCATGGGCATGGGCCTGTTCGATTTCTTCTCCAAGCAGTTCGTCGACGTCATCGACTATACCGACGAGGCCGGCGTGCTCGCCATCCGCGTGCCGTTCGCCGATCGCGAGATCCAGAACGGCGCGAAGCTGACGGTGCGCGAGGGGCAGATCGCCGCCTTCGTCGACGAGGGGCGCGTCGCTGACATGTTCGGGCCGGGCCTCCACACGCTCGAAACCTCGAACCTGCCGATCCTCACCAACCTGATGAACTGGGACAAGGCGTTCAACTCCCCGTTCAAGTCGGACGTCTACTTCTTCTCGCAGAAGGAGCAGATCAACCAGAAGTGGGGCACCGCCCAGCCGATCACCATCCGCGACCGGGAGCTGGGGCCGATCCGCCTGCGCGCCTTCGGCAGCTATTCGTACCGGATCGACAAGGTCGCGCCGTTCATGACGACCATCATGGGATCGCAGGAGCGGGTGACGGCAGCGGATATCGAGCCGCAGCTGCGCGCCGCGATCGCCACGTCGCTCGCCACCGGGCTCGGCGGCGGCACGATCCCCTTCCTCGATCTCGCCGCCAACCAGACGGCGCTGGGCGAGGCGCTGAAGGAGGCGGTGGCGCCCGCCTTCGCCCGCCACGGCCTGCTGGCGACGAGCTTCTTCGTCGAATCGCTGTCGCTGCCGGAAGAGGTGCAGGCCTATCTCGACAAAGCGAGCTCGATGCGCGTGCTCGGCGATCTCGATGCCTATGCCAGGTTCCAGACGGCCGAGGCGATCGGCACCGCGGCGGCCAACCCTGGCGGCGTGGCCGGCATCGGCGCCAGCGCGGCGGCCGGCATGGCGATCGGCCAGGCGATGACCGGCGGCCTCTCCGCCGCCGCCGCGCCGGCCGAGGATCCGTTCGCGCAGGTGGAGAAGCTGCACAAGCTGCTGACCATCGGCGCGCTGAGCCAGGCGGAGTTCGACGCCAAGAAGGCCGAGCTGCTGGGCCGCATCCGCTGATCGCGGGGTCGCGCCGATGCTCACCGCCAACTGCCCGAGTTGCGGCGCCGAGGTGATCTTCCGCTCGCCGGCGCTGCCGGTGGTCGTCTGCGCCTACTGCCAGAGCCTCGTGACCCGCGTCGGCGACGATCTCGAGGCGGTCGGCAAGGCGGCGGCGCTGCCGTTCGACGTCAGCCCGATCCGTCTCGGCACCACGGGTCGGTTCGGCGATCGGGCGTTCGAGGTGATCGGCCGCGTGCGCTGGGGCTGGACGGACGGCAGCTGGAACGAGTGGCTGCTGCTGTTCGCCGATGGCGGCGCCGCGTGGCTGGGCGAGGCGATGGGGCAGTATATGCTGCTGGAGGAGCACGCGGCGGAGAGCGGCGACGCGCTCGTCCGGCGCATCGCCGGCGGCGGCGAGGCGATCGTGGGCGGGCGGGCGACGATCGACGGCCGCCCGCTAACGGTCTCCGATGCGCGCCGGGCGCGCTGCATCGCCGCCGAGGGCGAACTGCCGTTCCGCGCGCCGCCGGGCTGGACGATCTACAGCGTGGATCTGCGCGGGGAGGACGGTTCCTGCGCCAGCATCCAGCGCGATGCCGGCGAGGTCGGCCTGTACCTCGGCCGCTACGTCACCCTGGCGGAGCTCGCTACGCGCAACCTGCGCGCGATCGAGGGCTGGGCGATGCCCTCCTTCGCCGCATGACGGAGGCGGCCGCCCCCGCGACCCGGACGCTCGCCTGCCCCGCCTGCGGCGGCACGATCACCATCCGCGCCGCCGGCAGCACGGTGACGCTGGCCTGCATCCACTGCGGCAGCCTGGTCGACGTCGCCGATCCGGCCGCCCGCGTGATCAAGCGCTACAAGGAGGCGGTCGCCGCGCTGGAGATCCCGCTCGGCACGCGTGGCACGCTGAAGGGCGTCGAGTGGGAGGCGATCGGCTATCTGCGCCGCGGTGACGGCTGGGCGGAGTGGGACGAGTATCTGCTGTTCAACCCGTATGAGGGCTATCGCTGGCTGATCGGCGACGGGCGCGGCTGGAACTTCGGCCGCATGCTCACCAGCGCGCCGAAGCCGGTGTTCGGCGCGCTGGTGGCCGAAGGCGAACGCTACACGCCCTTCTTCGCGGAGAGCGAGGCGAAGGTGCAACATGTGCTCGGCGAATTCTACTGGCGGGTGACGGTGGGCGAGGCGGTGCGCGCGGCGGACTGGGTGCGCCCCGGCTTCATGCTCTCGCGCGAGGTGAACGCCGCCGAGGAGAGCTGGACGATCGCCGAGCTGATCGATCCGCGCGAGATGCGCCGCGCGTTCGGCACCGCCCCGCCGCCGTCCTGGCCCGGCAGCGGCCGCCCGCCGATGCCGCACCAGCGATCGCCGCTCGCCGGCGTGATCGGCCCGGCCTGGCTGTGCGCGATCGCCGCGATCGTGGCCTTGTTCGTGCTGGCGCCGATGTTCGCCGGCGGCGGCGGCGCGGGCGTGAGCGAGACCGTCACCCTGTTCCCCGAGGGTACGGAGCGCAGCGCCACGATCGGCCCGGTCACGCTCACGCGGGCGCGACAGCCCGTCACCATCCACGCCCGGTCGGACGAGGTGCGCAACCAGTGGGTCGATCTCGATTACGCGCTGGTCGATCGCGCGACCCAGGCCAGCTTCGAGGCCTATGACATCGTCGAGGAATATGAGGGCAGCGACTCGGACGGCGGGTGGAGCGAGGGGAGCCGCAGCACCACCAGCAAGATCGGCTCGGTGCCTGCCGGCACCTACGATCTGGTCGTCGATCTCGGCGCGCACAACTGGACGGGGGCGAGCAGCAGCTATGCCGCCGGCATCGCGCCGGTGCGGGTGACGGTGTCGGTCCGCCCGGGCGGCGTGTTCTGGAGCAATGTGTGGCTGGCGGTGCTGCTGATCCTGCTGCCCGCCGGCTGGCTCACCTGGCGGCACATCCGCTTCGAGACGGCGCGCACCGCCGAGAGCGACACGGGCGGCGGGACATGAACCCGCGCCTGCTCGCCTACGGCCTCTGGTGCCTCGCGGTGCTGAGCGGCGTCGTGATGGCGGCGAACGCCGGCTACTCCCCGTTCGCCGATGGCCGGCGTGCGCCGCTCCGGGCCGGCGGCGGCTATTACGGCCCCACCCACAAATAGAAAGGACGATGCGATGGACACGATCTGGACGCCGCTTCTCAGCAGCCTGATCTTCGCCGGCGTCGGCATCGTCGCGCTGGTGGTGGGCTTCGCCGTCCTAGATCTGCTGACGCCCGGCAAATTATGGCAGGAGATCAACGAGAAGCAGAACAACGCCGTCGCCATCTTCGCCGGCGCCGTCGCGATCGCGCTCGCCATCATCATCGCCGCCGCCATTCATGGATGAAGCCGGGGCGGCCGCGCCGCCGGGCACCCCGGCGTCGCGCGCCTACACGGCCGCGCTGCTCGCCTCGGCCTTCGTCGTCGCCACCTGCGGCCTCGTCTACGAGCTGCTCGCCGGCACCCTCGCCAGCTATCTGCTCGGCGACAGCGTCACGCAATTCTCCACCGTGATCGGCAGCTACCTGTTCGCGATGGGCATGGGCAGCTGGGTCTCGCGCTACGTGCGGCAGGGCGAGCTGGCGCTGTTCGTCCGCGTGGAGATCATGATCGCGCTGGTCGGCGGCTGGTCGGCGGCGGGGCTGTTCCTGCTGTTCCCGGTGATCGATCATTTCCGCGTCGCGCTCTACGCGCTGGTGCTGGCGATCGGCTTCCTCGTGGGGCTGGAGATACCGCTGCTGATGCGCGTGCTGCGGCCGCGCTTCGCCTTTCGCGAGGTCGTCTCCACCGTCCTCACCTTCGACTATGTCGGCGCGCTCGCCGCCTCGCTGCTGTTCCCGCTGATCCTGATGCCGCACCTGGGCATGATCCGCACCGGCTTCCTCTTCGGGCTGATGAACGTCGGCGTGGCGCTGGCGCTGCTGTTCATCCTGCCGGGCCGGCGCGCGCTCACGGGCGAGAAGGCGGCGGCGATACTCGTCGCGCTGCTGCTGCTGGCCGGCTTCGTCGTGGCCGAGCGGCTGCAGCGCTGGGCAGAGGTGGCGGCCTATGACGAGCCGGTGATCTATGCCGTCTCCACGCCCTATCAGCGCATCGTGCTCACCCGGCGCGGGGAGGATCTGCGGCTCTACCTCAACGGCAACCTGCAATTCTCCTCGCGCGACGAATATCGCTATCACGAGGCGCTGGTGCAGCCGGCGCTGGGCCGCGTCGCGCATCCGGCCGACGTGCTCATCATGGGCGGCGGCGACGGCCTGGCCGCGCGCGAGGTGCTGAAGCACCGGGACGTGGCGCGGGTGACGCTGGTCGATCTCGATCCGGCGATGACGCGGCTGTTCGCCCGCAGCCCGGTGCTGGCGGCGCTGAACCGGGGCGCGCTCACCGACCGGCGGCTCACGGTGGTGAACGAGGATGCCTTCCGCTGGATCCGGCGGGCGCGCGGGCGCTACGACGCGATCGTCGTCGATTTCCCCGATCCGGTCGATTTCTCGGTCGGCAAGCTCTACACCGAGAGCTTCTATCGCGAGCTCTCGCGCATCCTGGCGCCGCACGGCGTGGCGGTGGTGCAGAGCACGTCGCCGCTCGTCGCGCCCAAGGCGTTCTGGACGGTCGCCACCACCATCGCCGCCGCCGGCCTCGCGACGCGGCCCTACCACGCCTATGTGCCGAGCTTCGGCGAGTGGGGCTTCGTGCTCGCCGCCCACAGCGCGGTGCCCGCCACCGCCCGCATCCCGCCCGGCGGCCGCTTCCTCACCGCCGCGATCGAGCCGCGCCTGTTCGATTTCCCGCCGGACATGGCGTGGCGGCCGGTGCCGGTGAACCGCCTCGACAACCAGGCGCTCGTCCGCGCCTTCGCCGATGAGTGGGCCGTCTATGAGGGCTGACCGGCGCCGCCGCTCCTCGCCGCGTAGGGGCGGCGGATGACGCCGCTCGGCCGCCCCGTCCCGCGCCGCGCGCTGCTCGGCGGGCTCGCCGTTGCGGGCGCGGCGGCGGGCGGCGGGACGGCGTGGCTGCGGCCGGGCGATCCGGCGATGCCGGGCACGATCGCCGGCGCGGACATGGCGCGCGGCCACCGCCTGCGCGACGGCGCCTTCCCGCCGCCCTCGATCGAGGAGCGGAGCGGGATCGTCATCGCCGGCGGCGGCATCGCCGGCCTCTCCGCCGGGTGGGCGCTGGCGGAGGCCGGCCACGCCGACTTCCGCCTGCTGGAGCTGGAGGACGAGCCCGGCGGCAATGCGCGCGGCGGGCGCAACGCCGTCTCGGCCTATCCGCTCGGCGCGCATTATCTGCCGGTGCCCAACCGCGAGGCACGCGGCGTGCGCCACCTGCTGCGCCGGCTGGGGGTGATCGTCGGGGAAAAGGACGGCGCGCCGGTCTACGATCCCTACCAGCTCTGCGCCGACAGCCAGGAACGGCTGCTGTGGCAGGGCCGCTATCAGGAGGGGCTGGTGCCGCGCACCGGCCTCTCGGTCGGCGATGCGGCGCAGGTGGACGCCTTCTTCGCTGCCATGCGTGCCTTCTCGCAGCGCGTGGGGGCGGACGGCAGGCCCGCCTTCGCCATCCCGATCGCCGCCAGCTCGCGCGACGCCGATCTGCTCGCGCTGGATGCGGTGCCGTTCGCCGGCTGGCTCGATCGGCAGGGCTGGACGGCGCCGACGCTGCGCATGCACCTGCGCTACGCCTGCCGCGACGATTATGGCTGCGAGCCGCACGACGTGTCGGCCTGGGCGGGGATCCACTATTTCGCCAGCCGGCGCGGCTGGGCGGCGGACGGCGCCGGCGACAACGAGCTGACCTGGCCGGAGGGCAATGCCCGGCTGGCGCGCGCCATGGCGGCACGCTTCGCCGATCGCATCGCGCCCGGCCGCATCGTCCATCGCGTCGCCCGCGCGGGCGATGGCCTTGCCGTCGACGCCTTTGACGTGGCGCGCGACGCCACGGTGCGCACGCTGTGCCGCGCCGCGATCCTCGCCATGCCGCGCTTCGTCGCCGCCCGCGTCGCGCCCGGCCTGGTGCCGCCGGCCGAGGGCTTCGGCTATGCCCCGTGGGTGGTGGCGAACGTCACCGTCGATCGCCTGCCGGGCGGGCGCGGGGCGAAGCTGGCGTGGGACAATGTCTCGTCGACCAGCGCCTCGCTCGGCTACGTCGTCGCCACGCACCAGTCGCTCGCCGCCCACCCGATGGCGACGGTGCTGACCTGGTACATGCCGCTCTCCACCCTGCCGCCAGCCGCCGCCCGCCGCCTGCTGGTGGAGCGGCCGCTGGCCGCGTGGCAGGCGATCGTGCGGGACGACCTGTTGGCGATGAACCCGGATCTGGCCGGCGCCATCCGCCGCATCGACGTGTGGCGCTGGGGCCATGCGATGATCCGCCCCGTCCCGGGCTTCATCTGGGGTGCGGCCGCCGCCGCCCGGCCGCGGCCGCCGCTGTTCGTCGCCCACAGCGATCTCAGCGGCATATCGATCTTCGAGGAAGCGCATTATCACGGCACGCGCGCCGCCGAAGATGCGATGCGCCACCTCGGCCACCCGCATGAGAGCCTGTTGTGAACCCGCCCCCGCCCTATGACGGCCGCCACCTGATCGCCGACCTGCACGGCTGCACCGGGCTGGACGACGTCGCCGCGATCGAGCGGCTGCTGCGGGATGCCGCCACGGCCGCCGGCGCCGCCTTGCTGGAGATCCGCCTGCACGCCTTCGGCCCCGGCCAGGGCGTGACGGGTGTGGCGCTGCTCGCCGAATCGCACATCTCGATCCACAGCTGGCCCGAGCATGGCTATGCCGCGCTCGACTTCTTCCTCTGCGGCGCGCGCCACGATCTGGAGGCGGCGCTGGCCGTGATCGTCGCCGGCCTCGCCCCGCGCGAGGTGGCGCGGACGACGGTGCGACGCGGCTACGGAGCCCTCTGAAGCGCGGCGGGCCCGGCGCTATCGCGCCTCGATCGCCGCGATCAGCGCCTGCGTGAAGGCAGGGATATCGGCCGGCTTGCGGCTGGTGATGAGGTTGCCGTCCACCGCCACCTCCTCGTCGACGATGGTCGCGCCGGCATGCTTCAGGTCGGTGCGGATCGACGGCCATGGCGAGACGGTGCGGCCGGAGACGATACCCGCCTCCGCCAGCATCCACGGGCCGTGGCAGATGGCCGCCACGGGCTTGCCGGCCGCATCGAACGCGCGGACGATCTCGATCGCCTTGGCTTCGGTGCGCAGGGTATCCGGATTGCCGACGCCGCCGGGGATCAGCAGCGCGTCATACTCGTCGGGCCGGACGTCGGCCAGGGTCAGGTCCGGCGTGATCGTGCGGCCGGGCTCGTCATGCACGGTCGCCAGTATTTCGTCGGTGTCGATCGAGGCCAGCGTCACCCGGGCGCCGGCGCCCAGCAGGGTGTCGCGCGGATCGAACAGCTCCGCCTCCTCGAAGCGGTTCGTCGCGATGATGAGGATATGGGCGTCGGCGATGGCGGTCATGGAAGCTCTCTCGGCAGCGGTGATGCGCCGGCTGTAACCCGCCGGCCCCGGCGCCGTTCCGGAACGAAGCCGCGCGGGCTGGCGTTCATTTGGGGCGAAAGGAGGCCCACGCCCGCGATGCTCTGCTATGTCGACGATGCGCTGCCCGGTATCACCCGCCGCAAGATCGGCAAGCACTGGGCCTATTTCAGCCCCAAGGGCCGGCGCATAGCACGCCGTGGCGAGATCGACCGGCTGAACGCCATCGCCCTGCCGCCGGCCTATACCGATGCGTGGTTCTGTCCCAGTCCGCACGGCCACATCCAGGCCGTTGGCTGGGACGAGAAGGGCCGCAAGCAGTATCGCTACCACCTCGATTTCCGCAGCCAGCAGGAGGCGGAGAAATATGATCGCCTCGCCGATTTCGGCCGCGCCTTGCCGCTGATCCGCGCGCGGGTGGAGGAGGATCTGTCCGGCCGCACGCTCGGCAAGGACGCGGTCGTCGCCGCCGTCGTCCGCCTGCTCGATCTCGGCCGGGTGCGCGTGGGGAACGAGGGCTATGCCCAGGCGAACAAGAGCTTCGGCGCAACCACCCTGCGCACCCGCCACGCCACCGTCAGCGGAGCGCGTCTGAAACTGGAATATATGGGCAAGTCCGGCAAGGTGCAGAAGCTGACGATCGAGGACACCCGCCTCTCGCGCCTCGTCCGCCGTTGCGCCGATCTGCCGGGGCAGAACCTGTTCCAGTTCGTCGGCGAGGATGGCGCGCCCCACCCGGTCAGCTCGTCGGACGTGAACGCCTATTTGCGCGACGCTTCGGGCCGCGAGGTGACGGCCAAGCATTTCCGCACGTGGGGGGCCACGGTGATCGCCTATTCGGCGCTGATCGAGGCCGGCGGCCAGCTGCCGCTGAAAGCCATGCTGGAGCCGGTGGCGCAGGCGCTGGGCAACACGCCCGCGATCGCCCGCAAATCCTATGTTCATCCCGCGCTCATCGAGCTTGCCCATAGCAAGGCCTGCACACCGATCGAGGGGCTGAAGCCGCCTCGCGCGACGAAATATCTCTCCGGGCCCGAACGCGGGCTGATCGCCTTCTTGGACGAGCTGGCCGACGCCCGAGAGACAGCATCCGAGGCCGCCTGATCCAATGCCGACCAAGACCGAAGCCGCCGCGGCCAAGGCCCCAACCTTGCCCAAATTGCCGCCGATCGACCAGCAGCTGACCCTGTTCTGGACGCAGACGACCGAGTGGATCACCACCCACATCGTCCAGATCGTCGCCGGCAGCGTGATCGCGGCGGTGATCGTGGCGGTGCTGCTGGGCATGAAGACGCTCGGCGTGCGCATCTGCCGCGGCGACACCGATCATACGCGCTGGCGCACCGTGATCGGCCGCGCCTTCGCCAAGACCAACATCTGGTTCATGATCGCCGTCGCGGCGGAGCTTGTCTCCGGCTACGCGCAGGCGCCGGGCGCCGTCGCCTCCACGATCCGCTTCGTCTTCACCGTTGCGGTCACGCTGCAGGCGGCGATCTGGGCGCGCGAGCTGATCCTGGGCGTGATCGAGCATCGCACCGGCAGCGGCGACGAGGCGAGCGGCCACGGCAGCGCGCTCGGCATCATCCGGCTGCTGGTGACGATCGCGCTGTTCGCCATCGCCACGATCCTGATCCTCGACAATCTCGGGGTGAACGTCACCGGCCTGGTCGCGGGTCTCGGCATCGGCGGCATCGCCATCGGCCTCGCCGCGCAGGGCATCTTCTCCGATCTGTTCGCCGCCCTCTCCATCCTGTTCGACAAGCCGTTCCGCCGTGGCGACGCGGTGCGTTGGGACAGCACCTCCGGCAGCGTCGAGGCGATCGGCCTGAAAACCACGCGGGTGCGCGCGCTGACCGGCGAGGAGGTGGTGATCTCCAACGCCAACCTGCTGAACAAGGAACTGCACAATCTGGCGCGGCTGGACCGGCGGCGGCACGTGCTGGCGATCGGCGTGATCTACCAGACCCCGCCCGAGGTCTGCGCCGAGATACCGGACATGCTGCGCCGGATCGTCGAGGGGCAGGAGAAATGCACTTTGGTCCGTTGCGGGATGACCGGCTTCGGCGCCTCCAGCCTGGATTACGAGCTGCAGTTCGACGTGCACTCGCAGAATTACGAGGTGGTGTTCAACGCCCGCAGCGCCGTATGCATCGCCATTCTGCAGGCGTTCAACGAGGCGGGAATCGAGTTCGCCTACCCCACGCAGACCAGCTTCACCGCCGCCCCGGACGGACGGGCGATCATGCCCTATCCCGAGCAGACGCGGCTGGTGACGGACCACGACCTCACCCATGCGGACGATCGGCCGAACACTTGACGTTCACGTAAAGCGGGCGCTAAGCCGCATCCGACCGGCCGCGCGATGCGGCCGCCTGGGAGAGCGACATGGCGACGTTGAGCATCGCGGACATGCAGGCCAAGACGGGCGAGGAGATCGCCGTCTCCGAGTGGATCCTCGTCGATCAGGCGATGATCGACGCCTTCGCCGAGACGACGATGGACCGCCAGTTCATCCACATCGATCCCGTCAAGGCGCGGATGACGCCGTTCGGCGGCACCATCGCGCACGGTTTCCTCACCCTCTCGCTGCTGTCGGCGATGATGGAACAGTCGGACATGCCCACGCCGGAGGGCGTGAAGATGGCCGTGAACTACGGCTTCAACAAGATGCGCTTCCTGACCCCGGTGCCCAGCGGATCGCGCGTGCGCGGCCGCTTCAAGCTGGCCGAGCTGGACGAGAAGCGCCCCGGCCAGCTGCAGCAGACGCTGGAGGCGACGGTGGAGATCGAGGGCGGCGCCAAACCCGCGCTGATCGCCGAGTGGATCACGCAGATCTTCGTCTGAACGCGTCCGCCCTCCCCCATTCCAAGGATCATCGCCATGCGTGAAGCCGTCATCGTCTCAACCGCCCGCACCGCCATCGGCCGCGCCTATCGCGGCGCGTTCAACGCCACCCCCTCCCCCACCCTCGCCGCCCACGCGATCCGCGCCGCCGTGGAGCGGGCCGGCATCGATCCGGCCGAGGTGGACGATGTCGTGATCGGCGCCGCGCTCCAGCAGGGCGTACAGGCGACGATCGGGCGTACCGCCGCCCTGCGCGCCGGCCTGCCGGTCACGGTCGCCGGCGTGTCGGTGGATCGCCAGTGCGCCTCGGGGCTGGAGGCGATCGCCATCGCCGCGCGCAAGGTGATCGTCGATCGCGAGGATGTCGTCGTCGCCGGTGGCGTCGAATCGATCTCGCTGGTGCAGACCAAGGATCTGCGCGTCGGCATCGATCGCGAGCTGCTGAAGATGCACGACGACATCTACATGCCGATGCTGCAGACGGCGGAGATCGTCGCCAGCCGCTACGGCATCGGCCGCGAGGCGCAGGATGCCTATGCGCTGCGCTCGCAGCAGCGCACCGCCGCCGCGCAGGCCGCCGGCCGCTTCGATGCCGAGATCGTGCCCGTCACGGCGACGATGTCCGTCACCGACAAGGCGACCGGCGAGACGTCGAGCAGGGAGATCGTGATCGACCGCGACGAGGGCGCGCGCGCGGACACCACCGCCGAGGGCCTGGCCGCGCTGAAGCCGGTGATCGGCGAGAGCGGCGTCATCACCGCCGGCAATGCCAGCCAGCTCTCCGACGGCGCATCGGCCTGCGTGGTGATGGACCGCGCGTTGGCCGAGCGCCGCGGCCTCCAGCCGCTCGGCCGCTTCGTCGGCATGGCGGTGGCGGGCACCAAGCCGGACGAGATGGGCATCGGCCCGGTATTCGCCGTGCCCAAGCTGCTCGAACGCTTCGGCCTGACGATCGGCGACATCGGCCTGTGGGAGCTAAACGAGGCATTCGCCGTGCAGGTGCTCTACTGCCGCGACACGCTTGGCATCCCGGACGAGCTGCTCAACGTCGACGGCGGCGCGATCTCGATCGGCCATCCCTACGGCATGTCCGGCGCGCGGATGACAGGGCACGCGCTGATCGAGGGCAAGCGCCGGGGCGCCCGGCACGTCGTCGTCACGATGTGCGTCGGCGGCGGCATGGGCGCGGCGGGGCTGTTCGAGGTTCTCTAAAGCGGCTCCGAGGCAGGTGCACCCACCTGCCGGCCCGGGAAGCGCGACAGACAAGCGTAAGCCGTGCGCGATTATCGCACGGGTGAAATCATCTGTTGCGGCCAACGCCCTTTATCCCAGCCCTGCCGCCACCTAAGGACGAGGCGAAGATGAGGAGATGGCGATGAAGACCCGTGCGGCCGTGGCGTTCGAGGCGAAGCGCCCGCTGGAGATCGTCGAGCTCGACCTGGAAGGGCCGAAGGCGGGCGAGGTGCTGGTCGAGATCATGGCGACCGGCATCTGCCACACCGACGCCTATACGCTGGACGGGCTGGACAGCGAGGGCCTGTTCCCCAGCGTGCTGGGCCACGAGGGCGCCGGCATCGTGCGCGAGGTGGGCGCGGGCGTCACGTCCGTCGCGCCCGGCGATCACGTCATCCCGCTCTACACGCCCGAGTGCCGCCAGTGCAAAAGCTGCCTGTCGGGCAAGACCAACCTCTGCACCGCCATCCGCGCCACGCAGGGCAAGGGGCTGATGCCGGACGGCACGACCCGCTTCAGCCACAAGGGGCAACCGATCTTCCATTACATGGGCTGCTCCACCTTCTCGAACTTCACCGTGCTGCCCGAGATCGCGGTGGCGAAGATCCGCGAGGACGCGCCGTTCAAGACGAGCTGCTACATCGGCTGCGGCGTGACGACCGGCGTGGGCGCGGTGGTGAACACCGCCAAGGTGCAGGTGGGCGAGAATGTCGTCGTGTTCGGGCTCGGCGGCATCGGCCTGAACGTGATCCAGGGCGCGCGGCTGGCTGGCGCGGCGAGGATCATCGGCGTGGACATCAACCCGGACCGGGAGGAATGGGGCCGCCGCTTCGGCATGACCCACTTCCTCAACAGCCGCGGCCTCTCCCGCGAGGAGACGGTGGCCAAGGTGCTTGAACTGACCGACGGCGGCGCTGACTACAGCTTCGACGCGACCGGCAATACCGAGGTGATGCGCACCGCGCTGGAGGCGTGCCATCGCGGCTGGGGCACCTCGATCATCATCGGCGTGGCGGAAGCCGGGCGGGAGATTTCGACGCGGCCGTTCCAGCTCGTCACCGGGCGCAACTGGCGCGGCACGGCGTTCGGCGGCGCCAAGGGCCGCACCGACGTGCCGAAGATCGTCGACTGGTACATGAACGGCAAGATCGAGATCGATCCGATGATCACCCACGTGCTGACGCTCGATGAGATCAACAAGGGGTTCGATCTGATGCACGCCGGCGAGAGCATCCGTTCGGTGGTGGTCTACTGAGGCATGGAGACCGTCTCTACCAGCCGCGCGCACGGCGGCACGCAGGGCGTCTACCGCCACGCCTCCGCCGCCACCGCCACCGACATGACCTTCTCGGTCTTCGTGCCGGATCATGCGGCCGGGGCGAAGCTGCCGGTGGTGTGGTATCTGTCCGGCCTCACCTGCACCCACGCCAACGTGACCGAGAAGGGGGAGTTTCGCGCCGCCTGCGCGGAGCTGGGCCTGATCTTCGTGGCGCCGGACACGAGCCCGCGCGGCGACGGCGTGCCGGACGATCCCGCCGGCGCCTATGATTTCGGCCTCGGCGCCGGCTTCTACGTCGATGCGACGGAGGCGCCCTATGCGGCGAACTACCGCATGTGGCGCTACGTGACGGAGGAGCTGCCGACGCTGGTCGCGGCCGGGTTTCCGGCCGACATGGACCGTCAGTCGATCATGGGCCACTCGATGGGCGGCCATGGCGCGCTGACGATCGGGCTGACCTTCCCCGATCGCTACCGGGCGGTATCGGCCTTCGCGCCGATCGTGGCGCCGTCGCGCGTGCCGTGGGGCGAGAAGGCGCTCGCCGGCTATCTGGGGCCCGATCGCGCGGCCTGGGCGAAGCATGACGCGGTGGCGCTGATCGAGGGCGGCGCGCGCGTGCCCGCCTTGCTCGTCGATCAGGGGGAGGCGGATAATTTCCTCGCCGAGCAGCTGCAGCCGCAACTGCTGGCGACTGCGTGCGAGGCCGCCGGCATCCCGCTCACCCTGCGGATGCAGCCGGGCTACGATCACAGCTACAATTTCATCTCGACCTTCATGGCCGATCATCTGCGCTGGCACGCCGCCCGCTTGAAATAGGCGGCGGCGGGGCGGGAGATCATCCCGGCCGGCTACCGTGCCGGCAACGTGCCGCCCAGCCGCGCATCGAGCAGGTCGACGAGGTTGCGCACCTTCGGCAGCAAATGGCGCCGCTGCGGATAGACCGCCCAGACCGGCTCGTCCTGTGCGCGGACGTCATCCAGCACGCGCGCCAGCCGGCCGTCCGCGATCGCCTGGCCGACGTAGAAGTCGGGCAGCTGGCATAAACCCAGCCCGGCGACCGCCGCCTCCGCCACGGCGGTGCCGCTGTTGCAGCGCCAGCGGGCCGGCGGCGTGATCGTCCGCTCCCGCCCCGCATCGGTGAAGCGCCAGCTGGGCGAGGTGCCGATCAGGCAGTCATGCGCCATCACGTCGTCGATCGTCCGCGGCGCGCCCCGCGCGCGCAGATAGGCGGGCGACGCGCAGACCTCCACCCGCCGCATCGCGATCTTCCGTCCGGCGAGGCGCGCGTCGGCGAGGTGGCCGGTGCGTATGCCCAGGTCATAGGCCTCGCCGATCAGGTCGACGACGCGATTGGTGAGATCGAGCGACACCCGCGTGCGCGGATAGAGCTCGGCGAAGTGACGCACGATCGGCGCGACGAACCACTCGCCGAGCGCCGTGGAGCAGGTGATGCGCAGCTCGCCCTGCGGCTCGCCCCGTCCGTTCACGTTGGCGAGCAGCTCGTCCCGCTCGGCGATGATGCGCCGGCTCTGCTCCACCACCGCCCGGCCGGTATCCGTCAGCCGCACCGATCGGGTGGTGCGGGCGAACAGCTTGGCGCCGAGCCGCGCCTCCAGCTGGGCGATCGCCCGGCTGACATGCGACGCCGACACGCCGAGCGAGCGGGCGCCGCCCACGAACGAGCCCGCATCGGCGATGGCGACAGCCTCCTCCAGTCCCGTCCAGCCCACGCATCGTCCCTCACATGACCCGATGAGGGGCGTATTCGCGCGAATGTGTCGGCTGGGCAATGATGTGGCGGGCGACGATGCGGCGGCCCGTGCCTACGCCGTCATGGCCAGCGCTGGCGGAGCCGCCCGGCGCCAGCTCTGCCGCAGCCTATCCTCCACCAGCGTCCAGTCCGGCCGCGCCAGGTCGATCGCGATCCAGCCGGACGGCCCGATATAGGCGGGCCAGCTGTATCGCCCGGGATCGGCCTCGATCAGCATGTCCTGCTCGTCGCGCCCACTCGTCTTGACGCAGACGACGGTGCGGCCGTCGCCATGATGATCGTGGCGGAAATAGGCGAACATCCTGCCCTTCACCCGAAAGGCGGGGATGCCGTGCGACACCGTTTTGTCCGCCAGCGGCAGGCCGAGGCACAGGTCACGAATCCGTAAGAGGGCGGCGTCAGGGTCATCGGCCAGCATCGCGCCAGCCTGCAGCCGATCGTGGCGGCTTGCAATCGCATCGGCGTTCATGGGAGTCCGGACCGAATGACATCGCCTCGCCTCGCCCGGATGCTGCTCGCCGCGGCCGCCCTCGCCAGCCTCTCCGCCTGCGCCGGCACGCCGCCGGCCAGGCGCGCGGGCGCGCCGACGGTGGACGTGCAGATCCTCGCCTTCAACGACTTCCATGGCAATCTGGAACCGCCGAAGCTCGCGATCACCGCGCCGGCGCCGGGGGGCGCCACGGTGAAGGTGCCCGCCGGCGGTGTCGCCTATCTCGCCTCGGCGCTGGAGGCGCGGCGCAAGGGCCATGCGAACAGCATCACGGTCGCGGCCGGCGATCTCGTCGGCGCCTCGCCGCTCATCTCGGCGCTGTTCCTCGACGAGCCGACGGTCGACGCGATGAACCTGCTCGGCCTCTCGATCACCTCGGTCGGCAATCACGAGTTCGATCGCGGCCGCGCCGAGATCCTGCGCCTGGCCCACGGCGGCTGCCAGAAGAACACGGTGCGCGAGCCCTGCCGCATCGACCGGACGTTCGCCGGCGCGCGCTACGATATCCTCGCCGCGAACACGCTTACGGAGGACGGCGCGCCGCTGCTGCCCGGCAGCGTGGTGCGCAGCTTCGGCAGCGGCGCGGGCCGGGTGAGGATCGGCTTCGTCGGCATGACGCTGAAGGGCACCGCCACGCTCGTCTCGCCCACCGGCATCGCCGGCCTCACCTTCGCCGACGAGGCGGAGACGGCCAACGCGCTCGTCCCCGGCCTGAAGGCGCAAGAAGTGGATGCGATCGTGCTGCTGATCCACCAGGGCGGCCAGACGAGCGTCGGCTATGACGACAAGAGCTGCGCCGACCTTTCCGGCGATATCCTGCCGATCCTGGCGAAGCTCGATCCCGCCTTCGATCTCGTCGTCTCCGGCCACACCCACAAATCCTATGTGTGCGATTACGGCCGGATCGATCCGACGCGGCCGTTCCTGCTGACCAGCGCCGGCCAATATGGCACCCTGGTGACGGACATCCTGCTGCGCATCGATCCCGCCGCCCATCGCGTCGTGGCCAGGCAGGCGGATAATGTGATCGTGCAGGGGGAAGGCTTTGGCAGCGGCGCGGCGGCCGTGCCGGTCAGCCCGCTCTACCCGCGCTTCCCCGCCTCGCCGCCGCTCGCGGCGCTGGCCGCCACCTATGCGCAGGCCGCCGCGCCGCTGACCGGGCGGGCGCTCGGCCGTCTCTCCGGTCCGGCCCTGCGCGCGCCCACCGCCTCGCGCGAATCGGTGCTCGGCGATCTGGTCGCCGACACCTATCTCGCCGCGACGAACACGGCCGCCACCGGCCGCGCCGATCTCGCCTTCACCAATCCCGGCGGCGTGCGGGCGGATCTCGTCCCGGCGGCGGACGGCACCGTCACCTACGGGCAGCTCTTCACCGTGCTACCCTTCGCCAACACGCTGGTGGTGCGCAGCTATACCGGCCGCCAGATCCGCGCCGCGCTGGAACAGCAGTTCAGCGGCACCCACAGCCCGGCGGCGCCCTACGTGCTGCTGCCGTCCGCCAACATGCGCTACGCCTATGATCTCTCCCGGCCGGAAGGGCAGCGCATCCTGGACGCGACCGTCTCGGGCAGGCCGCTGGACGATGCGGCGCGCTACCGCGTCACGGTCAACAACTTCCTCGCCGGCGGCGGAGACGGCTTCGCGGCGCTGGCGGAGGGCACGGACAGCGTCGGCGGGCCGATCGATCTCGATGCGTTCGAGGCCTATCTCGCCGGCGACCGGGTGGTCGCGCTGCCCGTGACGGACCGGATCGCCAACCGCACCCCGCAATGAGGCGGCGCGATCAGGCGAGCCGCTCCGGCACCTCCAGCGCCTCCTCGATCAGCGTGCCGCTCGGCGCGACCGACTCCCACGGAAAGACGTACCAGTCCTTGTCCACCTCGCGATCGATCGTGCGCGAGCAATAGTCCACCGTCGCCCGCGAGCGGCTGTTGTTGATGAGCACGGCGATGCGCTGGTTGGCGGGCACCCCGCCATGGCCGACGATGGCGTCGCGCAGGTACATCAGGGTCGCGCCGCTGTCGTTGATATCGTCGACGAACAGGATGCGCCGGTCGGCCCGGCTCATGGTGGCCAGCTTGGCGAGCAGTTCGTCCGAGAAGCCGGCCACCTTCGAGGAATAGTCCACCGACAGCATCGATATGCCGGTGCGGTGGGAGAGGTAGGCGCCCGGCACCAGCCCGCCCCGGCCGATGCCGACGATGAAGTCCGGCCGCCAGTCGTCCGCCTCCAGCCGCGCGGCGATCGCCTGCACGTCCGCGACGAACCGCTCATAGGCGATGTAGGTGAGCACCGGCGTTTCGGGAGCGGTCATCGGCGGAAATCCTTGGCTGGCAGCCGATCCGATACTCCGCCGCGGCGGCACCCGGCAACCTTGCAACCGCGCGGCCGCCGGCTATCATCGAGGTCGCTTGCGGACGGAGGGGTGCCATGGCGGGGGACGAACCGGCGCCCGACGATCCGGCCACCATCATCGCGGCGGCGCAGCTCGGCATCGCTCTGCCGGCGGAGTGCGTCGCCGGCGTGCGGCAGAACCTGGCGGTGCTGGCCGCGCACTGGGCCGATCTGCGCCGCTGCATCGACGCGGACCCTTCCGAAACGTGACGCGAGCCGCCGTGGATCAGGCGCCGGAAAGCGTCGTCGCCATCGCCGCCGCCGTGCGGACGGGCGCGATCTCGGCGGTGGCGGTGGCGCGGCGGGCGCTCGCGCGGATCGCGGCGCTTGATCCGCCGGTCAACGCCGTCACCCGCACCCTCGCCGCGCGCGCGCTGGCGGAGGCGGCGGCGGTGGACGCGCGGATCGGCGCCGGCCGCGATCCCGGTCCGCTCGCGGGCGTGCCCTACGGCGTCAAGGATCTGTTCGACGTGGCGGGGCAGCCGACCACCGCCGGCGCCGGCATGCGCCGCGATGCGCCGCCGGCGGCGGCCGATGCGGAGGCGATCCGCCGCCTCGCCGCCGCCGGCGCGGTGCTGGTCGCCACCCTGAACATGGACGAATATGCCTATGGCTTCGCGACGGACAATGCCGCGTGGGGCCTCACCCGCAACCCGCACGATCGCACGCGCCTGTCGGGCGGCTCGTCCGGCGGATCGGCGGCGGCGGTGGCGGCGGGGATGCTGCCGTTCAGCCTGGGCTCCGACACCAACGGATCGATCCGCGTGCCGGCCAGCCTCTGCGGTCTCTACGGGCTGAAGCCCACCCACGGCGCGCTGCCGATGGCGGGCGTGTTCCCGTTCGTCGCCAGCTTCGACGATATCGGCCCGTTCGCCACCAGCCTGGACGATCTGGCGATGGTGCACGGCGTGCTGGCGGGCGAGGCGACGCCGCCGGCGGCGATGCCGGCCGTGGCGCTGCTCGGCGGCTGGTTCGTCGCCGATATCGTGCCGGATCTGGCGGCGGCGCTGGCGGCGATCGGCGAGGCGCTCGGCGGCATCCCCACGGTGGAGCTGCCGCAGGTCGCCGCCGCCCGCTCCGCCGCCTTCCTGATGACGGCGGCGGAGGGCGGCGCGCGCCACCTGCCCGAACTCCGCCGCCGCGCCCTCGCCTTCGATCCGGCCACGCGGGACCGGCTAATCGCCGGCGCCGCGCTGCCCGCCGCCGCATGGTTCGACGCGCAGCGTTTTCGCGAGGGGTTCCGCGCGCGCTGCCTGGATCTGCTGGCCGCGCACCCGGTGCTGATCGCGCCCGCCACCGGCTGCCCCGCGCCGATGATCGCCGATCCCGTGGTACAACTGGACGGCAGGCCGTCGCCGGCGCGCGCCAGCCTGGGCCGCTACACGCAGCCGATCAGCTTCGTCGGCCTGCCCGCTCTCTCCGTGCCGCTCAGGCGCGCCGGCCGCCTGCCGATCGGCGTGCAGCTGATCGCGGCGCCGGGGCGAGAGGCGCAGCTCTACGCCGTCGCGCGGCGGCTGGAGGGGCTCGGCCTGGTCGGCTTCGGTCCGCCACCCCAAGTAAGCGGAACATGAATTGTCGGGCCGCGCGCGATATGTGATAAGCGGCCGTCAAAGCCCAGCATAGGGCCACCAGCAGGAGGAGGTAGGCGATCGCAGGGGGCGTACCCGATGGCGTTGTATCTCCATGTCAGCTTCCGGGGTTCCACCCCGCACGTCCGCCGATATCGCAGCGGGGCCGCGTGACGGCGCCCGTCTCGTCCCTGCTCGAACGACGCTTCGCCCTCGCCGCGCGCGGCACCGACGTGCGGACGGAGGCGCTGGCCGGCACCACCACCTTCCTGACGATGGCCTATATCGTGCTGGTGAACCCGGCGATCCTGGGCCAGGCCGGCCTGCCGGTCGCCGCCGTCGCCGCCGCCACCTGCTTCGCCGCCGCCTTCGCCAGCATCCTGATGGGGCTTGTCGCCAACGTGCCGCTGGCGCTGGCGCCTGGCATGGGGTTGAACGCCTATTTCAGCTTCACCGTCGTGCAGCAGATGGGGGTGCCGTGGCCGGTGGCGCTGGGCTGCGTGTTCATCTCCGGCGTCTGCTTCCTGCTGCTCACCCTGGCGGGGGTGCGGCAGATGATCGTGGCGGCCATCCCGCCGCACCTGTTCGCCGCCGTGGCGGGCGGTATCGGCCTGTTCATCGGCTTCATCGGCCTGAAGAATGCCGGCATCGTCGTCTCGAACAGCGCCACCAGCGTGGCGCTCGGCGATCTGCGCGCGCCGGGGCCGCTGCTCGCGATGTTCGGCCTCGCCGTGATCGCGGGGCTCAGCATCTGGCGGGTGCGCGGCGCCACCCTGATCGGCATCGTGCTGACGACCGCCGTCGGCTGGATCCTGGGTCAGGTGACGGTGGCGCCCGTCGCCTACAGCCTCTCGGCGCTGACGCAGACGGCGTTCAAGCTCGATCTGCCGGGCGTGTTCGGGCTTACCGGCACGCACGGCCTGGGCCTGTTCGAGATCCTGTTCGTGTTCCTGTTCGTCGATCTGTTCGACAATATCGGCACCCTGGTGGCGGTGACGAAGCGCGCCGGGCTGATGGACGCGGCCGGCCGCATCCCGGGCCTCAACCGCATCCTCTACACCGATGCGGCGGCGACGATGGTGGGCGCGCTGGCCGGCACCAGCACCGTGACCAGCTATGTCGAGAGCGCGGCCGGCGTGCAGGCGGGCGGCCGCACCGGGCTGACGGCGATCGTCACCGGCCTGCTGTTCCTGCTGACGATGTTCGTGGCGCCCTATGCGGCCCTCGTGCCGCTCGCCGCCACGGCGCCCGCGCTGATCCTGGTCGGCGGGCTGATGATGGCGCCGCTGGTGGAGGTGGACTGGGACGATACGTTCACCGCCCTGCCCGCTTTCCTCACGGTCGCGATCATCCCGCTCAGCTTCTCGATCGCCAACGGCCTCGCCTTCGGCATCACGGCGCACGCCGTGCTGAAGCTGGCGCGCGGGCGGGTGGAGCGCGGCGATACGCTGCTGATGATCCTGGCGGCGCTGTTCGTCGTCCGCTTCGCCTATCTCGCGGCGGGGTGAGGCGCGCCGATGCTGCATACCCCAAGGTCGCTGCGCGGCATGGTCACGGCGCCGCACCATCTGGCGGCGCAGGCCGGGCGGGACGTGCTGGCCGATGGCGGCAGCGCGGTGGAGGCGTGCGTCGCCGTCGCCGCGGCACTCGCCGTGGTCTATCCGCACATGACCGGCATCGGCGGCGACGGCTTCTGGCTGGTGGCCGAGCCGGACGGGCGGACATGGGCGGTGGACGCCTGCGGCGGCGCCGCGGCGGCCGCGACGATCGACCTCTATGCCGGCCGCGCGGCGATCCCGTGGCGCGGCCCGCTGGCGGCGAACACCGTGGCAGGCGCGGTCTCGGGCTGGGCCGCCGCGCTGGCCGCGGGCGGCGCCATCCTGCCGCTCGGCCGCCTGCTGCGCGACGCGATCCACCATGCCGAGGCCGGGGTGCCGGTGACGGCCGGCGGCGCGGCGCTGGCCCGCGCGAAAGGCCCGGAGCTGCGCCACCTGCCGGGCGCCTACGCCGCCACGTTCGAGCCGGACGGCAGGCCGCTGGACGAGGGCGCGATCCTGCGCCAGCCGGCGCTGGCCGCAACGCTGCGGCGACTGGCGGCGGATGGCCTGAACGATTTCTACACAGGCTCGCTCGCCCGATCGATCGCGGCCGATCTCGCCGCGCTCGGCAGCCCGGTGAGGGCGGACGACCTCGCCCGCCACCGCGCGCTGGCGGTGCCGCCGCTCTCCGTGCCGATCGCCGGCGCGCGGCTGTTCAACCTGCCGCCGCCGACGCAGGGGCTCGCCTCGCTGCTGATCCTCGCTGTGTTCGATCGGCTGGGCGTGACGGAGGGTGAGGGCTTCGCCCACGTCCACGGCCTCGTCGAGGCGACGAAGCAGGCGTTCCTGATCCGCGACGCGCACTGCCACGATCCGGCGCACGGCACGCTCGATCCGCAGGCGCTGCTGGACGATCCGGCGGCGCTGGATGCGCTCGCCGCCCGCATCGATCCGGCCCGCGCGCTGCCGTGGCCGCAGCCCTCCGCTTCGGGCGACACCACCTGGTTCGGCGCGGTGGACCGGCAGGGGCAGGTCGTCAGCTGCATCCAGAGCACCTATTTCGAGTTCGGCTCCGGCCTCGTCCTGCCGGAAACCGGCATCGTCTGGCAGAATCGCGGCGCCTCCTTCCGCCTCGCGGCCGGCGGCTGGAACCCGCTGCGGCCCGGCGCCCGGCCGTTCCATACGCTGAACCCGGCGCTCGCCCGCTTCGATGATGGCCGCGTCATGGCCTATGGCACGATGGGCGGCGAGGGCCAGCCGCAGACGCAGGCGGCCCTCTTCACCCGCTACGCGCGCTTCGCCATGCCGCTGCAGCAGGCGATCACCGCGCCGCGCTGGCTGCTCGGCCGCACCTGGGGGGAGGAGAGCACGAGCCTGAAGATCGAGGACCGCTTCCCGCCCGCGCTCCTCGATCGGCTGCGCGACGCCGGGCATGTGGTGGAGCCGCTGCCCGCCTTCACCGCCACGATGGGCCATGCCGGCGCGCTGGTGCGCCACCCCGGCGGGCTGATCGAGGGCGCGACCGATCCGCGCGGCGACGGCATGGTGGCGGCGTGGTGACGACGCATGGCCCGGGGGGCGCCCGTGCCGTTGCCCGCTGCGACGCGCTTGGCCTGGCGCCGTACAGCGACGCGGCCGACGGCCTCTACCGCGCCTATCTCACGCCCGCCCACCGCGCCGCGCTGGATCGCACGGGCGCGTGGATGGTCGAGGCGGGCATGACCGTGCGGCTAGATCCCGCCGCCAACCTGATCGGCCGCTACGAGGGAACGGCGGAGGCGCCCGCCCTGCTGATCGGCAGCCACATCGACAGCGTGCGCGACGCCGGCCGCTACGACGGCCCGCTTGGGCTCATGCTCGGCATCGAATGTGTCGCGGCGCTCGCGGAACAGGGCCGGCGCATGCCCTTCCCGATCGAGGTGATCGCCTTTGGCGACGAGGAGGGCAGCCGCTTCCCGGCCGCGATGCTGACGAGCCGGGCGGTTGCCGGCACGCTGCCGCTGGCGGCGCTCGCCATCGCCGACGCGGAAGGGGTCGATCTCGGTGACGCCTTGCGCATGTTTGACGCCAGCCACGAGAGCCTGTGCGGCGGATCCGGCATCGCATCGCAGTGGCCGCTCGGCATCGGCAACTATCTCGCCGCCGCCCGCGCGCCGGGCTCCACCCTCGCCTATCTGGAAGCGCATATCGAGCAGGGGCCGGTGCTGGAGGCGGCGGGGCTCGCCGTCGGCACCGTTACCGGCATCGCCGCGCAGCGGCGCTACGCCGTCGTCGTCACCGGCACGGCCGGCCATGCCGGCACCATATCCATGCCGCTGCGCCGCGACGCGCTGGCCGCCGCCGCCGAGATGGTGCTGGCGGCCGAGCGGATCGCCCGCGCCGCCGCCTCCGATCTCGTCGCCACGGTCGGCCGGCTGGAGGCGCTGCCCGGCGCCGCCAACGTGATCCCCGGCCGCGTCGCCTTCACGCTGGACGTGCGCGCCGGCGACGCCCCCCGCCGCGACGCCGCCGCCGCCGCGATCCTGGCCGAGATCCACGCCATCGCGGCGCGGCGCGGCGTGGTGGCGACCGCCGATCGCGTCCACGATCTGCCGCCGAGCCCGTGCGACCCCGGCCTCATGGACCTGCTCGACGCGGCCACGCAAGCCGCCGGGCAGCCGGTGCGCCGGCTCGTCTCGGGCGCGGGGCACGATGCGATGGCGATGGCGTCGCTCTGCCCCACCGCCATGCTGTTCGTCCGCTGCGCCGGCGGCGTCAGCCACAATCCGGCCGAGGCGGTCGACCCCGCCGACGCGGACATCGCCCTCGCCGTGATGCGCGGCTTCATCGATCGACTGGGAGAGACCCTTGCCTGACCTCTACGGCGAGATCGATCCGCCGCAGCGGCTGCTGATGGGGCCGGGGCCGGTCAACGCCCACCCCCGCGTGCTGCGCGCGATGGCGGCCGATCTGCTCGGCCAGTTCGATCCGGAGATGACCGGCTACATGAACGAGGTGATGGCGCTCTATCGCCCGATCTTCGGCACGGACAATCGCTGGACCTTTCTGGTCGACGGCACCGCCCGCGCCGGTATCGAGGCGGCGCTCGTCAGCCTTGCCGCTCCGGGCGACCGCGTGCTGGTGGTGAAATTCGGCCGCTTCGGCCTGCTGCTGACCGAAATCCTCGAACGCCTCGGCGCCGTCGTCGAGACGGTGGAGGCGCCCTGGGGCGAGACGGTGCCGCTGGACGCCATTGCCGAGGCGATCGCGCGCACCGGGCCGAAGGTGGTCGCCTGCGTCCACGGCGACACCTCCACCACGATGGCGCAGCCGCTCGACGGGCTCGGCGCGCTGTGCCGCGCGGCCGGCACCTATCTCTACGTCGATGCAACCGCCACGATCGGCGGCATGGCGGTCGCCGCCGACCGCTGGGAGGCGGACATCGTGACCGGCGGCCTCCAGAAATGCCTCGGTGGCCCGTCCGGCTCGGCGCCGATCACCCTCTCGGCACGGGCGGCGGAACACATCGCCGGCCGCCGCCACGTCGAGCAGGGCATCCGCCGCGCCGACATCGCGGACGGGGCGGGCGCGCGCATCGGCTCCAACTATTTCGATCTGGCGATGATCATGGATTATTGGGGCGAGAAGCGCCTCAACCACCACACCGAGGCGACGACGATGCTCTACGGCGCGCGCGAATGCGCCCGCGTGGTGCTGGCCGAGGGGCTGGAGCGGCGCTTCGCCCGCCACGCCGCCGCCGGCCGCGCTGTCACCGCCGGGGTGCGGGCGATGGGGCTGACTGTGTTCGGCGACGACCGCTTCCGCATGACCAACGTCACCGGCATCCTGATCCCGAAAGGGGTGGATGGCGAGCGTGTCCGCACCGCCATGCGCGAGCATTTCGAGATCGAGATCGGCAGCGCCTTCGGCCCGCTGCAGGGGCGGATCTGGCGGATCGGGGCGATGGGCTACAATGCGATGAAGCACAAGGTGCTGCTGACGCTCGGCGCGCTGGAGGCGGTGCTGCGCGCCGAGGGCTACCGCTTCCCCGCCGGCGCCGGCGTGGATGCGGCGCTGGAGGCGTGGTCGTGACCTCCGCGCGCCGGGGAGGAACCGCGTGAGCCGCGATCTCGTCGGCTACGGCGCCGCGCCGCCCGATCCGCGCTGGCCCGGCGGCGCCCGCGTCGCCGTGCAGTTCGTCGTCAACTATGAGGAGGGGGCCGAGAACTCGATCCTCAACGGCGATGCCGGGTCGGAGGCGTTCCTCTCCGAGATGGTCGGCGCCGCCGCGCACGCCGGCCAGCGCGCGATGGCGATGGAGAGCCTCTACGAATATGGCGCCCGCGCCGGCTTCTGGCGGCTGCACCGCATCCTGCGCGACGTGCCCGTCACCGTGTTCGGCGTGGCGCGGGCGCTGGCGATGAACCCGCCGGCCGTCGCCGCGATGCAGTCGGCCGGGTGGGAGATCGCCAGCCACGGCCTGCGCTGGATCGACTATCAGCACGTGCCGGAGGAGACCGAGCGCGCCCACATCGCCGAGGCGATCGCGCTGCACGCCCGCGTCACCGGCGCCCGGCCGCTCGGCTGGTATCAGGGCCGCACCTCGCCGAACACGGCGCGCCTCGTCGCGGCGGAGGGCGGCTTCGTCTACGATGCGGACAGCTATGCCGACGACCTGCCCTACCATGCCCCCTCCGGCCAGCTGATCGTGCCCTACTCGCTCGACGCCAACGACATGAAGTTCGTCGCGCTGAACGGCTTCGCCGAACCCGACCAGTTCTTCCGCTACCTGCGCGACACGTTCGACCAGCTGGCGGAGGAAGGCGGGCGGATGATGTCGATCGGCCTGCACGGCCGCATCGCCGGGCGGCCGGCGCGGGCGCGGGCGGTGGCCCGCTTCCTCGATCACGTCCGGGCGAGCGGGCAGGCGTGGCTCGCCCGCCGCATCGATATCGCGCGCCACTGGCTGGAGGTTCATCCCGCATGACCGTGAACGATCCGGATGTCGTGGCGGAGGTCGCCGCCGCCTTCCGCGCCTATGAGGCGGCGCTGATGGCGGACGATGTGCGGGCGCTGGACGCGCTGTTCCACGATGCGGCGGCGACGGTGCGCTACGGCGTGGGCGAGGTGCTCTACGGCGCGGACGAGATCCGCGCCTTCCGCGTGGGCCGCGGCGGATCGCCCCAGCGCCGTCTCGGCCGGCTGGCGATCGCCGCCTACGGCCGCGATCTTGCCACCGCCAATGTGGAGTTCTTCCGCGCGGGCGGCGATCGGCGCGGCCGCCAGAGCCAGACGTGGGTGCGCTTTCCGGGCGGCTGGAAGATTGTCTCGGCCCACGTCTCGATCGAGGGGAGCGGATCGTGACGCCGGACATGCTGGACGAGATCAACGCCCTGCCCGCCGCGGCGTTCGTCGCCCGCTATCGCGACCTGTTCGAACATTCGCCGTGGGTGGTGGAGCGCGCCGCCGCCCTGCGCCCGCTCGCCGACCTCCATGCCGGGCTGACGCGGGTGGTCCGCGATGCCGCGCTCGACGAGCAGCTGGCGCTGATCCGCGCCCATCCCGAGCTGGCCGGCAAGGCGGCGGTGGACGGCACCCTCACCGATGCCTCGGCGGCCGAGCAGGCGTCAGCCGGGCTCGATCGCATGAGCCCGGAGGAATATACCCGCTTCCACGCGCTGAACGCGGCCTATGCGGCGCGCTTCGGCTTCCCGTTCATCATCTGCGTGCGCCAGTCGACCAAGGTGGGCATCCTGGCCGCCATGGCGCGGCGGCTGGAGCAGGACCGCGATGCCGAGATCGCGACCGCGCTGCGCGAGATCGGCCAGATCGTCCGCCTGCGGCTGGAGGCCATGTCATGACGCCCGCCCCTTGCTCCGATCCGGTGCCGGATCCGGCCGCCGCCATCGGCCTCGACGCGCTCGGCCATCAGGTGGCGCACGATCTCGCCCGGCTCGATCACGGCAAGCCGGACTGGACGCGCCCGCACGACCATCCCGACGGTCACGTCCACGACGTGGTGATCGTCGGCGGCGGGCAGAGCGGCCTCGGCGCCGCCTTCGGCCTGCTGCGGGAGCGGATCGGCAACATCCTGGTGCTGGACGAGAATCCGGCCGGCTACGAAGGCCCGTGGGATACCTATGCGCGGATGATGACCCTGCGCACGCCCAAGGAGCTCACGGCGATCGACCTCGGCATCCCCTCCCTCACCTTCCGCGCCTATTGGGAGGCGCGGCACGGCGCGGCGGGCTGGGCCGCGCTCGGCAAGATCCCGCGGGCGGACTGGATGGCCTATCTGCGCTGGTATCGCCACGTGCTGGGCCTGCCGGTGCGCAACGACGCGCGCGTCACCCTGGTGGAGCCGCTGGCCGGCGGGCCGTACCGGCTGCACCTGGCAGACGGCACGGCGCTGCTCGCCCGCAAGGTGGTGCTCGCCACCGGCATACAGGGCGGCGGCCAGTGGCACACGCCGCCGGAGATCGCCGCCAGGCTGCCGCGTCGGCGCTACGCCCACACGTCCGAGGCGATCGACTATGCGCGCCTCGCCGGCCGGCGCATCGCCATCCTCGGCGCCGGCGCCTCATCGTTCGACAACGCGCAGGCGGCGCTGGCGCAGGGCGTGGCGCAGGCGCACGTCTTCGTTCGCCGTGCCGCGCTGCCCCGGGTGAACCCGATCCGCTTCATGGAAGCGTCCGGCATGATCGCCCGTTTCGCCACGCTGGACGACGATGCCAAATACGCGCTGATGGCGAGCTTCTTCGCGCGCAACCAGCCGCCCACCAACGATACCTTCGCCCGCGCCGCCGCCTATCCCGGCTTCCGCCTGCATCTGGGCGCGCCGTGGCTGGACGTGGCGGAGACGGCCGACGGCGTGGCGATCACCACGCCGCACGGCACCGCCACCTATGATTTCCTGGTGCTCTCCACCGGCCTCGTCACCGATCCGGCGCTGCGCCCCGAACTGCGGCTGGTGGCGGATGCGATCGCCCGCTGGGGGGATCGTCACGCGGCCGATCCGGCCATCACCAACCCGCTGATCGACGCGCACCCCTATCTCGGCCCGAACTTCCAGCTGCTGCCGCGCGACCCGGCCGATGCGGCCCGGCTGGAGGGGCTGTTCGCGTTCAACTATTCCGGCCTCATCAGCCTCGGCCTCTCCGCCTCCGCCCTCTCCGGCCTGAAGCATGCGATCCCGAAGCTGGTCGCCGGGGTCGCCGATCAGCTGTTCCTCGACGATCGCGCCGCGCTGATCGCCGACTATCTCGCTTATGCCGAGCCCGAGTTCGTCGGCGAGTGGCACCCGGCGGCGGAGGCGGCGGCATGACGAGCCTCTCCACCCACGTCCTCGATCTCGCTCATGGCTGCCCGGCGGCGGGGATGGCGGTGCGCCTGCTGCGCGATGGCGCGACGATCGCCGAGGGCGGCACGGACGGGGACGGGCGCTGGCCGGCGCTCGCCCGGGTTCCGGTCGCGGCCGGCCGCTACGCGCTGACATTCGCCGTGGCCGACTATTTTCGCGACCGCGGCGTCGCGCTGCCCGATCCGCCGTTCCTCGATCGCGTCACGATCGATTTCGCGATGGCGGGGGACGGCCACTATCATGTGCCGCTGCTCGTCTCGCCGTTCGGCTATTCCACCTACCGGGGCAGCTGATGGCGACCGTCCGCTTCCTCCTCGATGGCGAGACGATCGCGCTCGACGATCCCGATCCCACCGGCACCGTGCTCGATCTGCTGCGCTACCGCCTGCGCCGCACCGGCACCAAGGAGGGCTGCGCGGAGGGGGATTGCGGCGCCTGCACCGTGCTGGTCGGCGCGCTTGACGGCGATCGCGTGGCGTGGCGCGCGGTGAACGCCTGCATCCTGTTCCTGCCGATGCTGCACGGCAAGGCGCTGATGACGGTGGAGAGCCTGGGCGGCACCCACGCGGTGCAGCGCGAGCTGGTCGCCCGGCACGGCTCGCAGTGCGGCTTCTGCACGCCGGGCTTCGTCATGTCGCTCTACGGCCGCAGCATCGGCGCGTGCGGCACGCGGGGGCTGGCGCTGGCGGACGTGCTCTCCGGCAATCTCTGCCGCTGCACCGGCTACGGCCCGATCCTGGACGCCGGCGCGGCGGTGCCGCCGGAGGTGCCGGACGACGGCGCGCTGGCGGCGCACCTAAAGGCCCTCGCCACCCTCTCTGTCGAGCGCGGTCGAGACACGCCCCTCGACTGCGCTCGGGACACGGGAGAGCCCCTCGACTGCGCTCGGGACATGGAGGAGACCCGCGACCTCGCTCCTGACGCGGGAGGGCGCACATTCCACATCCCCGCCACGGCGGACGAGCTCGCCGCGCTGCTGCTGGCCTTTCCCGACGCGCGGATCGTCGCCGGCGCCACCGATGTCGGCCTGTGGGTGACGAAGCAGCACCGCATCCTCGATCGCACGATCTTCATCGCCGACATCGCCGATCTGGGCCGCGTCGCGGAGAGCGCGGACGGCGTCCGCATCGGCGCGACGGTGCGCTATGCGGAGGCGTCGGCGCCGCTCGCCCGGCTGCACCCCGATCTCGGCGAGCTCGTCCGCCGCATCGCCGGCACGCAGGTGCGCAATGCCGGCACGATCGGCGGCAACATCGCCAACGGCTCGCCGATCGGGGACATGCCGCCCGCGCTCATCGCGCTCGGCGCCACGCTCACCCTGCGGCACGGCGACGCGCGGCGGACAATGCCGCTGGAGGATTATTTCATCGGCTACGGCGTGCAGGATCGCCGGCCCGGCGAGTTCGTCGAGAGCGTGTTCGTGCCGCGCCCGGCGGCCGCCACCCGCATCGCCGTCACCAAGCTCTCCAAGCGGTTCGACAGCGACATATCGGCGGTGTGCGGCGCCTTCGCCGTCTCGATCGAGGGCGGCGTCGTCACCGCCGCCCGCATCGCCTTCGGCGGCATGGCCGGCACGCCGGCGCGCGCGCCGCGTTGCGAGGCGGCGCTGGTCGACCAGCCGTGGAGCGAGGCGACGATCGACGCGGCCGCCGCCGCCCTCGCGCTGGATTACGCGCCGCTCACCGACGTGCGCGGGTCCAGCGGCTATCGGCTGGCGGCGGCGGCCAATCTGCTGCGCCGGCTGTGGCTGGCGGACGCGGACGAGCCGCTCTCCGTCCTTTCGCCGGAGCTGATCGATGGCTGATCGCGACGCCGCCGGCTTCTCCACCCGCGCCGTCCGCGCATCGCTGCCGCACGACAGCGCGCAGGGCCACGTCGCCGGCACGGCGCGCTACGTGGACGACATGCCGGAACCGGCCGACCTGCTGCACCTGGCGTTCGGCCAGAGCGCGCAGGCCCACGCCCGCATCGTCTCGCTCGATCTCGCGCCCGTCCGCGCCGCCGCCGGCGTGGTGGCGGTGTTCGCCGCCGCCGACATACCGGGCCGGAACGACGTCAGCCCCGTCGCCGGCGACGACCGGCTGTTCGCGGAAGGCGAGGTGGTGTGCGTCGGCCAGTCGCTGTTCGTCGTCGCCGCCACCTCCGCCGCGGCCGCCCGGCGCGCGGCGCGGCTGGCGCGGTGGACTATGATCCCCTCCCCGCCTTCATCACGATCGCGCAGGCCCGCGCCGCCGGATCGCTGCTGGAAGACAGCCAGCGCATGGCGCGCGGCGACGCCGCCGCCGCGCTGGCCGCCGCGCCGCACCGGATCGCCGGCACGCTGGAGATGGGCGGCCAGGAGCATTTCTACCTCGAAGGGCAGGTCGCGCTCGCCACGCCGGGCGAGGAGGGGCAGATCCACATCCTCTCCTCCACCCAGCATCCGAGCGAGGTGCAGCACCTCGTCGCCAACCTGCTGGGGCTGGGCCACGCCGACGTGACGGTGGAGGTGCGCCGCATGGGCGGCGCCTTCGGCGGCAAGGAGACGCAGGCCGCGCTCTACGCCGCCGCCGCCGCGCTGGTCGCGGCGAAGACGGGCCGCCCCGCCAAGATCCGCGCCGACCGCGACGACGACATGGTGATGACCGGCAAGCGCCACGACTTCGCCGTGGAGTATGACGTGGGGTTCGACGGCGACGGCCACGTCGCCGGCATCCGCATCGAACTCGCCTCGCGCTGCGGCGCGACCGCCGATCTCAGCCATGCGATCAACGATCGGGCGATGTTCCACGCGGACAATTGCTACCATCTGCCGGCGGTCGAGATCGTCTCCCACCGCCTGCGCACGCACACCGTGTCGAACACCGCCTTCCGCGGCTTCGGCGGCCCGCAGGGGATGCTCGCAATCGAGCGGGTGATGGACGCCATCGCCGCTCATCTGGGACGCGATCCGCTCGCCGTGCGGCAGGCCAACCTCTACGGGCCGGGGCGGGACGTGACGCCCTACGACATGGTCGTGGAGGACAATGTCGCCCCCGCCCTGATCGCGGATCTGGTCGCGCAGACCGATTACGCCGCGCGGGTACAGCGGGTGGCGGCGTTCAACGCCGCGCATCGCGTGCTGAAGAAGGGGTTGGCGCTCACGCCGGTGAAGTTCGGCATCAGCTTCACGACCACCCACCTCAACCAGGCCGGCGCGCTGGTCCACCTCTATACCGATGGCTCGATCGCGCTGAACCATGGCGGTACGGAGATGGGGCAGGGCCTGAACATCAAGGTGGCGCAGGTGGTGGCGGACGTGTTCGCGGTGGACGTCGCCCGCGTGCGGATCACCTCCACCCGCACGGACAAGGTGCCGAACACGTCGGCGACGGCCGCCTCCTCCGGCGCGGACCTGAACGGCATGGCGGCGTTCAACGCGGCGGAGACGCTGCGCTGCCGCCTGGTCGCCTTCGCCGCGCGCGTGCACGGCGTGGCCGAGGATCGCGTGCGCTTCACGGCCGAAGGCGTGGCGATCGGCGACGATCTCGTGCCGTTCGGCGCGCTGTGCCGGCAGGCGCAGATGGGGCGCATCTCGCTTTCGGCGACCGGCTACTACACCACGCCGAAGATCGCCTACGATCGCGCGGCCCACAAGGGCCGGCCGTTCTACTATTTCGCCTATGGCGCGGCGCTGGCCGAGGTGGTGATCGATACGCTGACCGGCGAGCACCGGGTGCTGGCGGTGGACATCCTTCACGATGTCGGCCGCTCGCTGAACCCGGCCATCGATCTGGGCCAGATCGAGGGCGGCTTCGTGCAGGGCATGGGCTGGCTGACGACCGAGGAACTCGTGTTCGACGAGACCGGCCGGCTGCTCACCCACGCGCCCTCCACCTACAAGATCCCGACGGCGGGGGACCGGCCCGCCCGCATGGACATCCGCCTGTGGCAGCCGGGCCGCAATGCCGAGCCGACGATCCATCGCTCGAAGGCGGTCGGTGAGCCGCCGTTCATGCTGGCGATCGCGGTGTTCTCGGCACTCACCCAGGCGGTGGCCGCGGCGGCACCCGGCCGGGGCCTGCCGCACCTCGACGCACCCGCCACGCCGGAGCGGATCCTGGCGGCCGTGACGGACCTGCGCGGCCGGGCGGCGGGCGGCGATCGTGGCTAGCGGCACCGCTCCCACCGCGCGTCGGGATTCCTGTCTCTCCCGCCCCGAGATCATGCCGCTCGCGGAGAGAGGCAGAGGCACGAGCCCTCGCTGGAACGACGGCGGGACGGGCGCGGAGCTACAGGCCGAGTGGGCCGCCACCGCCCTCGCCGCGCTCGCCGGCGGCCCCGCCGCCCTCGTCACGGTGCTCGCGACGGAGGGGTCGGCGCCGCGCGGTGCGGGCACGCGGATGGTGGTCGCGGCGGGCGGCGCGGCGGGCACGATCGGCGGCGGACGGCTGGAGCAGCAGGCGATCGCGCAGGCGGTCGCAATGCTCGACCAGCCGGCGGGCGCGTGGCGCGTGCAGGATTATCCGCTCGGGCCGCTGCTGGGCCAGTGCTGCGGCGGGCGGGTGCGGCTGCTGGTCGAGCGGCTCGATCCGGCCCGCGCCGGGTGGCTGCGCGCGGCGACGCCGGGCGCGCGCATCGTCCACCGTTTCGCCGAGAGCCACATCGACCGGCACGGCGGCGAGGCGCCGGCGGCGGCCGTGCGCGGCGACCGGCCGGCGCCGGGCGACCGGATCGGCGAGCGGCTCGATCCGCCCGGCCGGCCGCTGCTGCTGTTCGGCGCCGGCCATGTCGGCCGCGCGATCGCGGCGAAGGCGGCCGGCCTGCCCCTCGCCCTCGCCTGGTTCGATACGCGGGCGGAGGCGGCGGCGTGGCCCGGCGTGGCCCTTGTCGCGGAGGCGGACGCACCGGCCTGCGCCCGCGCCGCGCCGGTCGACGCCGCGATCCTGATCCTCACCCACGATCACGCGCTCGATTACCGCCTCGCCGCCGCCGCGCTCGGCGGGCCGGCGCGGTTCGTCGGGCTGATCGGCTCGGCCACCAAGCGCGCGCGCTTCACCGCGCGGCTGGCGCGCGACGGCATCGACGCCGCGCGGCTCACCTGCCCGATCGGCCTGCCCGGCATCGTCGGCAAGGCGCCGGAGGTGATCGCCGTCGCCACGCTCGCCCAGCTGCTGGCGCTCGCATGATCCGCGCGTTCCGGGGCGAGATCCTCGCCGTGCCGCGCGATCCGCTAAGGGACGGGCCGGAGGCGATCGTCCACCATGCGGACGGGCTGCTGCTGGTGGAGGACGGCATCGTCGCCGCCTGCGGCCCGTTCGCCGACCTGGCCGATCGGGTCGCCCGCACGGCCGTAACGCCGCTCGCCGGCCTGATCGTGCCCGGCTTCGTCGACACGCATGTCCACTATCCGCAGGTGGGCGCGATCGCGGCGCATGGCGGGCAGCTGCTCGACTGGCTGGATCGCCACATCTTCCCCGCCGAGACGGCGTTCGCCGACCGCGCGCACGCCGATGCCGCCGCCGCCTTCTTCCTCGATCGGCTGCTCGATCACGGCACCACCACCGCCCTCGTCTTCCCCACCGTGCACGAGGGATCGGTCGACGCGCTGTTCGATGCGGCGCTGGCGCGCGGCATGCGGATCGTCTCCGGCAAGGTGCTGATGGACCTCGGCCCGCCCGGCCTGCGCGATACCGCCAGCGGCGGACGGGCGGAGAGCGAGGCGCTGATCGCACGGTGGCGCGGGCGCGGGCGGATCGGCTACGCCGTCACGCCGCGCTTCGCCCTCACCTCCACCGACGCGCAGCTTGAGGCGGCCGGCGCGCTGCTCGCCGCCCACCCGCAGGCGCTGCTGCACACCCATCTGGCCGAGAACCACGCCGAGATCGCCGCCGTGGCGCGGCGCTTCACCACCGCCGCCGACTATCTCGACGTCTATGATCGCTTCGGCCTCGTCGGCCCGCGCTCGGTGTTCGCCCACTGCGTCCATCTCGGCGACCGCGCGCTCGGCCGCATGGCGCAGGCGGGCGCCGGGATCGCCTGCTGCCCCACGTCGAACCTGTTCCTCGGCTCCGGCCTGTTCGATCTGGCGCGGGCGGATTCGTTCGGTGTCGGCGTCGGCATCGGCAGCGATGTCGGCGCCGGCACCACCCTCTCGATCCTCGGCACGCTGGGCGAGCTCTACAAGGTGTGCCAGCTGCGCGGGCAGAACCTCGATCCGTTCCGCGCGCTGCACCTCGCCACGGCCGGCGGCGCCGCGATCCTGGGGCTCGCGGACCGGATCGGCGGACTTCTCGCCGGGCAGGAAGCGGACTTCGTGGTGCTCGATCCCGCCGCCACGCCGCTGCTCGCCCGGCGCACCGCCGGCCGTCCGCTGGCAGAGCGGCTGTTCGCCCTCCAGATCCTCGGGGATGACCGCGCCGTCGCGGCGACCTATGTGGCGGGCGAGCGCGTGGCGCCCCCCGCCGGAGCATGAGCATGATCGATCCCGCCACCTTCGCCGCCGGCCTGCCCAAGGCCGAGCTGCACCTGCACATCGAAGGCTCGCTGGAGCCGGAGCTGATGTTCGCGCTGGCGAAGCGCAACGGCGTGGCGATCCCCTTCGCCTCGGTGGAGGAGGTGCGCGCCGCCTACGAATTCTCGAATCTCCAGGATTTCCTCGACATCTACTATCGCGGCGCCGACGTGCTGCGGACGGAGCGGGACTTCACCGATCTCGCCACCGCCTATTTTAATCGCGCGGCGGCGGACACCGTGCGCCACGCCGAGATTTTCTTCGATCCGCAGACGCATACCGATCGCGGCGTGCCGATGGCCGCGGTGATCGAGGGGCTGCTGGCCGCGATGGCGCAGGCGGAGGCGGCGCACGGCCTCACCTCCCGGCTGATCCTGTGCTTCCTGCGCCACCTGGACGAGGAGGCCGCCTTCGCCACCCTGACCGCTGCCGGCCCGTGGCTCGACCGTATCGCGGCGGTGGGGCTCGATTCGTCGGAGGTGGGCAACCCGCCCGAGAAGTTCGCCCGCGTGTTCGCCCGCGCCGGCGATATGGGGCTGCGCCGCGTCGCCCATGCCGGTGAGGAGGGGCCGCCCGCCTATGTCGCGCAGGCCCTGGATACGCTGCGCATCGATCGGCTGGATCACGGCAACCGGGCGATGGAGGATCCGCTGCTCGTCGCCCGGCTCGCCCGCTCCGGCATGGCGCTCACCGTGTGCCCGCTGTCCAACCTGAAGCTGTGCGTGGTCGACCGCATCGACGCGCACCCGATCCGCGCGATGCTGCGCGCGGGGCTGCGCGCCACGATCAATTCCGACGATCCGGCCTATTTCGGCGGCTATGTGAACGACAATTTTCGCGCGATCGCGCCGCAGCTGACGCGCGACGATCTGATCGCGCTCGCCCGCAACAGCTTCCTCGGCTCGTTCCTCGACGATGCGGCGGTGGCCGATCACCTGGCGGGGCTGGATGCCTATGCGGCGGCGCACGCATGATCGCCCGCCTGCGCACGATCCTCGATCCCTTCATCCTCGCTCTGCTGGGCACGGTGCTGCTCGCCTCGCTGCTGCCGGCGCGCGGCCAGGCGGCGGTGGCGGCGGGGTGGATCGCCGATGCCGGCATCGTGCTGCTGTTCTTCCTGCACGGCGCCAAGCTGTCGCGCGAGGCGATCGTCGGCGGCGCGCGCAACTGGCGGCTGCATCTCACCGTGTTCGCCGTCACCTTCGGCCTGTTCCCGCTGATCGGCGTCGGCGCCTCGTCGCTGCCCTTCCTCTCGCCCACGATCGCCACGGGCCTGCTGTTCGTCACCCTGCTGCCGTCCACCGTGCAATCCTCGATCGCCTTCACCGCCGTCGCGCGGGGCAACGTGGCGGCGGCGGTGTGCAGCGCCTCCTTCTCCAACCTGGCCGGCATCTTCGTGACGCCGCTGCTGGTGGCGCTGACGATCCACAGCGTGCAGGGCGGGGCCGGCCTGTCGTTCGATGCGGCGCGGACGATCGCGCTGCAGCTGCTGCTGCCGTTCGTGCTCGGCCACCTCTGCCGGCCGCTGATCGGCGGCTTCGTCGCCCGCCACAAGGCGATGACGATGCTGGTCGATCGCGGCTCGATCCTGATCGTCGTCTACACCGCGTTCGGCGCGGCGGTGGTGGAGGGGCTGTGGCACAGGCTGTCGCCGCAGCAGATCGGTCTTATCGCCATCCTGTGCCTCGTCATCCTGGCGATGGTGCTGTTCGCCACCTGGGCGCTGGGCCGCGTGCTGGGCTTCCCGCGCGAGGATGCGATCGTGCTGCTGTTCTGCGGATCGAAGAAGAGCCTCGCCTCCGGCGTGCCGATGGCGGGCGTGCTGTTTCCGGCGGCGCAGGTTGGCCCGATCATCCTGCCGCTGATGCTGTTCCACCAGTTCCAGCTGATCGCCTGCGCCGTCATCGCCCGCCACTATGCGGCGCAGGCGGATGCGGCGCCGGTGCCGCAGGCGGCGTGAGGAAGGCGCGCAGCAGCGCGACGCAATGCTCCAGCCGCCCGGCCCGCCACGCGGCGCTGCGCATGTCCGTCTCCAGCAGCAGCGAGAGCGACCAGGCGTTGGCCAGGTGGAAGCGGCTGAGCGCCGTGACCGTCACGTACAGCTGCACCGGATCGATGCCGGCGCGGAACACGCCCTGCCGCTCTCCCTCGGCGATGATGCGCGCCAGCACCGCCCGCAGCCGCGTCGCCGCCTCCGGCACGCGGGTGGACTGGCGGAGGAAGCGGCCGCGCATCATGTTCTCTGCGCGCAGCAGCCCCTCGAAATTCGGGTTCTTCTCGAAATAGCCGAAGGTGAAGCGCAGCAGCTGCTCGACGCAGCCGAGCGGATCGGCGAGATCGAACTCCAGCGCGGCCTCGCGCGCGCGCAGATCGTCGTAGGCGGCCTCCAGCACCGCCAGGTAGAGCGCCTTCTTGTCGCCGAAATGATGGTAGAGCAGGCGGATGTTGCAGCCGGCCCGCGCGGCGATCCGCTCCGTCCGCGCGCCGGAGAAGCCGTTCTGGCCGAACTCCCGCGTGGCGGCACGCAGGATCGTCGCGCGCGTCCGCCCGGCATCGCGCTTGCGCACGGGCTTGGCGGCGGGCGGCTCGATCGACATGGCGATCGTGCGATAGGAACCGCCGCGCCCGCCCGCAAGTAAGGCGTTGCTTACCTCTTGTTCGCAGGTGCGAAGAGGCATAGCATCCCTCAACCCCGCCATAAGGGGAGCCATTTTCGCAGAGAGGAGACGAACAGCAAAAGGGGAAGAACATGCTGCGTCTCACCGATTTCCGCCGCTCCACGGGCATGCTCGTCGGGCTATCGAGCCTCGCCACCGCGCTGGCGGCGTCACCCGCCCACGCGCAGACCGCCAGCCCGTTGGCGGCCGCCGCCAACGGCGACACGATCGGCGACATCGTCGTCACCGCCTCCCGCCGCGAGGAATTTTCGCGCGACGTGCCGATCGCCGTCACCGCTTTGTCGGGCGAGAATCTCGCCGCCGCCAACTCCAGCGGCCTCGACATCCGCTTCCTCTCCGCCCGCACGCCCAGCCTGCTGATCGAGAGCTCGTTCGGCCGCACCTTTCCGCGCTTCTACATACGCGGCCTGGGCAATACCGATTTCGACCCGAACGTCGCTCAGCCGGTGGCGATCTACTATGACGACGTCGTCCTGGAGAACCCGTTCCTCAAATCCTTTCCGGTGTTCGACGTCAGCGCCGTGCAGGTGCTGCGCGGGCCGCAGGGCACGCTGTTCGGCCGCAACTCGCCGGCCGGCGTCGTCAAGATCGACAGCGTGAAGCCCAGCGACACGTTCAACGGCTACGGCACCGTCAGCTACGGCACGTTCGATACGGTGAACGCGGAGGCGGCGGTGGGCGGCCCCGTGGCCAACGGCCTGACCTTCCGTCTCTCCGGCATCCTCCAGCGCCGCAGCGACTGGGTGACGAACGACAGCACCTCGACCAACGACCGCTCGCCGGACAAGCTGGAGGGCTATCGCGACACGGCCGGCCGCTTCCAGCTCGGCTATGAGAGCGGCGACTTCAAGGCGCTGTTCAACATCCACGGCCGCGACGAGCGGGGCACCGCCCGCCTGTTCCGCGCCGCCTCGCTGGTACCGGGCACCAACCGCTTCAAGCCCGATTTCGACGTGAAGCACGTCACCCTCGATGCCGACAACGATCAGCGGCTGAAGAGCTGGGGCACCAACCTGCACCTGGAATATGCGCTGGACGGTATCGGCACGCTCTACTCCGTGACGGGTTATGAGCGGCTGAAGATCTTCACCACCAGCGATATCGACGGCGGCGATCGCTACGCCTTCTTCACCACCCCGCCCAACGCCCTGCCCACCGGCGTGGCGGAGTTCCCGGTGGAGACCGGCAACCGCACCCGGCCGAAGGAATTCAGCCAGGAACTGCGCTTCGCCACCGAGGACATGAACGGCCTGCGCCTGCAGGCGGGCGCCTATTATTTCAAGCAGAAGCTCTATTATGAGGAGTATGACAACCAGCCCGGCTCCACCTCGCCGGCCGGATCGATCGCGGACGGCACCGTCTACGGCCTCGTCACCCACGACAATACGAACGAGAATTACGGCGTGTTCGGTTCCGCCGAATATCAGGCGACCGAGGCGCTCTCGCTGCGCGCCGGCGTGCGCTACTCCCACGACAAGAAGCACGATTTTACCAATCGCGTCACCAACCCGTCGGAGAACGTCTTCCCGCCGATGACCTTCGACGTGCGGGTCAGCGACAGCAACGTCTCGTTCGATGCCAGCGCCACCTACAAGCTGAGCGAGGAGGTGAACGTTTACGCCCGCGTCGCCACCGGCTATCAGGGGCCGGCGATCGAGGATCGCGTCACCTTCGACAGCAGCACCTCCACCGCCCCGTCCGAGAAGGCGCTGTCGGGCGAGATCGGCATCAAGACGAGCCTGTTCGACAAGAAGGCTAGGTTCGACCTGACCGGCTACTGGTATCGCGTGAAGGACTTCCAGCAGACCTCCGTCGGCGGCGGTGCCAACACCGCCAACCTCATCTCGATCGACAAGGTGGAGGGCTATGGCGTGGAGGTGGATTTCGAGGCGCGACCGATCGAGCGTCTCCAGATCACCGCCGGCGGCAGCTACAACCATACCGAGATCAAGGATCCGGGCCTGGACGTGGGCGTGTGCGGCGGCGGCTGCACCGTGCTCGATCCGCTCGCGGCGAACGGCAACGCGCTGATAAACGGCAACCCGCTGCCGCAGGCGCAGAAGTGGATCGCCACCGGCTCCGTCCGCTACGGCGTGCCGATCGGCGAGGACAATGAGGTGTTCGCGATGGGCGATCTGGCCTTCCGCAGCTCGGCCAACATCTTCCTCTACGATTCGATCGAGTTCAGGACGCGGCCGTTCACCGAGCTGGGCGCCCGCGTGGGCTTCCGCACCGCCAGCCAGTTCGAGATCGCCGGCTTCGTGCGCAACGTGCTGGACCAGATCCGCGTGACGAGCGCGGTCGATTTCAACAACATCACGACGATGGTCAACGAACCGCGCACCTTCGGCATTTCGATAAGCAAGCGCTTCTGAACCGAAGATCCTCCCCGGAACGGGGAGGATCAGAAGGAACTCACCCCGCCAGCAGCAGGCCCGCCAGCGCCGCGCTGAGCAGGTTGGAGAGCGATGCCGCGACCAGCGCCTTCAGGCCCAGCTTCGCGATCATCGGCCGCTGGTTGGGCGCGAGGCTGCCCGTGACCGCCATCTGGATCGCGATCGACGAGAAGTTGGCGAAGCCGCACAGCGCGAAGGTGACGATCGCCACCGTCGCCTCCGACAGGCCGGCCTGCGCCTTGCCCAGGCTGATGAAGGCGACGAACTCGTTCAGCACCAGCTTCTCGCCGAACAGCCCGCCGGCGACGCCGATCTCGTTCGCCGGCACGTTGATCAGGTACATCAGCGGCGCGAACACCATGCCGACGATGCGCTGGAAGGTGAGCCCCTCGATGCCGAACCAGGCACCCGCGCCGGAGAGCAGGCCGTTCGCCAGCGCCACCAGCGCCACGAAGGCCAGCACCATCGCGCCCACCGCCACCGCCAGCTTCACCCCGGTCTGCGCGCCCTGGCTGGCCGCCATGATGATGTTGGCCGGCCGCTCCGCCTCGTCGATGCCGGCGGCGATCGATACGGGCGGCTCCTGCGGCGGCGCATCGTCCGGCAGCGGCTCGTCCGGCATCATCAGCTTGGCCATCAGCAGCCCGCCGGGCGCCGCCATGAAGCTCGCCGCGATCAGATAGTCCACGCGGATGCCCATCGCCGCATAGGCCGCCAGGATCGTGCCGGCGACGCCCGCCATGCCGGACGTCATCACCGCGAACAGCTGCGGCGGCGTCAGGCTGGCGAGATAGGGGCGGATCACCAGCGGCGATTCGCTCTGCCCGACGAAGATGTTGGCCGCCGCGCACAGCGATTCCACCTTCGACACGCCGGTGATCCGCTGCAGCGCGCCGCCGATCCATCGCACCACCAGCGGCATGACGCCCAGATAATAGAGGATCGAGATGAGGGCCGCGAAGAAGATGATCGTCGGCAGCGCCTGCAACGCGAAATTCTGCCCGAGCGGATCCTGCGCCAGCCGGCCGAACAGGAAATCGGTGCCCACCCGCGAGTAGCCGAGCAGGCTGGAAACGGCCGCCGCCAGCCCGGCCAGCGCATGGCGCCCGGCCGGCACGTAGAGCACGATTACGGCGATCGTCACCTGCAGGGCGAAGGCCGATCCCACCACGCGCGGGCGGATCGCCCGCCGGTTGGACGACAGCAGCAGCGCGATGCCGAGGATCACCGCCATGCCGACGATGCCGGTCAGCAGCCGCGTCACGCGCGATGCTCCGCCGCGTGGCCGTCGCCCGGGGGAGGCGCGCATGATCGGTTCGGCAAGTCGGGTCTCCCGCAGGTTCGGGCCGACTAAGGCAAATCGGCGGGCGCCCGGCAATCCCATTTCCTCGTGGGCGCACATTCGGCTACGAAGGGCGATGCAGAACCCACACGCTCCGGCGGCCCCTCCCCTCCTCGCGCGCTCGCTGTTCGTGTTCGGGATCCTCTATGGCGGCCTCGTCTGCATCGCCGGCGTGCTGGGCAACAAGCTCGTCGCGCTCGGCCCGCTGGCGGTGGAGGCGGGGATCTTCGCCTTCCTGCTGCTCGTCGTCACGTCCAGCGCCATCGCCGAGATGTGGGGGCGGGAGACGGCCAACCGGCTCGTGCTGTTCGGCTTCGTGCCGCTCATCGCCTCCATGATCCTGATCCGCATCGTGCTGGTGCTGCCGCCGGCGCCGTTCTGGGAGGCGGAGAAGCGCGTCGCCTTCGACATGATCCTCGGCCAGTCCTCCCGCATGATGATCGCCGGGCTGATCGCCTACGGCACGTCGCAGCTGCTCAACGTCTTCATCTTCACCCGGATGAAGCGCGGTCGCGGCGCGATGCTGTGGCTGCGCGCACTGGTGGCGGGCGTGCTCAGCCAGGCGGTGGATACGATGCTGTTCATCACCATCGCCTTCTACGGGGTCGAGCCGGTCGCGCTGATCCTGCCCGGACAGCTGATCGCGAAGATCACGCTCTCCACCCTGATGGTGCCGCCGCTGATCTACCTGTTCGTGGCGATCGGCCGCCGGCTGGACCGGACCGCCTGAACCCGCTCGCGCGAAGGCGAAGGCACGGCTGAGGGGACACGTCCCGGCCGGCGCTAGGCGCCCGCCATCGCGCGATCCAGCACGTGATGGAACCAGGCGACGCGGAACTCCTGGTCGGAAAGTTCGCCGCCGGCATAGCCGCGGGAGCGCCAGCCCTGCTGCTGGGTGCGCATCGTGTCGACGTCGCCGTCCAGCAGCGCGCCCAGGCTGCGCTCGCCATAATCCACCGTCTCCACCGGCACGTCCTCGCGCCCCTCGGCGCTGCCGGCGGCGGTCGAGATCGCGCCGAAGGCATCGTTGCCGAAGGCGTAGTAGTGCACGTCATAGTGGCAGCGGTTCGGATCGTCGGCGTGCGGGCGCAGCCGGTGGAACAGCAGGCCGTCCGCCAGCAGGCCGGCGGCGAAGTTCGGGAACAGCACATAATGGTGGCTGTCGGTCAGCTGGCTGTCGCTCATCGCGGCATAGTGGTCGTGCCCCCGCGCCGGACCGAGCCGGCGCTTCGCCTCCTGCAACGCCGCCCGCGTGTCGCGCGGGCGATCGGCGAAGGCGGCGGGATCGAGGCCCCACCGCATGAGCTCGGCGGCAAGCTGCGGGCCGATCACCGGCCGGCCGCTGTCGATATGCCGGGTAGAGGGCAGGCCGGCCTTCATCCGCAGGCGGGTATGGCCCTCGTCGAACACGTCGCATTCTATGTCGCGGAAATCATCCTCCAGGAAATCGAGGAACGGCGCGTGCACGGTCGCGAAATGGTAGACCTCGCTGAAATTGTCGATCAGTCCCTTCCAGTTGCTCGGCAGGTTCACCGTCAGCGCCTGCACGCGCACCATCTGCTCGATCGGATAGGGCTGCCAATCGTCCCACACTTGCCCCAGCGCCTCGCGCAGGCTCGGCGCCTCCGCATCCATGTTGACGAAGACGAAGCTCTTGAACGTCTCGCAGCGCAGCTCCGCCAGCCGCAGCCGTCCGCACGGCGATCCCTGCGAGAAATCGCCCTCGTCCTGCACCGCCTCCAGCGTACCGTCTATGCCCCAGCGCCAGCTGTGATAGTCGCAGGTGAAACTCGGCTGGCTGCCCTCGCGGTGGCGCACCAGCCGGTTCCCGCGATGCTGGCAGACATTGTAGAAGGCGCGCACGCCGCCATCCTGCTGCCGCACGACGAGGATGCTCTCGCGGCCGATCTCGAACGTGTAATAGTCGCCGGCCTCGGGTATCTCGCCGGTGCGTCCGGTGACGAGCCAGTGCCGCGCGAACACCCGCTCGAACTCGCGCTCGGCATAGTCGCGCGAGACGTAGCGATCGCGGGTGAGCGCGCCGGCCTTGCGCCGGGGGAAGACCTCGCGCACGAAATGCTCCGCGCGCGAGGCGGGCCGGCTGGTCGCGATCGTCATGCCGCCATCTCCCCGTGATCCTCCAGCGGCATCAGCCGCCAGGTACGCACCGCGAACAGCCAGCGCCCGTCTTCGCGGACCATTTCGTCGTCGTAGCGGCCGCGCAGCCGCACGGTGCGGCCGGTGCCGTCGTCGAACGCCTCGATCGAGGTGGAGCGCGCCGTGGCGCGATCCCCGTCGATCGCCATGCCGCCCAGGATCGAGACGAAGGAAAAGGCCCACGGTGCGTCCGCCGGGCCGTGATACTGGGCCATCATCCCGATCCAGGCGGAGACGATGGTGGACTTGCCGGCCAGCTCCACCCCGGTGCCCAGATCCGGCATGGACCAGCGCGCATCCTCCGCCCACAAGGCGGCCCACGCCGCGGCGTCGCGCCGGGTGACGGCGTCGGCATAGCTCTCGATCAGCTCGCGGACGAGCAGCCTGTCCTCGCCCGGGCCGGTGAACGCCATCGCTCCGCTCCCGAAGGCGGGCGCCCCGCTCTGGCCGAGGCGCCCGGTGACGATCCTAGAAGTGCACCTTCGCCGTCACGCCATATTCGCGCGGCGGCGCATAGTTGACGAGGCCCAGAGTGCCCGGCGCATCGAACACGCTGGCGATGTAGCGGTTGTCCAGCAGGTTGCGGCCCCACACGCCGATCGACCAGAAGCTGTCGGTCGGCGTCCAGTCGATATTGCCGTCGACCAGGTGGGTCGGCTGGATCTTCGATCGGGGCGTGTCGTTCACCGCCGTCAGGAACTTGGACGACACGTAGCTGTAGGCCAGGTGGAAGGCCGCCTTGCCCGGCCCGACGTCCGCCTCGTAGGTGAAGCCCGCCGTGGCGGACCATTTCGGCGCGTTCTGCAGCGCGAAGCCCTTCAGGCTGCGGGTCTGCGCCATGTTGCCGCCGGCCGTGTTCGAATCGAAGAAGTCGAACTTCTTGTACTTGGCGTCGAGATAGGCGAGCGAGCCGTTCAGGGTCAGCCCTTCGAACGGCAGCGCCGTCGCCTCGAACTCGAAGCCCTTGATCTCGGCCTTGGCGGCATTGATGATGCGGTTGCCCTGCACGAAGGTGCCCGCCGCATCGGTGGTGAAGTAGATGGTCGCGATCTGGATGTCGCGATAATTGGTGTAGAAGCCCGCCAGGTTCAGGCGCAGGTGGCGGTCGAGCAGGTCGGTCTTGATGCCGGCCTCGAACGTGTCGACATGCTCCGGATCATAAGGCAGCGCATCGGCCGGCAGGCCGATGCGGCCGGTGAAGCCGCCCGACTTGAAGCCGCGCGCCCACGATCCGTACAGCAGCGTGCCGTCGATCACCTTATAGTCGACGCCCAGCTTCCAGCCGACATTGTTCCACGATTTCTTGCCGCGCGGCGGCGCGACGGTGCTGATCGGCACGTTGCCGGTCGCGTCGAAATCGGTCATCCCGCTCAGGTTGATCGAGGTCGCCGTCGAGACGAGCATCTTCGTCTGCTCGTAGGTGTAGCGCACGCCCGCCTGCAACCGAAGCTTGTCGGTGACGTCATAGTAGCTCTGGACGAAGCCGGAGATCGAGTAATTGTCCTGATCCTGGTTGTTGCGCTGGAACAGGCCGGGTGCGGCGAACTGGATGCGGAAGTCCTGCTGATGCGTATAGTGGGTGTCGAGGAAGAAGGCGCCGTAGATCACCCGCAGGCTGTCGGTGATGTCGGCCGCGCTGCGCAGCTCCTGGCTGAACTGGCGGCCGCGCGTCAGGCGGCGGGTATCGTCCTGGAATTTCGGCGTGCCGTCCTGGTCGGTGAACTCGAAGACGCGGAAATGCTTGTAGCCGGTGATCGATGTGATGTCGCCGATCGGCGTGTCGCGCAGGTTCATCGTCAGGGTGGCGCGATAGGTGTCCATGTTGCTGGTGTCGGGCACCCCGTCCGATGCGGAGCGATACTTGTCGGGCGCGTTGCACGGCCGGCCCGCCGGCAGGCAGGGGGACTGGTACATCGGCTCGATCGCGTTCGGGAAGACCGTGCCGGCCGGGATGTACTGCGCGTCGCCGGGCACGTCGCCCGCCACCACCACCGGCGCGCCGTTGCGCGCGCGATCATATTCGCCGATCAGCGTCGCGTCGAAGTTCGGCGACGGCGTGAGCTTCAGATAGCCGCGATAGATGGTGACGTTGCGGCTGCCCAGATCCGATCCGTCGACGATGTTGCGCACCCAGCCGTCCCGCTCGTTGTGCGAGACGACGAGCTTGCCGGCCAGCACGTCCTTCACCAGCGGCACGTCCAGCGTGCCGGCGATGTCGAAGCGCTTGTAGTTGCCGTAGCTCGCCTCCACCTTGCCGCCGAGCTCGCCGGTGGGCTGTTCAGTGACGATGTTGACGACGCCGCCGGTCGTGTTCGCGCCGAACAGCGTGCCCTGCGGCCCGCGCAGCACCTCGATGCGGCTGATGTCGTAGAGATCGACGAGGGCGCCCATGCTGAAATATTGCGGCACGCCGTCATACACGATGGAAACGGTGTTGCCGGCATAGGGGTCGGGCTCGATCACGCCGATGCCGCGGATGGTGATGGCGGCGGTGTTGGGCGTGTTCGAGAAGTTGTTGATCTGGATGTTGGGCACGGTGCCCTGCAATCCCTGCAGGGTCGCGGCGTGCAGGCTGCTGACGGCGGCGCCGGACACGGCGGTGACGGAGATCGGCACGTTCTGCAGATTCTCGGAGCGCTTCTGCGCCGTCACGATGATGTCGGCCAGGCCGCCGCTATTGTCCTCGGCCGCGGCGCCAGGTGTAGCGGGCGGCGGCGCGGTCGCCTCTGCCGGTGCCGGCGGCACGGTGGTGTCCGACGCGGTGGGCGTCTGCGCGTTCGCCGCCGCCGCGATCGTCAGCAGCGAGGCGCCGCCGAGCGCGTACATCAATCCCATGTGACGAATAGCCATCTTCATCCTCCCGTTCTCACCCGTTTTCGGGCTTGTCCCCACAGTCCACCGACAAGCTTATACGATCGTCCTACTTGGGATACTGATGTTTGTGCCAGCCGCAGCGGCCGCCGGCAGTTGCCTCGCCGCCGGCCGCTTCCTAAGAAGCCGCTCCCCGTTCCTCGCCCGCGAAGGCCGATGCCGAAGATCGTCGACCATGCCCTGCGCCGCGAGACCGTGGCGGAAATCGTGATGGAACTCATCGCCGAGGTGGGGCTGGAAGGCGTGAACGTGCGCGAGATCGCCCGTCGCGCGCAGTGCAGCACCGCGATCATCTCGCACTATTTCGCCAACAAGCACGATCTGATGCTGTTCGCCTATCGCCGCGCGCTGGCCGATACGATCGACGATGTCGAGCGGCGCATCGCCGCCGACGAGCCGATCCGCGCGTGCCTGGAGCCGATGCTGCCGATCGGCGAGGGCGGCGTGCGCGGCTGGAAGGTGTGGCTCTCCTTCTGGGGCAAGGCGCTGAGCGACGAGGAGTTCCGCCACGAGCAGGAGCAGCGCAGCCGCGAGGCGCTGGCGCTCGTCGCGCGCGTCCTCGCCTGCCACCGGCGGCCGGGCGACGACCGCGCGACCGAGCCGCTCGCCCGGCTGCTGCTCGTCACGATCGTCGGGCTGGCGACGCAGGCGACCTACGATCCGGGGCGCTGGCCGGCGGCGGTGCAGCGCGCGACGCTCGACGAACAGATCGCCGCCCTGGGGCTGTAGCCGCACCGGCCGCGCCCGCCGCTCAGCTCGCCGCCAGCGGCGTGCCCTGGATGCCGAGATACTTGTCCAGCGTCTGGTGGATGTGGCGGATGCGCACTTCCTGATAGTTGGCGAGCGTCGCCGTCTTCTTGCGCGAAGCGCCCATGCCCTCCTGCATCCAGCCCATGTTGCCGGTATCCTGATCGTAGATCTCGCCGAGCGAGGGATCGACGCCGGGCACGCTGGTATAGCTGTCGTCGATGCCGATCCGCACCGGCGCGTAGGGCGCCGGCCGATCGCCCTTGGGCAGCGGCGCCAGCAGCAGCAGATCGAACAGCGCCTTCGTCGGGTCCATGCCCAGCGGCCGGAAGCGGTAGATGATCGGGAAGGAGGGGGCGAGGAAGAAGTGGCCGTTCGGGAACACGAAGTAGCCGACCGTGTCGATCACCTCCGATGTGCTGCGGTCGTCGAAATTCTTGCCGCCGTCGCGCAGCACGCCCTTGAAGTAATCGGCCATCACCTTGCGGGCGGAGCCGCCCTCTGCCACCGTCAGCGCATCGCCGAGCGCCTGGCGATCGCCGAGCACCATCGTGTCGAGGATCTCCTGCTGGCTCACGCCGTCGCCCGCCGTCGGGCTGGCCACGCCGGCCAGGCTGAACAGCCGGTTCACATGATCGCTGAACACGTCATACTGCGTGTTGATGTCGCCGGTGCCCTTCTGCAGCTGCGAGTGGGTGACGGGCGTGTGATAGGATTCCAGGAACGCCTCGGACGCCACCTTCCAGTTGCACGGCAGCTCCTTCTGGATGTGCAGCGCGACGTAGCGGTCCTGCAGTTCGGCGTGCGCGGCATGATCGGGCAGCGGCGCCAGATACTCCTCCAGCGGCATCGCATCCTCGTCCATGTTGACGAAGACGAAGCCGCCCCAGGTGCCGACCTTCGCCTCGGGCAGGCGGAATTTGTCGGCATCGACGTGGGGGAAATCCCACTCGCACGGCAGCTTGCTCAACTCGCCTTCCAGGTTCCACGTCCAGCCGTGGAACGGGCAGGCCATCTGCGGCGACCAGCCCTCGGTGAAGCTGGGCTTCAGCTTGGTGCCGCGATGCAGGCACGCATTATAGTAAGCGCGGATGTCGCCGGCATCATCCCGCGTGATGATCAGCGAGTAGGGGCCGACATCGTAGACATAATAGTCGCCGGACTCGGGAATATGCTCCTCGCGGCAGGCCCACTGCCACGTGCGCGGCCACATCCGGTCCATTTCCGCCTTGAAGAAGTCGGCGTCGGTGTAGCGGCCATAGGGTATGTCACCGTCGCCGAGGAAGCGGTACGCGTCCAGCTGGTAGGATGCCGGCTGCAACGACGCGTCGGCATCGGCGCGCAGCACCTCCTGCACGCTCGGCGCCGGGCACCGCGCCTGTCCGGGCTTCATCGACGGGATCGGTGCGTTCACTGGGTCTCTCCGACGGGGCTTTTTTCTGACATGCGTTTTTAATCGGCCCGGCTGAACTGGCGATATGGAGAGGATTGCGAGTCGCGGGCGCGCCCGATCCGCCGGATACGAAGGGGATGAGGATGCTGGCGGCGATCGAGGCGGGCGGCACCAAGTTCGTCTGCGGGGTAGGCGACGCGGCGGGATCGCGCGAGACGGCGCGGATCGCCACGCGCGATCCCGATGCGACCCTGGCCGATGTCGTCGCCTTCCTCGCGCGGGCGGTCGATCGCCACGGGCCGATCGCGGCGATCGGCATCGGCAGCTTCGGCCCGCTCCAGCTCGATCCCGCCGCGCCGGATTTCGGGCGCATCACCACCACGCCGAAGCCCGGCTGGCAGGGTGCCGACATGCCCGCGCGGCTGCGCGCGGCGCTGGGCGTGCCGGTGGCGATCGATACCGACGTGAACGCCGCGGCGCTGGCCGAGGCGGCACATGGCGCCGGGCGCGGCGCCCGCTCGCTCGCCTACGTCACCGTCGGCACCGGCATCGGCGTGGGCCTGGCGATGGACGGGCGACCGGTGCATGGGCTCGGCCATCCGGAGGCCGGCCATCTGCTGCTCCGCCGGCACGCCGATCATGGCGACTTCGCCGGCATCTGCCCCTATCATGGCGACTGCCTGGAGGGGCTGGCGAGCGGACCCGCGATCATCGCCGCGTGGGGCGGGTCGCTCGCGACGCTGCCGGCCGGGCACCCGGCCTGGACGGTGCAGGCCGACTATCTCGGCCAGCTCTGCGCGACGCTGATCCTCGTCGCCGCGCCCGAGCATATCGTGCTCGGCGGCGGCGTCCTCTCGCAGCCGAGCCTGCTGGACGCCGCGCGGGCGCGCACGCGCGAGCGGCTGGCCGGCTACTGCGCCGCGTGGACGGACGAGGCCTTCGCCACCCGCATCACCGCGCCCGGCTGCACCGAACCGCCCGGCCTCACCGGCGCCTACATGCTGGCCGCGGCGATCGCCTGACGACCTCGGCCCGACCTGCCGCCTCTGCCCTACCTGCTGGTCGAAACGATCGCTGATCGCCTCTGCCGAACATGCTGTCGAGGCGATCGTCTGATCGCCTCCAGGAAAAAACGGGCGGGGCATCGCTGCCCCGCCCGTCCCTCATTTCAGCGATGCGGCGGTCCGCTTCAGAACTTCACCGTCGCACCCAGCGAGAAGACGCGACCCAGATCGTAGCGATTGATGTTCACCCGCGTGCCGTTGGCCGACTGGAACTCGTTGTAGCGCTGGCGCGTCAGGTTGCGGCCCTCGGCCTTCACCTCGATCGCGCCGCCGAACAGCGGCACCTCCTGTCGCAGCACCAGATCGATGCGCAGGCCGGGCTTCTCCTTGATGTCCGGCTGGCGCGCATTGCCCTGGATCGGGCCGCGATTGGTGACGCGCGGGCTGGCATAGTTGATCAGCAGCGTCTGCTGGGAGAGCGTGTCGGTATCCTCCAGGCTGAACTGCAGGTTGGCGATGTGATCGGACTGGCCGGTCAGCGGCGCGCCGTTGCGGTACAGCAGGTTCGCAGCGACGGCCGTGAGGTCCGGCCCCACGATCATGCTGTCGTCCACCTTCAGCTTGGATTGGGTGTAGGTGTAGTTCGCCGACAGCGCGATGCGTCGCGTCGCGAAGAACTGACCACCCATCTTGTCGAGCGGGACATATTTCACGAGCTCGACCTCGCCGCCGTACAGATCGGCCTTCGGCGCGTTGGCGAAGCCGGTGCGCAGCCCGCCGCCGCCGGTGATGAACGCCACCTGCTCGATCGGGTTCTTGATGCGCTTGTAGAAGCCGGCGGCCGACAGCCGCTCGCCGCGGCCGAAATAATATTCGTAGCGGCCCTCGGCGTTGATGAGGGTGCTGTCGACCAGGAACGGGTTGCCGCTGAACTGGCGATCCGATTCGAAATCCTGGTAGACCTGCTCCGCCAGCTCGCGGAACTGCGGGCGCGCGATCGTCTTCGATCCCGCGACGCGCAGCTGCATGTCCTCCGCGAAGTTCCAGGTGATCGTGCCCGCCGGCAGGAAATAGTCGTTGTTCAGGCGGGTGTTGCTCACCGTGCCGATCGGCGTAACGGCCTGCTTGGCCTTTTCGTAGCGGACGCCCGCCGTGGCGCGCAGCCCGGTCGTGATCTCGCCCTCGATCTGGCCGTAGCCGGCATGCACTTCCAGCGAGGCATCGTAGGCGGCGGCGCCCTGCCCGCTGTTCGCGTCGCTCAGGCGGATGTCGTAGGTGTAGACGTTATAGTCGCTGACCAGATAGTCCGGCCGCTCCTGCGCCACCGCCAGCGGCACGCCCGATCCGTTGCCGGCGATGTAGTTGAAGATGTAGCGCGATGCGTTGCGCTCTGTCTTGTTATAGGCGTAGCCGCCGCTCAGCTTGATGTCGCGGTCGGACGGCACCTTGTAGCCGAGGTCCAGCGCGCCGGCGTAGACATCCTCGTTCAGGTCGCTGAACGCCACCGAGGCGGACTGGCCGCCGCGCTGGGCGAGGGTGTTCACATAGTCCCTGGCGGTCTGGTCGTAGGTGTAGGTGAACTCGCGCTCGTACGGGCTCTCGCGCTGCGAGTTGGCGTAGCCGCCGCGCGCGTCGACCGAGAGGTCGCCGAACCTGAACTCGCCGACCAGTTGCGTGTCGATCAGCTGCCGCTCAAACCAGTAGGTGTTCTGCTGGATGATCGGCGGCGTGCCGTAGAAGTCGGGGTTGGGCACCGGATCGAAATTGGCGCCGGTATTGTAGCCGACCGAGAGGCGGCCCTGCTTCACGGTGTCGCGGATGTAGAGGTTGGTCCAGCGGATCTTGTGCTCGCCAAGCTCCAGGCCGAAGCCGAGCAGGCCGCTCACCACCGCGCGCATGTCGGTGATCACGGTGCGGAAGTCGCGCTGCAGGCTCGCCAGGCCGGGATCGTTCGAGACCTGCTGGCTCGCGTCGCGCGTGCGCCAGCTATTGCCGAAGCTGGCCGAGGCGATGACGCCGAAGCGGCTGTCAGAGCCGATGTCCCACGATTTGCCGGCGCTCATGTCAGCCGAGAAGTTCGGCGGCAGATCGCTGTTGCGCTGGAGCAGGGTCGTGTCCGCGTTCGTCAGGTTCGCCGCGAGGAAGCGCAGGTCGGCGGCGGAGAAGTTGCTGCCGGTGACGATCGGGTTGCCGCTCTTGATCGCGGCCTTCAGGCCCTTTGGCACGTCGCGCGTGCCGTCGTCGAAGCCGGAATAGTCGGAGCGGCTGCCATAATAGGTGTAGCCGAGCTTGCCGGTCGTCTCCGTATCGACGCCGACGGAGGCGCCGAAGTTGAAGAACGCCTCCTTCGGGATGGACGGGGTGGTGAGGTTGATCACGCCGCCGCCGAACTCGCCCGGATAGTTGGCCGAGTAGCTCTTCTGCACCAGCGTGCTGGCGATGACGCTGGTCGGGAAGATATCCAGCGGGATCACGCGCTTCAGCGGCTCGGGGCTGGGCAGCGGCAGGCCGTTCAGCAGCGCGGAGGAGTAGCGGTCACCCAGGCCGCGCACGTAGACGAAGCCGTTGCCGACGACGCTGAGGCCGGTCACGCGGGTGAGCGCGCCGGCGATGTCGCCCTCGCCGGTCCGCGCGATGTCGGCGGTGGAGAGCACGTTCACCACCTGGGGCGTGGCGCGGATGGTGTTCGGGATGAAGCGGCCGCGCACGACGATGTCGGCGGAATTCGTGTCGGCGCCGGGGGTCGAGATCTCGACCTGCTCCTCGGTCTGCGCCTCGGCCGCCGGCGTATCGGCGGACGGCTCGCTGCCACCTTGCTGCGCGGAGGCGCCGGGCGCGCCCGAGCGGGCCGACGTGGTGGGAGCGGCGGTGGCGGCGCCCGGGCCGGCCGTGGGATTGGCCTGCGCATAGGCGGCCGTCGGCGCGAGCGCGGTGCCGGCCAGCAGGCACAGCCGCCAAAGCCCCTTGTGATCGATCATCGATAATCCCCCTTGACGCTGACGAAACCGGGCGGCGGTGCGGCTCCCCCGCGCCGCCGCCCGCTCACGATCGACCGATCAGTTCGTCGGCGCGGTTGCGCAGTTGCGGCTGGTGGTGGCGAAGGTCGCGGCCACCGAGTTGCAGGTCCAGCCGGACCACCAGGTGTCGCTCGTGTCGCGCACGGCGCCGATATAGGTGGTGTTGACCATGAAGCTGCCGAGCGTGGAGGCGTTGAACGGCACCACGTTGCGCTCCGACGGGCCGTCAATGTAGCCGTTGGTCAGGCTCGGCGTGAAGCTGGCGCTGTTGTTGGTGCCGGCGGCGAAGATCGAGTTGACCGTGGCGACCGAGACGTTGCCGTCGTCGCGATAGGCGGTCGGGCAGGCGAGCACGACCGAGTTGAACTTCGGGATGCCGGCCTCGTCCAGCGCCGTATCCACCGTCGCGCGGGTGGTGGTGCCGTTCGTCTCGTCGATGTCGAGGCAGTTGGTCGGGCCGACGACGACGCCGTTCACCGCCGTATAGTCGGTGCCGCCGCGCAGCAGGATGGCGTTCAGGCCCTGCGTGGTGGAACGCTGGATGAAGGTGAAGTTGGCGAGGCGGGTGTTCTGGCGCGGCAGCGCCTCCTCGTTGCCGTTCGAGTCGGCCTCGATCATCGAGTCGCCGTTCGTCGCGTCGCGCTGTGCTGCGATGACGAACTGGATGAAGCCCTTGTAGCCGAGATCGGTGTCGAGGCCGTCATCGTCCGCGCCGGTAATGACGATGTACTTCATGTTCACCCGGCCGCCGAAGATCTCGATGCCGTCGTCGGAGCTGTTGTGCGACTGGATGTGATCGATCGTGGTGCCGCTGCCGACGCCGCCGAGGGTGAGCGCCTGCAGCTCGTTGCCCGGCGCGATCGCGAAACCGGAATAGTTGATCTGCACATATTGCAGCGTGCCGCTCGAATCGTCGGCGGTGGCGCCGCCGTAGAGCGAGCCGGTCGTGCCCTCGACGACCTGCTGGCAGCCGACGCTGCCGCCGGCGACGGCCGTGTTGCAATCGCTGATCGGCGCGCGGCCGAGCAGGATGATGCCGCCCCAGAGGCCCTGGCTGCTCTCGGTGGTGGTGCCCTCGATGTTGGCGCGGGCGGTGAAGACGATCGGCTGCGTGGCGGTGCCGATCGCGTTCAGGCGCGAACCGCGGTTCACGACGAGATAATCGTTGCCGGACGACGCGAAGATGATCGTGCCGGGCTGCACCGTGAGCGTCACGCGCTGGCCGCCGGCGGCCGCGCCGTCGCCGCCGATGTCGGTGCCGACGTTGACCGGGCCGGACAGCGAGTAGCGCACGCCCGGCAGGTTCTGGATGGTGTAGTCGGCCGTGACGCGGCCGGAAATTTCGCAGTTACGGAAGTTGGTGGCGATGATGCCGCGATCCACCGTGCCCGTCGGGCAGCTGGCGGCCGGGGTCGGCGTCGTCGGCGTGGTCGGGGTCGTGGGGGTGGTCGGCGTCGTCGGGGTGGTCGGCGTCGTCGGCGTCGGCGTGACGATCACGCCCTCGCCCGGCGAGGCGACATCATCGGCGCCGCAGCCGGCGAGCGCGAGCGAAGCGCTTCCGAGCAGCAGCAGGTGACGCAGATGTTTCATAGATGCCCCCAATGTGACGGATATCGCGCGACGCTCTCCCGCATCGCCTCTCGCGCCAACTAACGAGCCATTGTGATGCTTTTTTTACACCACGACGCAATTCGACGAGCCGAGCGGGACAGGTTCACGGCCATTATCAGGGCTATAGTGGCCGCACGCCAACCTTTACTCATGCAGCAGATATGTGTCGCCATTGTTACAGCGGAGACAGGGTTGCCGCGGGAGATGTGCGGGACGATTTTCGGCCTCGCGAAGCCGGTACTCGGCGGCTGCCACCACCCGCGAGATTAGGCTTTCGTTAACCCTTCTTGTTCACGATCCCGGAGGAACAGTGGAGGCGCGCGGGACATGGCACGGGGACATTTCGGCATCGGCGCGAGGGCGGGTGCGCTGGCCATCGCGGCCATGCTCGCCGGCTGCGCCACGCGGCCGGTCGTCGCGCCGCTCGCCGTCGCCACCGTGCCGCCGCCGCGCGCCGCCAGGCCGCAGCCGCCCGCCGGCGCATCGGCCGAGCAGGCGATCCCGCCGCTGGATCAGGACGGCACCTATCGCACGATCAACCGCGCCATCAGCAGCGCCGCGACGATCTGGCACGTCCGCTCCGCGCTGAACGTGGCGGCGCTCGGCTGCCGCGGCGCCGGAGAGGCGGCGCTGATCGCCGACTATAACCAGCTGCTCGCGTCCAAGCGTGCGGTGCTGAAGGCCGCCTTCGCCGCGACCGAGGCCGAATCGCGCAAGGCCGGCGGCGACTGGCGCGACGCGCACGATCGCGAGATGACGCAGACCTATAATTTCTTCGCGCAGCCGCCCGCCAAGGAGCGATTCTGCGCGGTCGCGGCGGTGGTCGCGGCCGAGGCGGCAGCCGTGCCGCCGGACGGGTTCGCCGCCTTCTCCGGGCCGGCGCTGGCACGGCTGGAGGAGCCGTTCACGGACTTTTACCGCGCCTATGAGAGCTACCGCCGCGATCTCGCCGCGTGGGAGGCGGGCGATCGCGCCATCGCCGCGCAGCCCGCGCCCGCCGCGACGACGCTGGCCTACGCGCCGGTGGAGACGATCATCGCGTGGGCTCCGGCCGCCGATACGGGCGACCGCCGCCTCGCCTCTGCCGCGCCCGTGAGGCGCTGACCGCGCTCAGTGCGCCGTCCAGCCGCCGTCGACCGGCAGGGCCACGCCCGTGATGAAGGAGGCGCGCGGCGAGGCCAGCCACAGCATGGCGTCGGCCACCTCCTCCGCCCGCCCCAGCCGCCCGATCGGGTGCAGCCCGAGCATGACGGGGCGCGCATCCGGATCCTCCGTCGCCTCGCGGGTCAGCGGCGTTTCGATCACCCCGGGGCAGACCGCGTTCACGCGTATGCCCTTGGCCGAATATTCCAGCGCCGCCGTCTTCGTCAGCCCGATGACGCCGTGCTTGGACGCAACATAGGCGGCCGACGTCGGCATCGACACCAGCCCCAACGCCGACGAGGTGTTGACGATCGCTCCGCCGCCGCGTGCCAGCATCAGCGGGATCTCGCGGCGCATGCACAGCCACACGCCCCTGAGGTTGATCGACATCAGCAGGTCGTAATCCTCGTCCGGCACGTCGGCGATGGGCTGCAGCGGCACGCCGATGCCGGCATTGTTGAGCGCGATGTCCAGCCCGCCGAAGCAATCGGAAATGGCGGCCATCAGCGCATCCACCGAGCCGGCGTCGCTCACGTCCGCCGCGATCGCCTGCGCCTCGCCGCCGTCGGCGCGGATCGTGGCGGCGGCGTCCTCCGCCATCTCGGCGCTCCGGTCGCACACGATCACGCGCGCGCCTTCCGCCGCGAAGCGCAGCGCCGCAGCCCGGCCGATGCCGGACGCTCCGCCCGTCACCAGCACGATCTTTCCGTCCAGCATCAGGTCCATCATCGTCTCCTCCGTCTTATGCTCGCAACCGCCGCACCCCCGCCACAACTGGCGCTTTCGTGAGCGACGGGGGGCGGCCGCGCGTATTACGGTCGCTACGAAACGGCGGGGAGGACATGGTGGCGGACAAGGTGGAGAGCGACGATCGGGTGCCGGTGCTGATCGCGCTCGGCGAGATCAGCGATCGCAATCCCGATCCGGAGGCCGCTTTCGACTCCCTCGGCCTGATGATGGAGGCGCTGAAGGCGGCCGAGCGGGATGCCGGCACGCCGATCCTCGACCGGCTAGACTGGCTGGGCGTGGAGGACCAGATCTCCTTCCCCGATCCTGCGCTGCACGAGACGCTGGCCGAGCGTCTGCCGGCACTGCCGCCGATACGGGTCAAGACCTTCGAGGCGAGCGGCGACGGGCCGATCCAGCTGATCGCCGATGCCGCCAACCTGATCGGCGAGGGCAGGATCAGGCTAGGCGCGGCCGTGGGCGCGGAGGCGCTGCGCACCGCCGCCAAGCGCGCGCAGGCGGCGGCCGCCGCCGGCAATCCGCCGCCGCCCAGCGCGATCGCCGCCAGTGCCGCCGCCGGCGCCACGCCGATGGCGCGCAAGCACAAGCTGTTCACGCCGACCGACGTCTATCCGCTCTACGAGAACGCCACCCGCGCCGCCTGGGGCCAGACGCTGGCCGAGGGTCAGGCCGAATCGGCGACGATCTGGTCGAACTCGTCCAAGGTGGCGGCGGCGAATCCCTCCGCCTGGCTGCGCACCCCGGTGGAGCCGGCGGCGATCGCCGAGCCGACCGCCGACAACCGCCTCATCAGCTTTCCCTATACCAAGCTGATGGTGGCCAACGCATCGGTGAACCAGGGCTGCGCCGTGATCATCGCCAGCCTCTCGATGGCGCGCGAACTCGGCGTGCCGGAGGAGAGGATCGTCTATGTCGGCGCCAGCGCCGCCGCGCACGAGCCGGACGACTTCCTCATGCGCGACAGCTTCGCCCGCGCGACCAGCCTGGAGACGACGCTGACGACGGCGCTGGACCGCAACGGCCTCGGCAAGGAGGATCTTGCCCATGTCGAGCTCTACAGCTGCTTCCCGGTGGTGCCGAAGATGGCCCGCCGCGTGCTCGGCTGGCCGGCGGAGAAGCCGACTACCGTCTATGGCGGCCTCACCTTCGGCGGCGGCCCGATCGGCAACTGCATGATGCACGCCGTCGCCCGCATGATCGTGAACCTGCGCGGCACGGACGGGCACGGCCTGATCGTCGCCAATGGCGGCTATGCCACGCACAGCCACAGCATCGTGCTCACCCGCCGGCCGGTGCCGGCCGGCACCTTCCCGCTCGACTATGACGTGCAGGCGGAGGCAGAGGCGAAGCGCGAGCCCGTGCCCGCCCTGCTCGACGATTATGAGGGCGAGGGCGTGATCGAAACCTATTCGATCCCGTTCGATCGCCACGGCAAGGCGGCGCGGGCCACGATCGTCGCCCGCAATCCGGCCGGCGAACGCTTCCTCGCGACCGTGCCGGCCGAGGACGAGGCGGCGATCGCCTTCCTCACCTCCGGCGCGGCGGAACCCGTCGGCACCGCCGGGCGGGCCACGCGCGACGCGTCCGGCGGCGTGCGCTGGACGATGTAACCACTATTGTTCTCGACAGGAGACTTCCCCCATGGATCTCGGACTTTCCGGCCGCAAGGCCATCCTCGTCGGCGCCAGCCACGGCATCGGCCTCGCCACCGCCCGCGTGCTTGCGGCCGAAGGCTGCGCGATCGCGCTCTGCTCCCGCTCGCAGGAGAGCGTGGATGCGGCGGTGAAGGCGCTGTCCGGCGGCGGCGCCACTGTGATCGGCGGCGCGGTGGACGCGTCGGACGCGGACGCCCATGGCGGCTGGATCGCGCAGGCGGCCGAGCAGCTCGGCGGCTGCGACATCTTCATCCCGTTCACCTCCACCAACACCGGGGTGGACGACGAGGCCGGCTGGCGCGCCGTGTTCGAGGCGGACACGCTGCCGCTGGTGCGCGGCGTCGCCGCCGCGCTGCCCGCGCTCAAACAATCCGATGCCGGCGCGATCGTCACCCTCTCCTCCACCGCCGCGCTGGAGGAGTTCATGGGTCCGGGCGCCTACAATGCGCTGAAGGCCGCGACGATCAACTATTCCGCCGCGCTGGCGCAGAAGCTGGCGCCGGAAGGCATCAGGGTGAACTGCATCACGCCCGGGCCGGTGGAGATGGAGGGCCGCGCGTGGGACAATATCAAGTCCGCCATGCCCGATTTCTACAAGGGCATTCTCGGCCAGATCCCGATGGGCCGGATGGGCCAGGGCGAAGAGATCGCCCGCGCGATCGCATTCGTCGCCTCGCCCGCCTGCCGCTTCATGACGGGGGCCAATCTGGTGATCGACGGCGGCTTCACCAAGCGGGTGAACTTCTGACCGGCTGACCCTGCCCGCCCCGGACCGCGCCGACGCGGTTCGGGGCTCAGCCGAGCCAGCCCATGTGCTGCGCCAGAATGCGGCAGCCCAGGCCGATCAGCACGAGGCCGCCGGCAATCTCCGCCGGCTTGCCGATGCGCGCGCCGATGCGCGCGCCCAGCAGGGCGCCGGCGAAGCACAGCACCGCCGTCACGATGCCGATCACGGCCACGGCCAGCGCCACCGGCGATCCGATCGTCGGCAGGGTCACGCCGGCGGCGGCGGCATCGATGCTGGTCGCGATCGCCGCCATCAGCAGCGCGCCGCCGCCCAGCGGCGCGGCCGGCGGCGCGTCGGCCTCCTCGGGCGCAAGCCCCTCGCGCACCATCTTCAGCCCGATCGCGCCCAGCAGCACGAAGGCGATCCAGTGGTCGACCGCCTCGATCAGCCCGGCGAACGCGATGCCCAGCGCCCAGCCCGCCAGCGGCATCACCGCCTGCGCCACGCCGAAGGCCAGCGCCAGCCGCGCCGCGCCGCGCATGCCCGGCCGCACCGACGCACCCTGCGCCAGCGACACGGCGAAGGCATCCATCGCCAGGGCGAGCGCCAGCAGCAGCAGGGTGATCATCGGGCGAGCATCTCGTCGACCCAGGCCGGCACCAGCGCGCCGGCTGGCCCGCTGCGCGTCTCCTCGAACCACGCGCTGCCGGCGGACGGCTCCAGGTTCAGCTCCAGCGTCGCCGCGCCGCACGCCCGCGCCTGCTGCACGAAGCCGGCCGCCGGATAGACCGCGCCGGACGTGCCGATCGAGACGAACAGATCGGCGCGGCCCAGCGCCGCCTCGATCCGCTCCATCTGATAGGGTATCTCGCCGAACCACACGATGTCCGGCCGCAGCGTGCCGGCGGCCGCGCAGGCGGGGCAGGCCGGTCCGTCGCCGAGATCGCCCGACCAGCGGCTGCGCGCGCCGCAGGCGAGGCACAGGGCGGACATCAGCTCGCCATGCATGTGCAGCAGCCGGGTGGCGCCCGCCCGCTCGTGCAGGTCGTCCACATTCTGCGTCACGATCAGCAGCTCGCCGGGCCACGCCGCATCCAGCCGGGCGAGCGCCAGATGCGCAAAATTGGGCACGACCGCAGCCAGCGCGGCGCGCCGCTGATCGTAGAAGGACTGCACCAGCGCCCGATCCCGCCGGAACGCCTGCGGCGTGCAGACATCCTCCACGCGATGGCCCTCCCACAAGCCGTCCGGCCCGCGAAAGGTGGCGAGGCCGCTCTCGGCGGAGATGCCGGCGCCGGTGAGGATCAGGATGTTGCGGATGTCGCCCATGCCGCTAGCATAGCGGCGGCGCGCGGCGGCCGCCACCACGGTGGCCCCCCCCGGTCAGCGGCGCGTGAGCCAGCGGCGCAGGCGGCTCCGCTCGTGCGGGTTGCCGAAATGGTAGAGCAGGGTGGCGCGCAGGCCGGCAGGGTCGGACGCGGCATTGGCGTGCAGGCTGCGATAGCCCCAGAAGATGTAGACGGAACCCGGCGTCATCGCCAGCCGCACCGCCGCCGCGCGGCCGGCGCGGATGCGTCGCCAGAGAAGGCGCTGCACGATCGCGCGATCGTGCAGCGCCTTCTCGATCGCGTTCAGCGCGTAGCTGCGGCGGAACGGGCGGCGGTTCGGCAGCAGGATCAGGTCGCCCGCAGCACCGCGCGCCGGCACCGCCAGCGGGATCAGGATCGTCACGGCGAAGGAGTCGTAGTGCAGGTAATTGGCGTGATGCCGCGCCGTGCGCCCCTTCAGGCAGCGCAGCACCTGATGCACATGGCCGCTGGCCGGCGCCTGCCCCGTCGCGGCCCGGTGGAGCCCCCGCAGCATCCCGGCGAAAGCGGGATCGGCGTGGATGTCGGAGAGCAGGTGGCCGGCGCCGGGGATGCGGCCGTCGCGGGCGACATATTCGCCGCCGTTCCGCGCCACCGCCGCCTCGGCATGGCGCCGCGCCTCGGCGATCCAGGCGTCGGGCACCGCGCCTTCCAGCCGGCAGACGCCGGTCGCGTCCACCTCGCGGGCGATGCGGGCGATGGCTGCGGCATCGAAGGCGGGAAAGCGGACGCCGGGCGGCGGATCGATCGCCGATGGCTCCGGGTCGATCTCCGGTCCGCGCATGCCGCCATCCATGATCGCCACCCAAGACCTCGCATGAGCCGCGCCGATCCGCCGCGCCGACATGATTGCTGGATTATTGCTGCTGTAGACCGGCTCTTACAGGGCGACCGGCGGCAGTGTGAGCCTGTTCGGGTCCATCCCCGATCAATTAAGCGCAATGACGTGACGACGACGCGGAAACGGAGCGTCTTCAGCGGAAGGGCGGCTCGTTGAACGCGCGCAGCTTCCGGCTGTGCAGCCGCTCCCCCTCCTGCCGCAGCAGCTCGCACGTCTCCAGCCCCACCCGCAGGTGGCCGCCGATCGCCTCCTCGTAGAAGCGGTTGGCCTGGCCGGGCAGCTTCAGCTCGCCGTGCAGCGGCTTGTCGGACACGCAGAGGAGGGTGCCGTAGGGCACGCGGAAGCGATAGCCCTGCGCCGCGATCGTCGCCGATTCCATGTCTATGCCCACGGCGCGCGACAGGCTGAAGCGCAGGGCGGACTTGGAATAGCGCAGCTCCCAGTTGCGGTCGTCGGTCGTCACCACCGTGCCGGTGCGCAGGCGGCGCTTGAAATCGTCCGGATTGCCGCCGCCGAGCACCGCCTCCGCCGCCCGCGCCATCGCCACCTGCACCTCGGCGATGGCCGGCACCGGGATCTCCGGCGGCAGCACATCGTCCAGCACATGGTCGTCGCGCAGATAGGCGTGGGCCAGCACATAGTCGCCGATGCGCTGGCTGGGGCGAAGGCCGCCGCAGTGGCCGATCATCAGCCACGCCTCCGGCCGCAGCACGGCGAGATGGTCGCAGATCGTCTTCGCGTTGGACGGGCCGACGCCGATGTTGACCAGGGTGATGCCGCTGCGATCGGGCGCGACCAGGTGATAGGCCGGCATCTGGTGCTTGCGCCACGCGCTGTCCGCGATCATCCGCGCCGGATCGGCCGTACCCGGCGTCACATAGACGCCGCCCGCGCCGGACAAGGCGGTGAAGCGGCCGCCTTCCCGCCCCAGCTCGGCGCAGGCCCAGGCGACGAACTCGTCGACATAGCGGTGGTAGTTGGTGAACAGGATGTAGCGCTGCACATGCTCGGGCGGCGTGCCCGTATAATGTTTCAGCCGGGCCAGCGAGAAATCGGTGCGCAGCCCGTCGAACAGCGCCAGCGGCCGGTCGCCGCCGGGATCGGGCAGGAACAGCCCGTCGGCGATCTCGTCGCCGATCTCGGACAGCTCTGTCGCCGGGAAGTGCCGCGCCAGCTCGGTCGGCGGCACGCCGTCCAGCGCGCTCGCCTCGATCCCGTCCAGCACATAGGGGAACGGGATCTGCTGGTCGCTGACACCGGCCTCCACCGTCACGCCGTAGCCGTTCACCAGCAGGTCGATCTGCTCGGCCAGATAGTCGGCGAACATCGCCGGGCGCGTCACTGTCGTCACGTAGCGGCCGGGGCGGGAGAGACGCGCGAAGGAGCGGCCCGGCATCAGCAGGTCCGCCTCGCCGCGGTGGACGATGCGCAGCTCGGGATAGCAGAAGCGGCGGTCGGTCCGCGCCTCCGGTCCCGGCACGCTGCCGTCGCGGGCGTAGGCGACGATGCCGCCGCGCAGCGCCTCCACCGACTGGCGGAAGATATCGTCCAGCTGCGCGACGATGGTCCGGCCGATATCCTTCGTCATGCACCCGATCCCGTCCTGCCGCGCGGCCCTTCGCACTTGCACCATGAAGCCGAGAAGCGGCGCGGGTTCAAGCGCCCCGTCAGTCGCCCTTGCGCAGCAGCATCGAGACGAGGGTACGAAACCGATCGCCGGGGCCGGGCGGGCTTCCCGCATCGGCATCGCCCTCCAGCTCGTGCGCCGGGCGGAGCGCGGCCGTGGTGCGCCGCAGCCGCTCCGACAGGACGAACGCGATCGCGCGATAGAAGCGCGCGGCGAACACCGGCTCGCGCTCGAACCGCTGCTCCAGCGCGTTGCGCGGGATCATCAGCACCTCCGTCCGCGCATCGGCCCTCACCGTCACGGACGGCGGCGTGCGATCGATGAACGACATCTCGCCGATGACCTGCCCCTCGTTCAGCGTGGCGACGCGGCTGTTGTCCGCCCGCAGCACCACCAGGCTGCCGCCCACGACGAAGAACAGGTCGTCGATCGGCCGCTTCGCCTCCACCAGCCGCTCGCCGGTCTTCAGGGTGCGCAGGCTGCCGACGGAGAGCAGCCACACCATGTCGGCGTCGCTCAGCCCGGCCAGGATGGAGTGCACCTCGCGCATGATCGCCCTTCCCCCGCAACGCCGCCCGCCGCCACCTGTCTAGAGGACGTGCGCCGGATCGGACAAGCGGCGCGCGCGGCGGGGTGGCGCGCGCCGCGCCGGCTGCGGTAGAAGGCCGCTTCCCAGCAGGAGCCCGCGATCATGCCAACCCCGAGTCCCTGGCAGCACCACCGCAGTGCCGGCATCGCCGACGACATCGATTTCGAGATAAAGGGGCAGGAGCTCCAGTTCCTCGAGATCGAGCTCGATCCCGGCGAGAGCGCCGTCGCCGAGGCGGGCGCGCTGGTGTGGAAGGAAGCGAGCATCGGCATGACGACGGTGTTCGGCGACGGCAGCGGCGGCAGCGGCGACGGCTTCATGGGCAAGCTGCTCGGCGCCGGCAAGCGGCTGGTGACGGGCGAGAGCCTGTTCACCACCGTGTTCACCCACAATGGCCGGGGCAAGGCGCGGGTCGCCTTCGCGTCGCCCACCCCCGGCGCGATCCTGCCGCTGCGCCTCGCCGATCTGGGCGGCCGGCTGATCTGCCAGAAGGACAGCTTCCTCGCCGCCGCCAAGGGCGTGTCGATCGGTGTCCACTTCCAGCGGCGGGTGATGACCGGCCTGTTCGGCGGCGAGGGCTTCATCATGCAGAAGCTGGAGGGGGACGGCTGGGTGTTCGTCCAGATGGGCGGCACCGTGGTGGAGCGGGAGCTGGCCGCCGGCGAGGAACTGCACGTCGATACCGGCTGCCTCGCCGCCTACACGGCGGGCGTCGAGTTCGATCTCGTCACCGCCGGCGGCGTGCGCAGCGTGCTGTTCGGCGGCGAAGGGCTGTTCTTCGCGCGGCTGACGGGGCCGGGCAAGGTGTGGATCCAGTCGCTCCCCTTCTCCCGCCTGGCCGGGCGGATGCTGGCCGCCGCCGGCAGCCGCGGCGGGCAGAACCGCGGCGAGGGATCGGTCCTCGGCAATCTCGGCGACTTCATCGGCGGCAACGACTGAGGCGGGTCCGCTCCAACCCCGCCGACGATCGGCGGCGGGGACGATCGCGTTACTACCCCCACAGCTCCGCGCGATAGCGATCGAAGCAGCGCTCGCCGCAGCGCAGGCGGATCAGGGCGCCTTCCGCCATCGCCGTCGCCCGGCGCGGATCCTCGCGGACGAGCGGGATCAGCGCCTCGCGGTTCCAGTCCTCGCTATGCTTCACGTCCAGCACCGCGTGGAGGTCGAAGTAGCGCCGCTCGCGATCGTTCAGGCCGATGCGGCGCAGGCCGGCGGCGGTGGCGGCGGAGCGGCCGGGCGCGGTCAGCTCGATCACGCCGAGCGCACCCACGGAATGCCACGCGTAGCGGCGGTTGGCGGCCATCGCCGTCATCGCATTGGCTAGCGCCAGGCTCTCCCACACCGTATTCTCGATGACCGGCTCGACCTCCATCGTCTCGACCAGCGCGTCGAGCATCGGACCATGCATTCCCTTCGGATTGCCGCGTCCCATCTCGTCCCAGTAGTTGCGGGCCAGTTCCAGCTTGGCCTGCACCGGCAGCTTCACCTGCGTCATCGCGACCAGATCGTCGAAGCCGGCCTCGCCGGCCGCCTCCTGCTCGAAGAACCAGCGCAGCTGTGCGCGCGTCGCGGTCTCGGCCAGCCACGGGAACAGCGGATCGCCCTGCCCCGGGCCGATCACCTTCAGATGCTCGAACCAGGCGACGAAGCCCTCGGCGTCGGTCGGCGCAGCGGCGGCTTCCTCGGCCACGTCGGCGCGCAGTTCCTCCACGAACCCACCCTGCAGCCGCTCCATCCGCATGTCGCGGTCGAGCAGCTTCTGCCAGTCCGCGGTGGGGAATTGCGGACGAAGGCGCTCCCGGTTCCAGTGGGCCAGACCGCGCTGGAAGCTGTCGGTCAGGAATTGCGAAGCGCGGTCCGATCGCGCCTCGGTAAGAGGTCGGGTAGCCATGCGGGAATGTTCCTGTCGGGGTGACGTTGCCTGACAGTAGAACCCCACGGAGTGGAGGGGGGTTCCGGCGCGGCCGCTCCCGCCGCGCCGGACCTAACCTACTTTGGGTTGTTTTTGAGCCACTCCAGCACATTGCCGGGCGCGCTCACGCCGTAGGGATCCTCGTCGCTGCCCTCGTCGTTGATCCCCGGTTCCTCGAACCAGGCGACGATCTCGCCGTCGTCCACCACCATCGCGTACCGCCACGAACGGTCGCCGAAGCCCAGATGGTCCTTGTTGATCAGCATGCCCATGCGGCGCGTGAAATCGCCCGATCCGTCCGGCAGCAGCTTCGTCTTGGTCAGGCCCAGCGTCTTGCCCCACTGGAACATCACGAAGGCGTCGTTGACGGAGAGGCAGTAGACCTCCTCCGCGCCGGCGGCGCGCAGCTCGTCATATTCGCGCTCATAGGCCGGGCACTGCTCGGTCGAACAGGTCGGCGTGAAGGCGCCGGGCAGCGCGAACACCACCGAACGCTTCCCCTTGAACAGGTCGGCGGTGTGCACGTCCTGCCAGCGGAAGGGATTTGGGCCTTCAACCGTCTCGTCGCGAACACGGGTCTTCAACACTACGTTCGGGGTCTCACGTCCCAGCATGACTGTCTCCTCGGCTGCTCTCTCGAGGGCGGAGATAGGGTGCGCGTCCCGGCATCGCCAACGCGAAAAAGCGGTCACATTGATCGGCCGGGCCGCGTGATCGCTCTAGGTGATCGGTCCCTCCGCCCGCCCCTGAACGAACTGGTCGACATAGGGATTGCCCGAATCGTAGAGCCGGTCGCGCGGGCCGCGCCAGATGATCCTGCCCTGGTACAGCATTGCCACGCGGTGGGCGATCTTGCGGGCGGAGGCCATGTCGTGCGTGATCGTCAGCGCCGTCACGCCGAGATCGTCGACCAGGCTGACGATCAGGTCGTTGATCACGTCCGCGCGGATCGGGTCCAGCCCGGTCGTCGGCTCGTCGAAGAAGATGATCTCGGGCCGTGGCGCGATCGCGCGGGCCAGCGCCACGCGCTTCTGCATGCCGCCGGAAAGCTCGCTCGGCCGCAGATTGAGGATGCGCGCATCCAGCCCCACCCGCTCCAGATTCTCCTCGGCCACCTTGCGCATCCGCGCCGGCTCGCGGTTGCGGCCCTGCGTGAGGCCGAACGTCACGTTGCGCCACACCGGCAGCGAATCGAACAGCGCGCTGCCCTGGAACAGCAGGCCGAACTTCGCCCGGTGTCGCGCCATCTCAGCCGATTTCGCGCCGACCACCTCCAGCCCGTCGACCAGGATCGAGCCGCGATCCGGCGTGACGAGGCCCAGGATGCACTTCAGCGTCACCGACTTGCCGGATCCGGACTGGCCGATGATCGCTACCGACTCACCGGGCTCGATCGCCAGGTTCACCCCGTCCAGCACGCGGTTGCCGCCGAACGTCTTGGCGACGTCGATCATCTCGATCTTGTTGCCGCTCATCCGAAGGCCATCACGGTGATGAGGAGGTTGGAAAGCAGGATCAGGATGAACGCGTTCACCACCGCGCTGCGGGTGGCGTCGCCAACGCCCGCCGCGCCGCCATCGGCGTTGAAGCCGTGGAAGCAGCCCATCAGCGCGATGAAGAAGCCGAACACGCCCGCCTTCACCAGCGCCATCGCCACGTCGTCCGCCTCGATGAACTTGCGCGACACGGTGAGATAGTTCGACGCGTTGAAATCCAGCTTGTGGACGGAGATCAGATACCCGCCGAAGATGCCGATGCAGTTGGCGATCAGCACCAATATGGGCAGCGCGATCACGGCGGCGAACAGGCGCGGGGCGATCAGGTAGCGATAGGGATCGGTGCGCAGGGTCGTCATCGCGTCCAGCTGCTCGGTCACGCGCATGGTGCCGAGTTCGGCCGCCATCGCGGAGGAGACGCGGCCCGCCACCATCAGGCCCACCAGCACCGGCCCAAGCTCCCGCACGATGCCCATCACCACGATGGCCGGCACGGTCGATTGCGCGTTGAAGCGCGATCCGGCGGTGAACGTCTGCTGCGCCAGCGCCGCGCCGGTGAAGATCGCCGTCAGCCCCACCACCGGCAGCGAGAACCATCCGATATGGGCGATCTGCTCGAACAGCTTGCCGGGGTAGTAAGGCGGGCTCAGCGCCCGGCGCACGGTGGTGAAGGCGAAGATCGTCACCCGCCCGATCGCGGCGAACACCCGCACCAGCACGCCGCCGATGCCGGCGAAGAAGGCGAACAGCGCCACTCCGATACGCGAACCTGTCATGTCCATCGGCGCAGATAGCGGGCGCCGCGCCCGGTCAGCAACTCATATTGCGCGCGGCCGGCCCGGCCGGCGGATCGTCCTGCCCGATCAGCGCGTCGGCAGATAGCTGTCGTCGGCCAGATCGGAGAAGCGGGTGAACTTGCTCTCGAACTTCAGTGTCACGGTGCCGGTGGCGCCGTGGCGCTGCTTGGCGATCACCACCTCTGCCAGCCCGTGCGCCTCGGCCATCTGGCGCTGCCAGTCCTCGAAGGCGGCGACGGTGGCCACGTCGTCGCCCGCATCGCGCGAGGCTTCCTTCGGCTTCTGGAAGTTGATGTAATATTCCTCGCGATAGACGAACATCACGATGTCGGCGTCCTGCTCGATCGATCCGGATTCGCGCAGGTCGGAGAGCTGGGGTCGCTTGTTCTCGCGGCTCTCCACCTGCCGGCTCAGCTGGGAAAGCGCGATCACCGGCACGTGCAGCTCCTTGGCCAGCTGCTTCAGGCCGCGGCTGATCTCCGATATCTCCTGCACGCGATTGCCGTCGGAGGCCTTGCCCGATCCCTGCAGCAGCTGGAGGTAATCGACCACCACCAGATCGATCCCGCGCTGCCGCTTCAGCCGCCGCGCGCGGGTGCGCAGCGCCGCGATCGTCAGGCCGGGCGTGTCGTCGATGTAGAGCGGCAGCGTCTCCAGCTCGGCGGCGGCGCGGGCCAGATCGCGGAAATCCTGCTGGCTGATCTTGCCCATGCGCAGATTTTCGGAGCTGATGCGCGACTGTTCGGAGAGGATGCGGGTGGCCAGCTGATCGGCCGACATTTCCAGGCTGAAGAAGGCGACGCCGGCCCCCGCCGACTTCGCCGGATCGATCCCGTCCTCCTTGTCGCGCACCGCGCGGCGGGCGGCGTTGAAGGCGATGTTGGTGGCGAGCGAGGTCTTGCCCATGCCGGGCCGCCCCGCCAGGATCAGCAGGTCGGATCGGTGCAGGCCGCCCATCTTGCCGTTCAGGCTCTCGAACCCGGTGGTGATGCCGGAGAGGTGGCCGCCCGAGTTCAGCGCCCGCTCGGCCTGCTGCACGGCGGCGCGCGCGGCCTGCACGAAGGTCTTCATGCTCCCCTGCTCGCCGCCCTCCTCGGCGACGCGATAGAGCGCGACCTCGGCCTCCTCGATCTGCGTCTTCGGGTCCACCGCCTCGCTGGTGTCGATCGCCTTCTCCACCATGCCGCGGCCGACGCCGATCAGGGCGCGCAGCAGCGCCAGCTCGTAGATCTGGGTGGCGAAGTCGCGCGCGCCGATCAGGCCCGATCCGCTGCTCGTCAGCTGCACCAGATAGGCCGATCCGCCCAGCGCGCGCATGCCCTCGTCGGCGTCGAACATCGGCCGCAGCGTCACCGGGTTGGCGATCATGTTGCGATCCGCCAGGCGCAGGATCGCCTCGTAGACGCGGCCGTGCAGCGGCTCGTGAAAATGCTCGGCGCGCAGCCGCACCTGCACGTCCTCGACGATGCGGTTGTCGATCATCAGCGCGCCCAGCAGCGCCGCCTCGGCCTCGACGTTGCACGGCAGGGTCGTCGCCTCGTCGGGCGCGGGCGGCATGATTCGGATCGCTTCGGCCATCCCGCCCTCATCGGCCCTGCGCCGCCCGCCGGCAACCGCCTGACGCCCCACCGCTGTGGACGGAGCGGTGGACCGTTCGGGAAGAACATGGCCGCATCGGCGCGATCGGCGGCCGATACCCCTCCGCGCCCGCCGCGCCTCGCCTGCTAGAGTTTGTCGCCCGCGTGCGGTAACAGGCGCCGAACCATGGCCGATCCGCGCATCATCGCCGTCGATCTCGACGAGAAGACGATCATCTGGCGCAACGCCGATGTGGAGCAGGAACGGCGCATCGCCGTGTTCGATCTGCTGGAAGGCAACGTCTTCCGGCCGCTGCGCGCCTATCCGCAGGATTATGCCGGCCCCTACCGCATCCGCCTGCGCGTAGAGGATGGCCGCCTGGCGATCGAGATTTCCAGCGACGACGGGCAGCTGCTGGAGACGCTGGTGCTGGGGCTCGCCCGCTTCCGCCGGCCGATCAAGGATTATTTCGCGATCTGCGACAGCTATTTCAGCGCCGTGCGCCAATCCTCCCCACAGCAGATAGAGACGATCGACATGGCCCGACGCGGCATCCACAACGAGGCGGCCGATCTGTTGAAGGAACGGCTGGAGGGCAAGATCGAGCTCGATTTCGATACCGCCCGGCGGCTGTTCACCCTCATCTGCGTGCTGCACATCCGTGGCTGAGGACGCAGTGGAGCGGGTCGCCGGCGCGATCCTGATCGAGGCGGCGCTGGCGGCGGCGGCGCGCGCCTACGCGCCCTATTCGCGGTTCGGCGTGGGCGCGGCGCTGCTGCTGGACGACGGATCGATCGTCGCCGGCGCCAATTTCGAGAATGCGAGCTACGGCCTGTCGCTCTGCGCCGAGACGGTCGCGCTCGCCGCCGCCAACACCGCCGGGCGGCTGGCCGACGTGGTGGCGATCGGCATCGTCGGCGGCGCGATCGGCCCCGGCGGCACGCTGACCGGCGAGGAGCCGGTGCGCCCGTGCGGCCGCTGCCGCCAGATCCTCACGGAAGCGGCACAGCTCGGCGGGCGCGACATCGTCGTGCACTGCGCCTCGGCCGACGGCCGCGCCAAGGAGCGGCACATGCTATCGGACCTGCTGCCCTTCGCCTTCGGCCCGGACGACCTGCGCTAGTCGCCGCCGAAACCTCTCTCAGGAAGACGCCATGTCCATCATGTCAGATCGCTGGATTCGCGAGCAGGCGCTCGGCTGCGGCATGATCGAGCCGTTCGTCGAGGCGCAGCGCAACGAGGGCTGCATCAGCTACGGCCTGTCCTCCTACGGCTACGACGCGCGCGTGGCGGACGAGTTCAAGATCTTCACCAACGTCGATTCCGCGACGGTGGACCCCAAGAACTTCGCCGCCAACAGCTTCGTCGACCGGCGCACGGAGTGCTGCGTCATCCCGCCGAACAGCTTCGCGCTGGCCCGCACCGTGGAATATTTCCGCGTGCCGCGCGACGTGCTGGTGATCTGCCTGGGCAAATCCACCTATGCGCGCTGCGGCATCATCGTGAACGTCACCCCGCTGGAGCCGGGCTGGGAGGGCCATGTGACGCTCGAATTCTCGAACACCACGCCGCTGCCGGCCAAGGTCTACGCCAATGAGGGCGCCTGCCAGTTCCTGTTCCTGCGGGGCAACGAGCCCTGCGAGGTTACGTATGCGGACCGCGCCGGCAAATATATGGGCCAGCGCGGCGTCACCCTCCCGCGGCTTTGACGGCCGCCGCCGCGCTCAGCGCGCGGCGTAGCTCGTCAGGCGTCTCAGGCCGCGCTGGGCCAGATCGTGCGACCAGGCCGGGCTGCCGTCGGCAAGCTCCATCCGCTCGTTCGGCGCGGCCAGCACCTCGCGGTACATCGCCGCCGCGTTCGCGCCGCGTCCGTCGCGCGCGTAGAGGTGGGCGAGGTTGATCAGCACGGCGGGATCGTTGGAGCCATGCTCCACCCGCGCCGTCAGCCGCGTCTCGGCGGCGGCATATCGTCCGTTGCTGATCGCGGCATAGGCATCGGGATCGACCGGATCGATCACGCCCGCATGCGCGCCCGCAAGGGGCGCGAGTATCAGACCTCCGGCAACAAGAAACTTCAGCATCGTCCTCTCCGATTCGCTTGGGTTCGGACGACTGAGATTACGCTTTTATGACGATCCCGCGACACAAAAGTGAAGCAGGCAAAAAATATCGCGGATCATCGCTTTCGTCCCTGATGGCGGATGCCCGCCGGTCGTCCGCGCCGGCCGACGATCGGCCGCCCCTTGCCGCGCATCGGCCGTCGCACGGGCAGGTGGTTCGCGCCTTCCGGCAGCTCGAAGCGCAGCGATCCGCTGATCGGATCGGCCTCGACCAGGCGCAGCTTCAGCCGCTGGCCGATCGTGAAGGCGTCACCGCTCTCCTCGCCGGTCAGGCTGTGGCCGGTCTCGTCATGGTGGAAGCGCTCGGCGCCCAGGGTGGAGACGGGCACCAGTCCGTCGCCGCCCAGCCCCTCCACCGTGGCGAAGAAGCCGAACGCCTTCACCCCGGTGATCCGCGTATCCAGCACCTCGCCCACCTTGGTGGAGAGGAACGCCGCCACGTAGCGGTCGATCGTGTCGCGCTCCGCCTCCATCGCGCGTCGTTCCGCCTGGGAGATCAGCTCCCCCAGCCGTTCCATGCCGGCCGCGTCATCCGCGGTCAGCGCCGTCGCGGCCGCCGCCGGATCCAGACCGTAGGCGCCCACCAGCGCACGGTGCACCAGCAGGTCGGCATAGCGGCGGATGGGGCTGGTGAAATGCGCGTAGCTGCCCAGCGCCAGGCCGAAATGGCCGGCATTGCCCGGCCCGTAATAGGCCTGCGTCTGCGATCGCAGCACCTGCTCCATCACCCGCGGCCGCGCCTCGTCGTCGGTCTCCAGCTTCGCCAATATGTGGTTGAACGTCGCCGACCGCACCACCTGCCCCAGCGCGAACTCGATGCCGAAGGTCTTCAGATACTCCTTCAGCGCGACCAGCTTCTCGCGGCTCGGCGGCTCGTGCACGCGGTACATCACCGGCGCCTTCCTCGCCTCCAGCGCCTTGGCGGCGGCGACGTTGGCGGCGATCATGTAATCCTCGATCAGCCGGTGCGCGTCCAGCCGCTCGCGCGGCGCGACGGAGAGGATGCGGCCCTTCTCGTCCAGCACCACCCGCCGCTCCGGCAGGTCGAGGTCCAGCGGCTGGCGCGCGTCCCGCGCCTTCGCCAGCGCCGCCCAGCAGTCCCACAGCGGGCGCAGCACCTCCGCGACCATCGGCGCGCCGTCGCCCGCGTCGATCGCGGCCTGCGCATCCTCATAGGCGATGTTCGCCGCCAGCCGCACCCTGGCCCGGCTGAAGCGCCACGCCGTCAGCGCGCCCGCGGCCGAGATCGTCAGGTGGCAGGCGAGCGCCGCCCGGTCCCGCCCCTCCTTCAGAGAGCACATGTCGGCGCTCAGCGTCTCGGGCAGCATCGGCACCACGCGGTCGGGAAAATACACGCTGTTGCCGCGCCGGCGCGCCTCCCGGTCCAGCCGACCGCCGGGGCGGACGTAGAAGGAGACGTCGGCGATCGCCACGATCGCGCGGAAGCCGCCGGGGTTCGCCGGATCGTCGTCGCGCATCGCCCACACCGCGTCGTCATGGTCGCGCGCGTCGGCCGGATCGATCGCCACGATCGGCAGGTGCGTCAGATCCTCCCGGTCGCTCAGCGCCAGGCCGGCCACCCGCTCCGCCTCGGCGATCACCTCCTCGGCGAAATGATCGGGGATGCCGTGCTTGTGGATCGCGATCAGGCTGAAGCTGCGCGGCTGGAACGGATCGCCCAGGATCTCGCTCACCTTCACCGTCATGCGCGGCGGCCGGCCGGTCTTCTCGGCCAGCACCAGGTCGCCCGGCCCGGCCGTGGCCGCGTCCGACACCGGCCAGTCGCGCTTCTCGCGCTTGTCGACCGGCTTCAGCCAGAGGCGGTCGCCCTCCGCGTGCAGCACGCCGAGCACCAGCTCCTCGCCCCGCGCCAGCTTCTTCAGCGGATGCGCCAGCCAGCCGCGCCCCGCCTCCTCGGTGCGCGCAAGGATGCGGTCGCCGGGGCCTAGCGCGGTGCGGCGGCCCTTCTCCACCACCCGCAGGCGGGGCGGCGGCGTGTCGGCGTGCCAGATCTCCGGCACCGCGACCGGCTGGTCGCCCTCCACGTCGACGATGCGCAGCACCGTCACCTTCGGCACGCCGCCCATCTTGTGGAAGGCGCGACCGGGGGCGCTGTCGATCAGCCCCTCGTCGGCCATGTCCTTCAGCAGCGCCTTCAGCTCGATCTTCTCGTTGCCGAGCAGGCCGAAGGCGCGAGCGATCTCGCGCTTGCCGGCGGGCGCGTCGGCCTTGGCGATGAAGTCCAGGATCTGCTCGCGGCTGGGCAGTCCGGTCTGGTGTGTCTTGGGCATCAGCGGGACATAGGCGGCCCCCGCCCCGCCGTCACCTCTCCCGCAGGCTTCGGGCGCGGGGCCCGATCAGTCGCCGAACAGCCGGCGCGGGCGGGCCGTGCGCGGCGGCGGCGGGGGTGCGGCGACTGGCTTCGTCCGCTGCGCCACCGTCTTGCGCGCCTGTCGCGGATCGATCGCGCGGTCGAAGGCGATGCCGGTGCGATCCTCCATCCGCCAGGCGACTTGGCCGGCCACCGCGCCGATGCCGCGCAGCTCGATCTGCACGCGATCGCCGACGGCGAAGGGCTCGCCCACCTCGGCCATCATGCCGCCGGCGGAAAGGTTGCGCACGCGCGTGACATGGGCCGCCTCGTCGCCATGTCGGCTGAGAATGGCCTGCAGGAACAGGCTGTCACGCGCGCCGGTGCGCGTTTCCGGCGGCGTGCCGGCCTCGCCAAGCGGCCGATGCGGCCCACTGTCTTCCACGGCAAACGTCCCCGCAGCGCATGATGAATCCCGGCGGGACGCTACGTGATGAACTCTGGCGAAACGATTAACGCGCTACTCCTCGCGCGAGACCTTCTCGTGCCGCTCGTGCCGCTCCTGCGCCTCGACCGTCATCGTCGCGATCGGCCGCGCCTCCAGCCGGGCGAGCGCGATCGGTTCGCCGGTCACTTCGCAATAGCCATATTCGCCCTCGTCGATGCGCCGGATCGCCGCCTCGATCTTGGAGATCAGCTTGCGCTGGCGATCGCGCGTGCGCAGCTCGATCGACCAGTCCGTCTCGCTGGAGGCGCGATCGGTGATGTCGGGCTCGCGCATCGTGTCGGTCTGCAGCTGGACCAGCGTCTCGCGCGATTCCCGCAGGATGGAATCCTTCCAGCTGAGCAGCTTGTCCCGAAAGTAGGCCTGCTGCCTGGGGTTCATGAACTCCTCGCCCGGCTCGGCCTGATATCCCCCGGCGGATGGTGGCTCGTCGATCGATTTGCCGGGCTTCGAGTTAAACGCCGTAGCCATGTCGCCTCCGCTCGCCAGAGCCCGCTACATCCGGGCCGCGCCCCTGCGCGCGCCTATAGCCAGACGCACTTGGCCAGACAAGCGGGGCATGGCAGGGGTTAACCACCTGATCGGATGCGACTCGCGAACGACGGTCGGCCCGTCGCGAACGGAAGGGAGCGGTCGGCGAACGCTACGACCGGCAAGCTTTGCCGGCGCTTCCGTTCCGATCTGGCACATTCACCATTTCCGTCAATTCCGGCGAACGCCCTTTGCGCGTGAACAGGGTGATTTCGTGGTTAACGACCTTGCGATTAACGGCTTATTCTGCCTTTCGTATCAACTCAGCCGGGGCAGCGATCGGGCGGGGCCGCTTCATTCGGGGGCGCCCGGCCCGGCACGATCGGCAACGATGCAATAAGAGTGAAGCGCTATGTCGGTTAGGATGGCTCTCGCGAAACTTTGCGCATGTGCGTGCGGCGGCGCCATCATCGGCGGCGGCGCGGTGCACGTGGCGGAGCGGCCGCGTCCGCGCCCGGTCATGGCCAAGCTCGTGAAGGCCAGGGCGCAGCCGGTCCGCGTCGCGCATCGCGTGGTGCGCCGGCGCACCGTCACCACCACCACCTGCGCGCCCGGCAGCGTCACCACCGTCTCGATTCCCGCGCCGGCGCCGCAATATGCCGCGATCCCGGCGCCCTATCCGGAAATCGGGCCCGGCGGCGGCTATGGCGGCGGCCCGGTGGTGATCGGCGGCAGCGCCGGCGGCGGCTTCGGCGGCGGCGGCTTCTTCGGCGGGTTCTTCGGCGGCGGCGGCGGCGTAGGCGGCTCGGGCGGCGTGTTCATCACGTCCACCAGCAGCGGCGGCTCCACCTCCAGCGCCAGCGGCGGATCGAGCACCTCCACCGGCGGGTCGAGCACCTCCACGGGCGGGTCGAGCACGTCGACGAGCAGCGGCGCCACCTCCACCAGCAGCGGCGCGACCAGCACCTCCACCTCCAGCGGCGCCACCAGCAGCTCGACGTCGAGCGGCGCGACCAGCACGTCCACGTCGAGCGGGGCGACCAGCACCTCCACATCCAGCGGCGCAACGAGCAGCAGCACCTCCAGCAGCACCAGCACGTCCAGCAGCACCAGCAGCTCGACGAGCAGCAGCACGTCCTCGTCGACCGGCGGCAGCACCAGCAGCGGCACCGATCCGGAACCCGTGCCCGCGCCGCCGATGGTGATCCTGTTCGGCGCGGCGGCCGGCGCGCTCGTGCTGCGCCAGCGGCTGGCCCGCAAGGCGACCACGCCCGACAAGGGCTGAAAGCCGCGCAGGCCGTACCTTTCGGCCCGCCGTTCGATCGCCTGAAGCCCAGGCGTTCCGGCGGATAAAGCCCGATCGGCTACGGCAGCTTCGTCACCGCCGGATCAGGCACACCGATCGCGGACATGACAAAGGCGGGCCGGACGATCGTCCGGCCCGCCTTCCTTATGCTATCGCCGATCAGCGCGACGCGGCGGCGGGCGCAGGCGTGCTGGCGGCGGCCGCCGCCTCGATCTGCGCCTTGGTCATGCTCACGATCAGGCCGTCGCCCTGCGCGGCGAAGGCGGAGAGCGGCAGTTTCACCTGCACCTTGGTCGTGTCGAGCAGCGCATATTCGCCCTCGACGGACTTGATCGTGCCGACCGAGCCGCCCGACGTGTCCTTCACGCTGGCGCCGGCCGTCACCGAGGCGGCGGTCTTGGCGGCAGCGGCGGTGGCGGCGGCGTCCACCTGATCCTTGGTCATGTTTATCACCGGCCCGTTCGGCCCCATCGCGAACGAGGTCAGCGGCAGGCCGACATTGTTCTTGCCGGTGGCGAGCACGGCCACCTGGCCCTCGACCTTGTCAACCGTGCCGACGACGCCGCCGGCGGTATCGTACACCGTCTGGCCGGCGGCGACCTTGGTGGGCGCGGCGGCAGCGGCACCGGCGGCAGGCGCGGTGGCGGCAGCGGCCGGCGCGGTCGCGCTCGGGGCGGTCGTGGCCGTCGCGCCGGCACCCGGCGTCGCCTGGGCGAGCACGGGCGCGCCCACGATCATCATCGCCGCAGCGGCAAGGGGAGTGAAAGTGCGCATGATCTGACTCCAATCTGGTTGTGACACCGAAATGTCCTCGGGAAGTTCAACGCAGTCAGCCTGAACGGTTCCCGACGCGGACGGCGAAACGCGCCGAACGGGGGACGAGCCGCGCCTCGCCGGCCATAATATCAGTCGGCCGCGGCGAGGATCTTCTCGATCTGGTCGACCGGATGGCTCGTCAGATCCTTGGCGAGCTCGCCCTCGATCCGGTCGCTCACCTCCTTGTGATAATGTTTGCGCAGCTCGCCCAGGGTGCGTGGCGGCGCGACGACGATCAGCTTCTCGAAGTCGCCGCCCAGCGCGCGGCGCTTCAGCAGCGCGGCCGTCTCGGCGGCAAAGCGATCCTCCTCCTGCTGGTGGAAGTCCACCTCGCCCATCGCGCTGCCGCTCGCGCCGTGGGTGGAGGAGGCGCGGCCGGCAGCGTCCGTCTTCTGGTCGCGATCGGCCGGATTGTCCTGCTCCTCGGCGTGGACGACGGTGAGATTGAGGTGCGTCGCGTCGCCCTCGTTGCGGAAGAACAGCATCTTGCGGCCGTCGACCACGACGACGAAGCTGTTGTGGGAAACGCGCATATATCTCTCCTTATTCTGCGGCGTGTCGCGGGGGTGAACGCGCCGCCGGTTGCGGGGTTGCCTGCCGCGCCGGCGGCCGTATAGCCGGGCGCCATGCACGACATCCGCCTGATCCGGGACGATCCCGCCGCCTTCGACGCCGGTCTTGGCAGGCGCGGATCGGCGCCGCTCTCGTCCGAAATCCTCGGGCTGGACACCCGCCGGCGGGAGATCGCGACCGAGCTGCAGGTGGCGCAGGCGCGGCGCAACGAAGCCTCCCGCTCGATCGGCCAGGCAAAGGCCACGAAGGACGAGGCGAGCGCGCAGGCGCTGATGGCGGAGGTCGCGGCGATCAAGGGGCGCATGCCCGTGCTGGAGGCGGAGGAAGCCGTGACGGCGGCCGATCTCGAACGGCGCCTCGCCGCCCTGCCCAACCTGCCCGCCGCCGACGTGCCGGAGGGCGCCGACGAGGAGGAGAATGTCGAGGTCGCCCGCTGGGGCACGCCGCGCGACTTCGCCTTCCCCACGCGCGAACATCCCGACTTCGCCGGTCCGCTCGGCCTGGATTTCGAGGCGGCGGCGGCGATGTCCGGCGCGCGCTTCGCCGTGCTGCGCGGCGGCATGGCGCGGCTCAACCGCGCGCTGGGCGCCTTCATGCTCGATCGCCAGACGGCCGCCGGCTATACGGAGGTCGTGCCGCCACTGCTGGTGCGCGACGCGGCCCTGTTCGGCACCGGCCAGCTGCCGAAGTTCGAGGAAGACCTGTTCCGCACGACCGACGGCCGCTTCCTGATCCCCACCGCCGAAGTAAGCCTCACCAACCTCGTGCGCGAGCAGATCGTCGAAGAGGCGACGCTGCCGCTGCGCTTCACCGCGCTCACCCCCTGCTTCCGCTCGGAGGCCGGGGCCGCCGGTCGCGATACGCGCGGGCTGATCCGCCAGCACCAGTTCGAGAAGGTGGAGCTCGTCGCGATCGCCACGCCCGAACAGTCCGAGGGCGAGCATGAAAAGATGGTCGCCGCCGCCGAGGCGATCCTGCGGGCGCTGGAGCTGCCCTATCGCCGCATGCTGCTCTGCGCCGGCGACATGGGCTTCTCGGCCCGCAAGACGTTCGATCTGGAGGTCTGGCTGCCCGGCCAGCAGCGCTATCGGGAGATCAGCAGCGTCTCCAACTGCGGCGATTTCCAGGCCCGCCGCATGGAGGCGCGCTGCCGCGTGGCGGGCGGGAAGGGCACCCGCTTCGTCCACACGCTGAACGGTTCCGGCCTCGCCGTTGGCCGTGCCTTGGTGGCGGTGCTGGAAAATTATCAGGAGGCGGACGGCTCGGTTCGCATTCCCGACGCACTGCGCCCGTACATGGGCGACATAGACCGCCTTACGGCCGGGCCGGAGCAAGCCTGATGCGCATCCTGCTGACCAATGACGACGGCATCCACGCCACCGGCCTGAAGGTGCTGGAGGCGATCGCCCGCACCCTCTCCGACGACGTCACCGTCGTCGCCCCGGCGGAGGAGATGTCCGGCGCCGGCCACTCGCTCACGCTCACCCGGCCCGTGCGCCTGCGCCGGCACGGCGATCGCCGCTTCTCGGTCAGCGGCACGCCGACCGATTCGGTGATGATGGCGGTGGCCGAGGTGATGCGGGATGCGAAGCCCGACCTGATCCTCTCCGGCATCAACCGCGGCGCCAATCTGGCCGAGGACGTGACCTATTCGGGCACCGTATCGGCCGCGATGGAAGGCACGCTCGCCGGCATCCGATCGATCGCGCTGAGCCAGGTCTACGCCCGGCGCGGCATGGGCGATGCCGTCACGTTCGAGGCGGCCGAGGCGTGGGGCGCCCGCGTGCTGGCGCCGCTGCTGGACGAGCCGTGGGTGCCGGGCACGCTGACCAACATCAACTTCCCGCCGGTGCCGGCCGATCAGGTGCGCGGCATCAAGGTCGTCCAGCAGGGCCTGCGCGACTATGGCCGGCTGGAGATCGTGAAGGGCGACGATCCGCGCGGCTTCCCTTATTACTGGTTCTCGCTGGGCGGCACGGTGGACCGTATCCCCGGCGAGACGGATCTGGAGGCGATCGCCGACGGCTATGTCTCGGTGACGCCGCTGCACCTCGATCTCACCCACGGCCCATCGCTGGCGCGTCTCGCCGCGCGCTATGTCTGAAAGCCGGCGCGGCCGCGCCGAGCCGGGCCTGATGGTCGCCGTGGCCGCGACGATCCGGGTCTGATGGCCGGCCGGTCGCACCCGGCCGCTGGCGCGGCGACGCCGATCTGGTAGGAGCAGGCGAGATGCCGCAGCAGCGCCCTCCCGCCCGCTTGCTCCCGCCGCTCGCCGCCGCGGCGCTCGGCGCGCTGGCGCTGGCCGGCTGCATCCCCGGCAACCGCCCCGATCCGGCGCCCGCGCCCGCCCTCGATCCCGCCTCGCCGCCGCCCGCGCCGGAGAGCGCCGCCCCGGACATACCGCCGCAGCCGCCGGTCGAGGTGCCGTCCGCCGCCGCGCCGCCGCCGTTCAAGATCACCGCCGTCGTGCCGAACGCGCGGGAGAGTGCGGCCGGCACCTACAAGGTGATTGCGGGCGACACGCTGCGCCGCATCTCCGACCGCACCGGCGCGGGATCGGAGGCGATCGCCCGCGCCAACGGCCTCGTGCCGCCGTTCACGATCAAGGCGGGGCAGACGCTGAGGATCCCGGCCGGCCGCTGGCACCGCGTGGCCGCGGGCGAGACCGGCATCGCCATCGCCCGCGCCTATGGCGTGGAATGGTCGCGCATCGTCGCCGCCAACGGGCTGGAGGAGCCGTATATCCTGCGCACCGGCCAACGCCTGATGCTGCCGAGCGCGGCGGAGGTGGCAGCGATGTCGGTGGAGGCGCGCGCCGCCGCCTTCCAGCTCGATATCGGCGACATCATCTCCGGTGGCGAGCCGGCGCTCGTCGCCGGCGCCCGGCCGGTCAAGCCGCGGCCGGCCGCACCCGGGGCCGCGCCGCTGCCGCCCACCAGCGCTGTCGCCGCCGCCTCCCGCTTCGACGGCCGCTTCGCCTGGCCGCTCACCGGGCCGATCCTCACTCGCTTCGGCCCCTATGGCAGCGGGCGGCGCAGCGACGGGATCAACATCGCCGTGGCCATGGACACGCCGATCCGCGCGGCGGCCGATGGCGTTGTGCTCTACGCCGGCACCGACATCGCGGTCTATGGCGGCCTCATCCTGATCCGCCACAGCGACAAGTGGACGACGGCCTACGGCCATGCCGGCGAGCTGCTGGTCGCGCGCGGGCAGGCGGTGAAGAAGGGGCAGGTGATCGCCCGCGCCGGCGAGTCCGGATCGGCGGAGACGCCGCAGCTGCATTTCGAGATCCGCCAGGGGCGCAAGCCGGTCGATCCCGTGCAATATCTGCCCCGGCGCGGCTGAGGCGGGCGGCACGGCGGCGACTCGCATTTGCGCGCCCGATCCACTATGTGCGCGCGCTCCCATGGCAACGATACTCCCCTCCCCGCCCAAGGTCGGCATGGTCTCGCTCGGCTGTCCGAAGAATCTCGTCGACAGCGAGCGGATCCTCACGCGGCTGCGCGCCGACGGCTACCGCATGTCGCCCGATTATGCGGGGGCGGACGTGGTGCTGGTGAACACCTGCGGCTTCCTCGATTCCGCCAAGGAGGAGAGCCTGGAGGCGATTGGCGAGGCCATGGCCGAGAATGGCCGCGTGATCGTCACCGGCTGCATGGGGCAGGAGGCGGAGGCGATCCGCGCCCGCTTCCCGCACGTCCTGGCCGTCACGGGCGCGCATCAGTATGAGGAGGTGGTCGGCGCCGTGCGCACCGCCGCGCCGATGCCGCCGTCCGCCTATCTCGATCTCGTGCCCACCGCCCGCGCGGGCGAGGGCGACCTGAAGCTCACGCCGCGCCACTACAGCTATCTCAAGATCTCCGAGGGCTGCAACCATCGCTGCGCCTTCTGCATCATCCCGTCGTTGCGCGGCGATCTCGTGAGCCGCCGGCCCGATGCGATCCTGCGCGAGGCCGAGAAGCTGGTCGCGGCCGGCACGCGGGAACTGCTCGTCATCAGCCAGGACACGTCAGCCTACGGCCTGGACCTGCGCCACGCCAGCGACTGGCAGTGGAAGGGGGCGCCGGTCCGCGCGCACATGACCGATCTGGCGCGCGAGCTGGGCCGGCTCGGCGCGTGGGTGCGGCTGCACTATGTCTACCCCTATCCGCACGTCGATCGGGTGATCCCGCTGATGGCCGAGGGGCTGGTGCTGCCCTATCTCGACATCCCGTTCCAGCATGCCGCCCCTGGCGTGCTGCGCGCGATGAAGCGCCCGGCGAACGAGGCGCGCGTGCTGGAGCGGCTGGCCGCGTGGCGCGCGATCTGCCCCGATATCGCCATCCGCTCCACCTTCGTCGTCGGCTTTCCGGGGGAGACCGAGGCGGACTTCGAGTATCTGCTCCAGTGGCTGGACGAGGCGCAACTCGACCGCGTCGGCGCCTTCCGCTTCGAGCCCGTCGCCGGCGCCGCCGCCAACGCGCTGCCCGGCCACGTGCCGGACGAGGTGAAGGAGGAACGCTACGCCCGCATCATGGCGCGCACCGCCGCCATCTCCGCCGCCAAGCTGGCCGCCAGGATCGGCCGCACGCTGGACGTGATCGTCGACGAGGTGGACGAGGACGGCGGCGCCAACGCCCGCTCGACGGCCGACGCGCCGGAGATCGACGGCACCGTCTTCCTGCGCGACGCCGCCGGCCTGAAGCCCGGCGACATCGTGCCGGTCGTCATCGAGGATGCCGACGAGCACGACCTCTACGGCGTCCCGGTGGCGGCATAGACGGCGCTACGGCGTATCGACACTCAGCTTTGCACGTCCGCCCATTCTGAGGAGGGGCTGAGCAGAGGCGAAGATCCGTCTCGAAGGACCCTTCGAGACGCCATTTCGACATGCTCAATGGCTCCTCAGGGTAAGCGGTTTGGATAGTGCGGGAAGAAGTCGGCTTCCTCCGCTCGATGTCGATCCGCCCTATAACGCCGCGTCAGGCGAGCGCCGCGCGCCGCTCCCACGCGGCTTTCCGCCGCAGCAGCGATCCGATCATGCCGAAGCCCAGCACCAGCTGGAGCCACACCGCCGGTTCCGGCACGCTGCTGATCCCCAACTGCGCGCCGATCTCGTTGGCCAGCGCGACATGCACCGGCGCGGTTGGATGGGTGCCGTCAAAGCTGAAATAGCCGGTGCAGTCCGGCGGTCCGCTGCCCGTCAGCTGTCCGGGGATGCACGGCGTCGTGAAATTGACGTCGGCGGGCAGGCCGAAGGCGGCGGGATCGGCCTGCAACCGACCGAAGAAATCGAAGAAGTCGAAGCGATAGAGCGAGGCGGTGAGCGTCGGCGTGAGCGCATCCAGCCCCAGATCGAGCTTCGCCTGCAGCGCCCTGCCCTCCGCCTCCAGTGGGTTGGGCACGCCCGCGATCAGGATGCGCGTCGCGCCACCCGAGTTCAGCGTGCTGATCGTGTTGACGATGTTCGAGACGTAGAGGTCGCTATACGCATCCGTGCTGAGGCCGTAGGTGTCGCCGCTCTGGATGGCGTTGACGTCGTTGTTGCCGAAGTTGAGGACGTAGAGCCCGTTCGGATCGATCGCGCCGCCGGTCCGGCCCGTATAGATGCCGAACTGGCTGTTCAGCCCGGGCACGTTGTAGCCGAGCAGCGTCGTGTCGCCGGCGGCGCGCGCCCCGCCCACCGCATAATTGTCCCCGCCGCCGTCCAGATAGGCGACGGAGGTGTGGCCGGTGATCCGCTGGCTGAGGATATCGGTGTAGACCGGGCCGTTGGTGAAGCGGCCGTCGAAATAGCCCAGCCCTTCCTGCGCGACCGCGCCGTTCGTTCCGATATAGGCGTTGCCGGCATCGACCAGGCTGTCGCCGAACACGTAGAGCGCGGTCGGCCGGCTCGCCGCGGCGGCTGGCGCCACGTTGACCAGCCCGACGGCGGCGACAGCGGCGACGAACAGCGGCTTCATCATGACGGCTTCCCCCTTGCGATATATGGTAAATAGCATCGCGGCGCCGCCCCGGCCAAGGATAATCCCTGCCGCCGCGCGTCGAATGACGATCCCCCTCGTTCTTTTCCTGTCGGCACCGCGACGGCGCGTCGGCCGCCGATCGTCGCGCCGGGTTTACGCCCCCATTTCGCGCGTGAATGCGTTGGTCCGGTCCGCTAACCCGGCGGGATCGCACAGCATAAGGCGCCGCATGACCGACTTCTCCTCGCTGCTCCAGCCCGATCGCGGCCAGCCCGCCCACCTGATCCAGGCGGTTCGCGCCGATGCGTTCGACACGTGGCTCGCGGACCAGCCGGAGCGGTCTCGCGCCACCGTCGCGGCCACGCGCTTCCGCGGCAAGGCGGGCGAGTTCGCGCTGCTGCCGGGCGCCAAGCCGGAGGAATGGTCCGCCGCGATCGGCGTGCCGGCGGAGGCCGGGCCGTGGACCCTGGCGGAGGCGGTGGCGCGGCTGCCGGAAGGGCTGTTCCGGCTGGCCGACGGCGATCCCGGCGCGGCCGCGCTCGGCTGGCTGCTCGCCCATCACCGCTTCGACCGCTATCGGCGCGATCCCGAGCCGATCCCCCAGCGCGTGCTGCTGACCGGCGATCCCGCGCGGATCGAGGAGACCGTGCGGCTCGCCGAGGCGGTGGCGCTGGTGCGCGATCTCGTCGACACGCCCGCCGCCGACATGGGGCCGGCGGAGCTTGCCGCCGCCGCCGAGGAGGTGGTCAACGCGTGCGGCGCCAGCTTCGGCGTGGTGCAGGGCGATGCGCTGGGCGAGGGCTATCCGATGATCGCCGCCGTCGGCCGGGCCGCCACCCGCGCCCGCGCGCCGCGCCTGATCGAGCTGAGCTGGGGCGATCCCGCAGCACCCCGCGTCACCCTGGTCGGCAAGGGCGTGTGCTTCGATTCCGGCGGGCTGGACATCAAGCCATCCGCCGGCATGCTGCTGATGAAGAAGGACATGGGCGGCGCCGCCCACGCGCTGGCGCTGGCCCGGCTCATCATGCAGGCGCGGCTGCCGGTGCGGCTGCACCTGCTCATCCCGGCGGTGGAGAATGCCGTCTCCGCCGATGCCTTCCGCCCCGGCGACGTCCTCGCCAGCCGCCACGGCCTGTCGGTGGAGATCGGCAACACCGATGCCGAGGGGCGGCTGATCCTGGCCGACGCCCTCACCCGCGCGGTGGAGGACGAACCGGCGCTGCTGATCGATTTCGCCACCCTCACCGGCGCGGCGCGGGTGGCGCTGGGCCCCGATCTGCCGGCCCTGTTCTGCAACGACGATGCGTTGGCCGGCGACCTGCTGCGCGCCGGCGAGGCGGCGGGCGACCCGCTGTGGCGCATGCCGCTGTGGGCCGGCTATCGCGACATGCTGAAATCGACGATCGCCGACATCAACAATGCGGGGGAAGGCGGGCTGGCCGGCGCGATCACGGCCGCGCTGTTCCTCCAGGATTTCGTGCCGGAGGGGGTGGCGTGGGCGCATGTCGACACCTTCGCCTGGCGGCCCGTCGCCCGTCCCGGCCGGCCCAAGGGCGGCGACGCGCTGGGCCTGCGCGCCGCCTGGCAGATGCTGCACACGCGCTTCGGCTGATCGGCTGCGCGGTCGATAATACGACCGATCGGCGGCCGGCATGAAACGAAGGGCTGCTACGCGTGTTGTTACGGTAAGGAAGCAAATGCTTCCGCCCCGAGAGATGGCGAGGCATTTACCGTGCTCCCACGCGCATTATCCCAGTGGATGGAGACGCTTGTCGGTTACGTCCGCTCGGGTCGCCCTGATCTTACGAATCGCCAGATGGCGCTGCTGCTGGCCGTCTATCTCACGCCCGGCCCGCATACCGTGCGCGGGCTGGCGCACCTGCTCGGCGTGTCCAAACCGGTCATCACGCGTGCCTTGAACACGCTGGGCTCGCTCGGCTATCTGCGCCGCGAACGGGACGAGTCCGACCGGCGCAACATCTTCGTCGCGCAGACGGACAGGGGGGCGGATTTCCTTGCGGGCTTCGGGAATCTCATCGATGGCGAGCCGCAGCCGGCCAACGACAGGACGCGTCACGTCGCCGTCGGCTGAGCGCTTCCAGCTTTCCGGCCCCTCGGTCCACCTCGATCCGCGCACGCACGCGGTGCGTCGCGACATCGCCGACATCAGCCTCGCCGACCGGGTCTTCGCGCCGCACTACGCCGCACCCGAACGATGCGCCTGCGCCGCGACGGCCGCGATGCTGCGGGCGGCGCCCCATGATGACGCGGTCGCCGTCTCGCAGATCGCCCGGGGCGAGGGTTTCGCCGTCGTCGATCAGTCGGGCGGCTGGGCGTGGGGCTATGGCGATCATGACGGCTATGTCGGCTATGTGCGGGCCGATGCGCTCGGGCCGACCGCACCCGCCAGCCACTTCGTCGCCGTCGCCGCCGCGCCGCTATTCGCCCGCGCGGACATCAAGGCGCCCGTCCGCGCCACCTTGGGCATCGGCGCGCGCATCGCCGGCGGGCAGAGCGGCGACTTCATAGAGACGGAGGCCGGCTTCGCCCACCGCCGCCACCTGATCGCCGCCGGCGCGCGCGAGGCGGACTGGGTGGCCGTCGCCGAGCGGCTGCTCGGCGCGCCCTATCTGTGGGGCGGGCGCGGCGACGGCGGGATCGACTGCTCCGGCCTCGTCCAGCGCGCGCTGGGCCTGGCCGGCATCGCCTGCCCGCGCGACAGCGACCAGCAGCGCGCGCTGGGCGGGGAGATCGCGGCCGGCGACACGCTGCGGCGCGGCGACATCATCCTGTTCACCGGCCATGTCGGCCTGATGGTGGATGGCGATCGGCTGATCCACGCCAACGCCTTCTGGATGGCGGTGACGGTCGAGCCGCTCGCCGCCGTCGTCGCGCGCGGCGCCGCGATCGTCGCCCGGCGGAGGATATCGGCATGACCGCAAAGGTGTTCATCGACGGCGCCGCCGGCACCACCGGCATCGAGATCCACGAGCGGCTGGCCGGCCGTCGCGACATCACGCTGATCGCCATCGCCGACGATCGGCGCAAGGATCCCGCTGCTCGCGCGGAGGCGCTGAACGCTGCCGACGCGGTGATCCTCTGCCTGCCGGACGATGCCGCGCGCGAGGCCGTATCGCTGATCGCGAACGATCGCACGCGCGTGATCGACGCCTCCACCGCCCACCGCACCGATCCGCGCTGGACCTACGGCTTCGCCGAGGTCGCGCCCGGCCGGCGCGACGAGCTGGCGCGCGCCACGCGGGTATCGAACCCCGGCTGCTATCCCACCGGCTTCCTCGCCCTCGTCGCACCACTGGTGCGCGCCGGCATCGTGCCGCCCGCCTTGCCGCTGAGCGTGAACGCCACCTCCGGCTATTCGGGTGGCGGCAAGGCGATGATCGCGGAGTTCGAGGCGCCGGGCGCCGACGACGCGGCCACCGGCTTCCGCATCTACGCCCTCGCCCTCGGCCACAAGCATGTGCCGGAGATGCAGGCCCATGCCGGGCTGGCGCATCCGCCGCTGTTCATGCCGGCGGTGGCGCGCAGCTATCGCGGCATGCTGGTAGAGGTGCCGCTGCACCTTTCGCTGCTGAACGGCACCGCCGGCGATATCCGCGCGGCGCTGGCCGATGCCTATGCCGGCAGCCGGATCGTGCGTCTGGCCGGGGCCGACCCCACGCTGCTGACCCTGGAGCAGTGCGCCGGCACCGACCGCCTCGACCTGTTCGTCTTCGCCAACGAGGCGCTCGGCCAGGTGCGGCTGGTCGCCGCGCTCGACAATCTCGGCAAGGGGGCTGGCGGCGCGGCGGTGCAGAACCTCAACCTCGTGATGGGGCTGGAGGAGACGGAGGGGCTGCGCCTCTAGGCGCTCCCCACCCGCCGTCAGTGCGCCGTCCAGCCGCCGTCCAGGCTGATCGCGGCGCCGTGCATGTAGGGCGACATGTCCGATGCCATGAACACCACCGTGCCGACGATCTCCTCCGGCGTCGCCACGCGGCCGGCCGGCATGCGGCTCATCAGCGTCGCATTCTGGGGCGCGGCGGGATCGAAGCCGGCCATCATCGGCGTCAGCACGATGCCGGGAGAGATGGCGTTCACGCGGATGCCGTGCCGCGCATAATCCACCGCCGCCGCGCGCGTATAGCCCAGGATCGCGTGCTTGGCGGCCGTATAGTGGGCGGACAGGCCCAGCGCGAGGTGGCTCTGCGCGGAGGCGTTGTTGACGATCGATCCGCCACCGCCCTGCCGCATCATCTGCGCGATCTCATATTTCAGGCACAGGAACATGCTGCGGATGTTGGCCGCCATGCTCCGCTCGAAATCCTCCTCCGAGAGGTCGGCGAGCGGGCCGAAGCCGTGGAAGGCGCCGGCATTGTTGAACGCCACGTCCAGCCGGCCGAACCGTTCCACCGCCGTGGCGACCAGCGCCTCGACATCGGCCGCCTGCGACACGTCGGCGCGCACGAACAGCCCCTCGCCGCCGGCCTCGCGGATCAGGCGCTCGGTCTCGCCGCCCTCGTCCTCGCGACGGCCGCAGAGCACCACGCGGGCGCCCTCCTTGGCGAAGCCCAGCGCCACGGCGCGGCCCATGCCGCTGCCGCCGCCCGTCACGATGGCGACCTTGCCGTCCAGCAGCGGCCCGCTCATGCCGCCGCTTCCGTCTTCAGCGGCAGCATGTCGGCGCGCTGATAGGTGCGGATGGCGTCCAGCTCCACCAGCGGATCGCCGGTGCCGTCCCACGCCTCGTGCGCGCGGCGCCACACGGCGAACAGGCCCATGATGTGCGGCGGATCGCCGTGGATCTCGGTGAAGCCGCCGTTCAGCGCGCGCGTGTCGAAATAGGCGGCGTTCACCTCGTCGGCGTATAATTCGGTCGCTAGTTCATAGCCCAGGTTCAGCCAGCGCTGCCGCTCCGCCGCGAAGTCGGAGACGAGATAGGCGATGTGGTGGAAGCCCTCCTCGCCGGCCGCGTACATGTCGCGATAGATTGACGGCTTGTCGTCATGCTGCTGGATGAACTGGATCATCATGTCGCCCAGATAGCCGAAGGCATAGGAGACGTCGGCCTCCACGTCCTGCCCGCGATAGCTGAACTCCTCGGTCTTGTGGTGGCGCACCATGAAGAAGGGGCCGGCGCCGAACGCCTCCGCCCACTGGCGGCAGCTGGCGTCGATGTCGTTGACGAACCAGGCTTGCTGGAAGAGGTCGCGCTTCATCGGAATATCTCCTCGGGCGGGATCAGGGCAGCGTGTGCATGCCGCCTTCGAGCATGAAGGTGGAGCCGGTGATGTAGTCGGAGCCCGGCCCGGACAGGAACACGGCCAGCGGCCCGGCATCCCGCTCCGGATCGCCAAGGCGGCGCATCGGGATCTTCTCCTTCAGCGCCTCCACGAAGTCCGGCCGCGCCGTCTTCCACGCGTCGAACGCGCGCGTCTCCAGCGCCGGGTTGATGATGTTCACGTTGATGCCGTGCTGCCCCCACTCGCGCGCGGCGGTGCGCGATATCGCGCGGATCGCCTCCTTGGTGGCGTTGTAGCAGGTGTTGCCCTCAAAACCGATCTGGCCGGAGCTTGAGGCGAAGTTGATGATCTTGCCGTATTTCTGCGCCTTCATGTGCGGGAACACCGCCTTCATGAACCACAGGGAGGCGGTGGCGCCGGTGCGGAACGTATATTCCCACTCGTCCTCGTCGGTATCCTCCACCGCCATGAACACGGTGGAGGCGCGCGGCGCGGCCTCCGTGCCGAAGCCCTGCGCGTTGCTGATCATGATGTGCACGGTGCCGTAGGTGTCCACCGCCTGCTGCACGCACGCATAGACCTGGTCGCGCTGGCCGACGTCGCAGGCCACGCCGATCGCCTCGCCGCCCTCGGCGCGGATCTCGTCCGCCACCGCGTCCACCGTGGAGCGCGTGCGCGAGGCGACGACCACCTTCGCCCCCTCCCGCGCCAGCGCCAGCGCCATGCCGCGGCCGATGCCGCGCCCGGCGCCGGTGACGATAGCCACCTTGCCGTCGAGAGTCCTCGCCTCCATCACCCGCTCCTATGTGCCGCCGTTTAGATTATGCGCTTGTTGTATAAACAAGCGGCCGCCGGTCAACCGCGCCGCGGCCTCTCACTTGTGGCAGGTGGGGCGGGGCTCAGCCCTCGGCGCGCCGGCGGCGGGCAGGTGCCTCCGCCATGCGCGGCCACGCCCGCTTCATCACGTCTAGCTCGGTCGCCAGCATCGCGCGCTGCTTGGCCGGCGGCCACGCCGCCGGCTGCATCACCACGAAGCTCGCCAGCCCGTTGACGAACATCTGCAGCCGATCGGCGTGGAAGGCGAGATCGAGATGGTCGGGCAGCTCGCCGCCGGCCTGCGCGCGCTCCAGGATGCGCAGGAACAGGCCGCGCGTGCCTTCCGTGCCGGCGATCCGCTCGGCGGCCAGGCCGGCATCCGCCGTCGCCTTGCCCCAGAAGCCGAACCAGGCCTGCCAGTCCGCCAGATTGGCCGGGTTGATCGGCAGCAGCGTCTCGAAGCAGCTCTGCAGATCGGCGCCGTCGGCGAAGGCGGCCTCGATCATGGCGATCGCCCGGCTGCGGATCGTGCCGTAGGTGAAGGCCATCAGATCGCGCTTGTCGCGGAAGTAATGCGAGACGATGGTCGAGCTGAAGCCCGCCTCCCGCGCCACCGCGCGCACCGTCACCGCCTCCAGCCCGCCGGCCGCCACCATGCGCCGCACCACGCCCGCGATCAGGCTGCGGCGTTCATCATGGTCGACGATCAGCGGCATGCGTCGATATTCCCCCCGGGGCTGCGCGCACGCTGCCGCGCGGAGCGAAGGCCCGCGCCTAGCCGAAAGCAGAGTGAGGCGGAAGGCGGCTGCGCGTCTATCGATGCCGCGACAACGGATGGAGAGCGGGCGACATGATCCACGGTATCCACCACGTCGCGATCCACACCGCCGATCTCGACCGGCTGGCCGCCTTCTACCGGGCCGCCTTCGGCTTCGTGCCGGCCACGGACGAGATCCGCTGGGCGAACGAACCCGCGATCGACGGCGCCATCGGCGTGCCGGGCTCCGCCGCGCGGGCGCTGATGCTGCGCGCCGGCACCTGCCATGTCGAGCTGTTCGAATATGCCGCCCCGCCGCCGCGCGAGGGCGCGCCGCTGCGCCCCAATGATCGCGGCTACACCCACTTCTGCGTCGACGTGAGCGACATCGCCGCGGAATATGACCGGCTGGCCGCGCTCGGCATGCGCTTCGCGCAGGATCGGCCGGCCGATTTCGGGCAGATCAAGGCCGTCTACGGCTACGATCCGGACGGCAACGTGATCGAGATACAGGAGGTCGCGGCCGATCATGATTTCGCCCTTGGCCGGCTGACGGCGCTCGACACGACGGCGGCCTGACGCCCGCCCCGAAGGAGAGTTGCATGTACGATCTCGTCATCCGCGGCGGCACCGTGATCGACGGCACCGGCGCGCCCGGCTTCCGCGCCGACGTGGCGGTGGCGGGCGATCGCATCGCCGCGATCGGCACGCTGGACGCGCCCGCCGCGCGCGAGATCGACGCCACCGGCCTGCTGGTGACGCCCGGCTGGGTGGACATCCACACCCATTATGACGGCCAGGCGACGTGGGACATGCTGCTCGACCCGTCGTTCAGCTCCGGCGTGACGACCGCGATCCTCGGCAATTGCGGCGTCGGCTTCGCCCCCGTCCGCCCCGGCAGCGAGGATCGGCTGATCGAGCTGATGGACGGCGTGGAGGAGATACCGGGGTCGGCGCTCAGCGCCGGCCTCGCCTGGAACTGGGAGAGTTTCCCCGATTTCCTCGACGTGCTGGACAGCCGGCCGCGCAGCTTCGACATCGGCGCGCTGCTGCCGCACGGCCCGCTGCGGCTCTACGTGCTCGGCGACAAGGTGGGCACCGACACGCCGGCCGACGCCGCCGAGGTGGCGGAGATTGCGCGGCTGGCGGACGAGGCGATGGCCGCCGGCGCGTTCGGCCTCTCAAGCTCGCGCACGCCCGTGCACCGCACCTCGCGCGGCGCGATGACGCCCGACTATGACGCCGACGAGGCCGAGCTGACGGCGCTGGCCGAGGTGGTCGCGCGGCGCGGCGGCATCATGGAGTTCGCCCCCGAGGGCCTCGTCGGCGAGGATCTGGACGGGCTGAAGCGCGAGATGGCGCTCTACGATCGCATGGTCGCGCGCACCGGCGTCAACGTCCACATGCTCGTCCTCCAGCCGAACCTCTATCCGGATTACTGGCGCGAGCAGCTCGACTGGGCGGAGCGGATCACCGCGTCCGGCAAGGCGCGCGCCTTCGCGCAGGTCAGCGGGCGCAGCATCGGCGCGCTGCTGAGCTTCTTCGGCACCCACCCGTTCATGGAGCGGCCGGGCTTCCGCGCGGTGAAGGCGCTGCCGCGCGACGCGTGGCTCGATGCGCTCGCCCGGCCCGAGGTGAAGGCCGGCATCCTGGCCGAGACGGATCCCGAAGGCAGCTTCGGCGCCTTCCTGAACGCGCATTGGAACCGCTGCTACGATCTGGGTGAGGAGGGCGATTACGAGCCGGACGAGAGCCGCAACATCGTCGCCCTCGCCGCCGCGCGCGGCACCACCGTGCAGTCCGCCGCCTACGACATGATGCTGGAGACGAGCCGCCATCCGCGCCTGCTGCTGGCCATCAACAATTACGACGACAGCGGGCTGGAGCATCTGCGCGCGCTGATGGAGCGGCCCGGCGCGGTGCTGGGCGCGTCCGATGCGGGCGCGCACGTGATGACGATCTGCGACGGATCGATGAACAGCTTCATGCTGATCCACTGGGGCCGCGATCGCCGGCGCGGGCCTACCCTGCCGGTGGAGACGATCGTGCGGATGATGACCAGCGACACCGCCGGATCGATCGGCATCGGGGATCGCGGCCGCATCGCCGTGGGCCTGCGCGCCGACCTGAACGTCATCGATTTCGAGCGGCTGGCGCTGAGCCCGCCGGCCGTCGTCGACGATCTGCCCACGGGCGCCAGCCGGCTGCTGCAGCAGGTTTCCGGCTATCGCGCCACGATCGTCGCCGGGCAGGTGACGCGCGAGCACGACCGGCCGACCGGCGCGATGCCCGGCCGGCTGCTGCGCCGGCAGTGACGACGCCGGCGATGACGGCGCGGTGGTGACTGCGGGCGCTGGCGGCCTGGCGATAGATGCGGGCGACGTGCGGGATGCCGCCCGCCTGATCCTGGGCGCGGCCGTGCTGACGCCGCTGCTCGAATATGCGCCGCTCAACGATCGGCTCGGCCACCGCGTGCTGGTGAAGTTCGAGGGCGCGCAGCATACCGGATCGTTCAAGTTCCGCGGCGCCTACAACCGCCTCGCCCGCCTCTCCCCGGCGGAGCGGCGCGCCGGCGTGGTCGCCTGGTCGTCCGGCAACCACGCACAGGGGGTGGCGGCAGCGGCACGGCTGCTCGGCATGCCTGCCACGATCGTGATGCCGGCCGACGCGCCCGCCGTGAAGCGCGCCAACACCCGCGCGCTCGGCGCCGCGATCGTGCCCTACGATCGGCTGACCGGATCGCGTGAGGAGATCGCGACGGCGCTGGCGCGGGATCGCGGCGCCACCCTCGTCCCCTCGTTCGACGATCCCTGCGTCATCGCCGGGCAGGGCACGATCGGGCTGGAGATACTGGCGCAGGCCGACGCGGCCGGCGCGCGGATCGGCCGCGTGCTGGTGTGCTGCGGCGGCGGCGGCCTCGTCGCCGGCATCGCCACCGCGATCAAGGCACAGGCGCCCGCCATCGCGATCCACCCGGTCGAGCCGGCCGCCTTCGACGACACCGCCCGCTCGCTCGCCAGCGGCCGGCGCGAGACGGTGCCCGCCGATGCCCGCTCGATCTGCGATGCGCTGCTGGCGCCGAGCCCCGGCGCCCTCACCTTCCCGATCAACCGCGCTCTGCTCTCGGCCGGCCTCACCGTCACCGATGCGGAGGTGAAGGCGGCGATGCGCTACGCCTTTTCAACCTGCAAGCTGGTGACGGAGCCCGGCGGCGCCGTTGCGCTGGCCGCCGCCCTCCACGGCAAGGCACCCCCGGCGGACGGCGCGACGGTGATCGTCATCTCCGGCGCCAATGTCGATCCCGCGGAGTTCGCCGCGATCCTGGGCGAGAACGACGGCATGTAGCGAGTATGCCGCGGGACTCGGCATCCGCCACCCCGCCCGCTAACACGCCCGCATGCACCTGCCGCCCGCCGACCGCTGACCCGATGCGCACGTCGACGATCCGCGCTTGGACGGCGGTCCACAAATATACCAGCCTGGCCTGCACCGCCTTCCTGCTGATGCTCTGCCTCACCGGCCTGCCGCTGATCTTCCACGACGAGATCGACGCGCTTACCACCGCGCCGCATCCGCTCGCCGCCGTGCCGGCCGGCACGCCGCCGCTCCCGCTCGACCGGCTGCTCGCCCGCGCTCTGGCGGCCCGGCCGGGCGAGGTGGCGCTCTACCTCAGCTTCGATACCGATCGGCCGGTGGTGAACGTCACCAGCGCGCCCGCCGCCGATGCGGCGGCGGCGGCCATGCACTTCCAGTCGCTCGATCGGCGCACCGGCGCGGTGCTGCCGCCGCGCGCGGCCGGCGGCGTCACGCAGTTCCTGCTGCGGCTGCATACCGACATGTTCCTCGGCCTGCCCGGCATGCTGTTCCTGGGCGGCATGGGCCTGCTGTTCGTCGCGGCGATCGTGTCCGGCGTGGTGCTCTACGTGCCGTTCACCGCGCGGCTGCCGTTCGGCCGGGTGCGCTTCGGCCGCCGCCCGCGCGTGCGGTGGACCGATCTGCACAATCTGCTCGGCATCGCCACCGCCATGTGGGCGGCGGTCGTCGGCCTCACCGGCACGATCAACACGCTGAGCGGGCAGATGACCGATCTGTGGAAGGCGGATCAGCTCGCCGCGATCACGGCCATGGGCGGCAAGCCGCTGCCGCGCGCTTTCTCGTCGGTGGATGCGGCGGTCGATCGGGCGATGGCGGCGGCGCCGGGCATGCGGCCGCAGTTCGTCGCCTTTCCCGGCGCCGCCTTCTCCAGCGATCGCCATTATGCGATCTTCCTGCAGGGGCGCACGCCGCTGACTCAGCGGCTGCTGGTGCCGGCGCTGGTCGATGCAGGCAGTGGCCGGCTCGATGCGCTGCGGCCGATGCCGTGGTACATGCAGGCGCTGCTCCTCTCCCAGCCGCTCCACTTCGGCGACTATGGTGGCCTCGCGATGAAGATCCTCTGGGCGCTGCTCGATCTGCTGACGATCGTCGTGCTGGCGAGCGGCCTGTGGCTCTGGGCCACGCGCCCGGCGCGGCCGCGCGCGGCGGCGGTGGCGGCATGAGGGAGGCCGCCGGCCCGCGCCGCCCGACCGCAGCGATCCTCGCCGTGCCGGCCGTGCTGGCGCTGGCGACCGCCGCCGGCCTCGCCCTTGGCCTCGCCGGCGACGGCGGCGCGTGGGATGCCGCCGCCGCGATAGGCCTCGGCCTGTCGCCGGTCGCGATCCTGTGGGCGCTGCTGCGCTCGCGCGGGGCATGACGGCGGTGGAGGCGCCCGCCCCGCTCATCGTCTCGGCCATGTTCGGGCGCGCCGACTTCCTGTGGCTCGACGGCATGCGCCGCGCCCACTTCCCGCCGGAACGCAACCAGATCGACGCCCATCTCACCCTGTTCCACCATCTGCCGCCCAGCCTAGAAGGGGAGATCGCCGCCCGCCTCGCCGCCGCCACGCGCGGCGTGCCCCCGCCGGAGGCGACGGTCGACGGGATCATGATGCTGGGCCGGGGCGTGGCGCTGCGCGTCCGCAGCCCGGCGCTGGCGGCGATCCGCGCCGATCTGGCGCAGGCCTTCGCCGGCTGCCTGACGCCGCAGGACCAGGCCGGCTGGCGCCCCCACGTCACGATCCAGAACAAGGTCTCGCCGGCAGAGGCGAAGGCGCTGCACGCGGCCCTCTCCGCCGGCTTCGCCGCGCGCCCGCTGGCCCTGGTCGGCCTCGCCAGCTTCTTCTATCGCGGCGGCCCGTGGCAGCGCATCGCCGCGCACCGCTTCTCGGGCTGAGCCGCCGCACGGTTGCCGCCGGCCGCCGCACCGCCTAACCCGATCGGATGATCGCCGCCCTGACAATCGCCGCCGCCGCCGCTGCCGGCGTCTGCCCCGCGCTGGATGCCGTCGCCGGCAAGCCGACCGATGCCGCGCCCGTGCTGATGGCGTGCATCGCCCGCTCGGCCCCCGGCGGCACGATCGCGCTCAAGCCCGGCCGCTACGCAATCCGTTCGCCGCTCACGATCGACAAGCCGGTGACGCTGATCTCGCGCGGGCTCGCCGCCGCCGCTCCCGCCTGCCGTTCCGCCGGGGATGCGCGGTGCGCCGTGCTGGCGATCGGCCGGATGTCGCTCGCCCTGCCGCACATCACGATCCCGATCGAGGTGCGCGCGCCGAACGTCACCATCTCCCACCTGGCGATCCTCGGCTGGACGCCCGATCCTGCGTACGGCGCCAAGGTCTGCGGCGACAATCGCACGCGGCCCTTGGGCGGCGCCATGCGGGCGAGCGCCGCCGGCTTCACCCTCAACCGCTCGCTGATCCGGGGCGCCGGCTGCTACACCGCGCTGGAGGTGACGACGGCGGCCGACCGCCCGACGCTCACCGGCAACATCATCGGCCCGAACGGCGATCACAATCCGGGCGGCTCGTTCTCGGACGGCATGACCGTGCACGACACCAGCCACGCCACGATCACCGGCAACAGCTTCATCGACAATACCGACGTGCAGCTGATCCTGGGCGGCTGTCGCCAGTGCCGCGTCACCGGCAACCGCTTCCGTCACGGCGGCAGCTTCAAGGGCGCGTCGTTCGCCGAGCTGATGATCCACGCCTGGCCCACCACCAGCGGCCGCTACGACGGCACGGTGGTGAGCGGCAATGATGTGGACTGCGGCCCGGCGCGGCGCTGCGGCTACGGCATCATGATCGGCGCCAGCCCGTGGTACAAGGCGCCCACCTCCGGCGGCGAGGTGTCCGGCAACCGCGTGGCCAACGCCCGCCTCGGCATCAACGTGGACGGGCTGACCGGCCCCATGACGATCCGCGACAATCGCATCGTCACCTCGGGCGGCACCTACGATTCCGCCTGCGGCCGCAAGGCGTGGCCGGCGCTGAACATCGCGCCCAGCTCGCGCGCCTTCGCACGCGGGATCAGCGGCGGCGGCATCGAGACGAGCGGGTGCCTGCTCAACAGCACTCCGGACTGATCACCCCTTTCGCAAGCCGCGCGCGCCGCCTACGATAAGCCGGGTTGCGGGGCGTGGGGGTGCGTGCGGTGGCGTATGATGCGTTGAACGCGGACGAGCGTGGCGGCACCACGCTCAACGGCAAGCCATCCTTCACGATCGATCAGGCCGCCGACCAGCTCACCCGCGCGGGCCGCAGCTGGAGCAGCGATCTCGGTCAGGCGGCCACCGTCACCTACGCCTTCCGCGCCACCGCGCCGGCGGAGATCCCGGCGGACGCGCACGGTTTCCAGCGGTTCGGCGATCGCCAGATCGCGGCGGCGGAACAGGCGCTGACGCGCTGGGCGGAAGTGGCCAACATCCGCTTCGTGCGCGTCAACCCGACCGGCTATTCCGACGACGCGACCATCCTGTTCGGCAACTACACGTCCGGCGCCGACGACTCGACGGCCTTCGCCGTGCTGCCGGGCAACGCCGCCGCCACATCGGCCACCGGCGACGTGTGGGTGAACATCACCGACAGCCCGAACAATAACGTGCTTCTGGGCGATACGGCCGACTACGGTTTCCTCACCCTGCTCCACGAGATCGGCCACGCGATCGGCCTGCTCCACCCGTCAGACTATGATTCCGACGACGCGACCGATCCCACCTACGCCGGCTCCGCCAGCTACGGGCAGGACAGCATCGAATATACGGTGATGAGCTATTTCGACGCGGAGGATACCGGCGCGCGCATACCCAGATACGGGCTGGTTCCGGGCGGGCCGCTGATCGATGACATCGCGGCCGCCCAGCGGCTCTACGGCGCCAACTATGCGACGAACGCCGGTGACACGGTCTATGGCTACAATCCCGGCTCCCCGTCCGCTGCGGGTAGACCGGCCACCTATCTGCAGAGCCGCGACGGAACGCAGCCGGTGTGGGGCACGATCTGGGACGGGGGCGGCATCGACACGCTCAATTTCGCCCTGTCGGACTACGATCAGAAGATCGATCTTCGCGCCGGCAGCTTCAGCAACGTGTACGGCGGCATCGGTACGCTCTCGATCGCGCCGGGCGTTACGATCGAGAACGCCTTCGGCGGTTTTTACAACGATACGCTGATCGGCAACGATGCGGCGAACAGCCTGCGCGGATATGCCGGCAACGATCGGCTGTACGGCGGCGCCGGCAACGACACGCTGACCGGCGACAGCGACAGCGACCTGCTGGACGGCGGACCCGGCATCGATCGCGCGACCTACTACGATTTCAGGCAGCGGTACGGCGTCGCCATGTCCGCCGGCGCCGGCACGGTTGACGGCGGAGAGTACGCCCTCGGGCCAGAGCCCGGCACCGACACGCTCGTTTCCGTGGAGACGATTAGCTTTCGGGACGGCACGCTGACGTTCGACCCGGACAGCGCCTCGGCCAAGGTCTCCCGCCTCTATGACAGCGTTCTCGGGCGCCAGCCCGATCCCGCCGGCAACGATCGCTGGGTGGACGCGATCGAGGATGGCGGCCGCTCGCTCCTCTCCGTCACCGATGCCTTCCTGCACAGCGCGGAGTTCCTCGCCGCGACCGGCAATCTCTCCACCCCCGGCTTCGTCGACTTCCTCTACAACCGCGTCCTGCACCGTGCCGCCGATCCGGCGGGACGCGACAACTGGATCTTCGCGCTCGATCACGGCGCGGACCGCGCGGCCATCCTGAGCGGCTTCTCCGAATCGCAGGAGCATCGCAACATCACCGCCGCCAACGATGCGCGCGGCTACTTCGTCGCCGTTGACGCCTATGAGGCCGTGGCGCTGCTGTATGACAGCCTTGGCCGCCAGCCCGATTACGGCGGACTCATCGCCTGGTCGGAGAGCATCCGCGCCGGCACCACCGTGGCGCAGGTGGCGACCGCCTTCGCCGCCTCGGCGGAGTTCCGCAACAACACCGCCGCGCTCGATAATGGCGGGTTCGTCGACTATCTCTACACCACCACGCTCGATCGCCTGCCCGATCCGGGCGGCCGCGCGGCATGGGTCGGCGCGCTGAACGGCGGCGCCACGCGCGGCGATCTGCTGTTCGCCTTCTCGCAGAGCGACGAGCATTTCAACATGCTCGCCGGTTCCTTCGTAGACGGCATCGATCTGGTCGTCTGATCGGGTGCCGCGCCCCGGAGATCGCCCATGACCGCCGTCATCACCGCCTTCGCCAGCTCGCCCGATCGCGGTCGCGGCCTGGCGCGGGACATGCGGGTGCGCTGGGCGCTGGAGGAGACGGGCGTGCCCTACGAGGTCCGCCTCCTCTCCTTCGCCGACATGAAGATGCCCGAGCATCGCGCGCGCCATCCCTTCGGGCAGATCCCCACCTATGAGGAGGGCGACGTCACCCTGTTCGAATCGGGCGCGATCGTGCTGCACCTTGCCCGGCGCCATAAAGGCCTGCTGCCGGACGACGCCGCCGCGCAGGCACGCGCGATCGCCTGGCTGTTCGCCGCGCTCAACACGGTGGAGCCACCGATCGTCGACCGCGAGGTGGCGACGCTGCTGGAGCAAGGGGAGAGCTGGTACGCCCGGCGCCTGCCCGCGCTGGAGGCGCGCATCGGCACCCGGCTGGACGATCTCTCCGCCGCCCTCGGCGATGCCGAGTGGCTCGATGGGGCGTTCAGCGCCGGCGATCTGATGATGGTGTCCGTGCTGCTGCGGCTACTGGGATCGGGCATACTCGGCGGCTATCCGCGCCTCTCCGCCTACGTTGCCCGCGGCGAGGCGCGCCCCGCCTACCGCCGCGCCTTCGCCGCGCAGCTGGAGGTCTTCACCGCCGCGCAGGAGGCAGGCCAGGCGTGAGGGCACGCGGAGCCGTGTCAAACCACCTGCCCGTACCCGGTCAGGTCCGGTCACTCATTCCGTCGTCTCGCCGCCCAGCGGCACGTTCGTCGCATCCTCGCGCTTCTCCGGGCGGATGTAGATGGATCGCAGCTCCGGCATGGCGGCGCGCAGTTCGGCCTCGATCCCCTCGATCAGCGTCTCGGCCTTGCCCATCGGCAGGCTGTCCTCGAAATCGGCGCTGATCGCCACGAACACCGTGTCCGGCGAGGTGTGGATCGTGCGGACATGGTTGACGTGCGTGATCTCCGGCCGGGCCGCCACCGCCGCGCGCACCCGCTCCACCACCGCCGGATCCGCCCGCTCGCCGATCAGCAGACCCTTGGATTCGCGCGCCAGCACCACCGCCACGGCCGCCAGGATCAGCCCGATCGCGATCGAGGCGTAGCCGTCCAGCCGCGGATCGCCCCACCAGTGGCTGGCCCACACGCCGATGGCCGCCACCACCAGGCCGATCAGCGCCGCCGAATCCTCGAACAGCACGATGAAGCCGGCCGGATCCTTCGATTGGTGGATCGCCTGCCACCAGCCGCTGTCGCCGCGCGTCTTGTCGAACTCGCGGATGGCGATGAACCAGGACGAGCCTTCCAGCAGCACCGCGACGCCCAGCACGATATAGTTCACCAGCGGATCGCTCAGCGGCTCCGGCGCGACGATGTGGAGATAGCCTTCGTAGATGGACACGCCGGCGCCCACCGCGAAGATCAGGATCGCGACGACGAACGCCCAGAAATACAGCTCCCGCCCGTAGCCGAACGGCCGCGTCGCATCGGGCGGCCGCGCGGCGCGCCGCTGGCCGTAGAGCAGCAGCAGCTGGTTGCCGCTGTCCACCAGCGAGTGCACGCCTTCCGTCAGCATCGACGAGGAGCCGGTGATCGCCGCGGCGACGAACTTGGCGACGGCGATGCCCAGGTTCGCCGCCAGCGCGCCGAACAGGACGATATTGCCCTTGATCCCGCCTTTCGCCTCCGCCATGCCGCCCGCCTCTTTCGTCCGCCGGAGGCGGCATGCGCGCCGCGAGGATCGCAGCGGATACGCCCGCCCGGGCCGCGGGTTCCATCGGCCGAACATGCGCGCGGAACCCCGGCCGCGCAGGAGCTGCCACCGCCATGACCGACGGCCTCGCCATCCCCCGCCGCTACACCGCCATCGCCGCCGTCTCGTTCGGCACCGCGCTGGTGGTGATAGACGGCGCCATCGCCACCGTGGCCCTGCCCACCATCGCGCGCGATCTGGCGGTGGACGCCAGCGCCGCCGTGCTGGTGGTGACGGTCTACCAGCTGATCCTGGTGATGACGCTGCTGCCCTTCTCCACGCTGGGCGACCGGCTGGGCCACCGCACGCTCTACCAATATGGCCAGGCGCTGTTCACCGGCGCGACGATCCTGTGCTTCTTCGCCAAGAGCCTGCCGTTCCTGCTGATCGTCCGCGCCGCGCAGGCGATCGGCGCGGCGGCGGCGCTCAGCGTGTCGTCGGCGATGATCCGCTCGATCTATCCGGCGCGGCAGCTCGGGCGCGGGCTGGGGCTGAACTCGGTCGTGGTCTCCAGCGCGGCGGCGCTCGCGCCCACCCTCGGCGGCCTGATCCTGGGGGTCGCGCCGTGGCCGTGGGTATTCGCCTCGGCCGTGCCGTTCGCGCTCGTCTCGCTGCTGCTGGGCCGCGCGCTGCCCGATCCGGAACCCCGGCAGGAGCCGTTCGACATGCTCGGCGCAGTCCTCTGCGCCGCCATGTTCGGGCTCGTCATCTCGGGGCTGGAGGCGTGCGTCCACGGCGATTCGCCGGTCGTCTCGGCGGCGATCGTGGCGACCGGGATCGCCGTCGGCATCGTGTTCGTGCGGCGCGAGCGGCAGGAGCCGCGGCCGATCATGCCGGTCGATCTGCTCGCCTCGCCGGTGATGGCGCTCTCCGTGATCGGCGCGCTGACCGCTTTCGTCGCCTCGATGACCCTGCTGCTGTCGCTGCCGTTCCGGCTGGAGCATGAATATGGCTTCGCCCCGTCGGAGATCGGCGCGATCATCGCGCCGTGGCCGCTCACCACGATGGTGGTGGCGCCGCTGGCCGGCACCCTGTCCGACAGGTGGCCCGCCGGTCTGCTCGGCGGCATCGGCATGGGGCTGGCGACGATCGGCCTGCTCACCTTCACGATCCTGCCGGCAGAGCCGCTCTACATCGACCTCGCCTGGCGCATGGCGCTGACGGGCGCGGGCTTCGGCCTGTTCCTCTCGCCCAACGCCCGCCTCATCGTCGGCTCGGCACCGCGCGAGCGGGCGGCGGCGGCGGGCGGGCTGATCTCCACCAACCGCATGATCGGGCAGACGCTGGGTGCCACGCTGGTCGCCGCCCTGCTGGCGCTGAACCTGGGCGGCGGCAGGACGCCGGCGCTGATCGCGGCCGGCCTCGCCTTCGTCGCCGGCCTGTGCAGCCTCGCCCGGCTGCGACCGGCGCTGCGCCACCCGCCGGCGGAGGAGATCGCCGACGTGCAGCCCGCCCAGCAGTTGAAGTAGGGAGCCGCCGGCGGCGGCGCGCGTTCTGCGGGCGCCATTCACGGCAGGAGTCATCCGATGCCCTACATCAAGTCATCCGACGGGACAGACCTCTACGTCAAGGATTGGGGCTCCGGCCGGCCCGTGATCCTGCTGCACGGCTGGCCGCTGAACGCCGATTCCTGGGACGACCAGTCGCTCGGCCTGGCCGAGGCCGGCTACCGCGTGATCGCTTATGATCGCCGCGGCTTCGGCCGCTCCGGCCAGCCGTTCGACGGCTACGACTATGATACCTTCGCCGACGATCTCGCCACCGTGATCGAGGCGACGGGTGCCCGCGACGCGGCGCTGATCGGCTTCTCGATGGGCGGCGGCGAGGTGGCGCGCTACATGTCGCGCCACGGCGGCAAGGGCGTCGTCCAGGCCGGGCTCGTCTCCTCCGTGGTGCCCTATGTGCTGCAGGACGACAGCAATCCGGACGGCGTGCCCGGCGCCCAGCTCGATCAGATCAAGGACGGGCTGCGGAAGGACCGGCCGCACTTCCTCGCCGGCTTCGCGCAGGATTTCTACGGCGTCGGCTGGATCTCCAGCCCGGTCAGCCAGGAGGTGCTGGACTGGTCGCTGATGATGGCGATGCAGGCGGGGCTGAGGGGCACAGTCGCCTGCGTCGACGCGTTCGGCCGCACCGACTTCCGGCCCGATCTGCCGGCCTTCACCGTGCCCACGCTGATCGTCCACGGCACCGCCGACAAGACGGTGCCGATCGACGCCAGCGCCCGCGCCGCCGCCCGTGGCATCGGCCAGGCGACCCTGATCGAATATGACGGCAGCCCCCACGGCCTGCTCGCCACAGACAAGGATCGCGTGACGGCGGACCTGATCGACTTCCTCAACGGCTGATAAGAAAAGCTGTTGTGAAGCGCGGTTGCCGCGCCATGCCGTCCCGGCCTAGACGGGGCGGCATGGCGCGGCCCCCTTCCCCCTTCTCCTTCCCCGATTTCCGCGCCTACTGGCTGGCCCGCGCATCGGCCACGGTGGCGCAGATGGCGATGGTCGTCATCATCGGCTGGCAGGTCTACGATATCGCCCGGCGCACGATGGCGCCCAAGGAGGCGGCCTTCCAGCTCGGCCTGATCGGCGTCGTCCAGTTCGTGCCGCTGCTGCTGCTCACACTCGTCGTCGGCTGGACGGCGGACCGGATCGACCGCCGCTGGATCGCGCGCGCCGCCGTGCTGCTGGAGGCGGGCTGCGCCGGATCGCTTGCCTGGATGGCCTGGACGGATTCCACCACCCTGCCGGCGCTGTTCCTCATCGCCGCCCTGCTCGGCGTGGCGCGCGCCTTCGCCAGCCCGGCGCTGCAGGCGCTCTCGCCCAACCTGGTGCCCAAGGAGATCCTGCCGACCGCGATCGCGATGAGCTCGCTCGCGTGGCAGGGCGGCTCGGTGGTCGGCCCGCCGCTGGGCGGGTTTCTCTATGCCACCGGCCACTTCCTGCCCTATGCGGTCAGCACCGGCCTGTTCCTCTGCGCCTTCGCCTGCCTGATGATGATCGGGCCGATCCCGCCGACCAGCCTCGATCGCGCGGCCAATCCGTGGCGGCAGATGATCGACGGCCTCCATTATGTCCGCGAGAACCGGCTCGTCCTCGGCGCCATCTCGCTCGATCTGTTCGCCGTGCTGCTCGGCGGCGCCACCGCCATGCTGCCGATCTTCGCGCGGGACATATTGATGGTCGGGTCCGGCGGGCTCGGCCTGCTGCGCCTGGCCCCGGCGCTGGGCGCGGTCGGCATGGGGCTGTGGTTCAGCCGCAAGCCGCTCGCAACCGACGTCGGCGTGAAGATGCTGTGGGCGGTGGCCGTGTTCGGCCTCGTCACCATCCTGTTCGGCCTGTCGCGCTGGCTGCCGCTGTCGCTCGCCTGCCTGGCGGTGCTGGGTGCGGCGGACATGCTCTCGGTCTATGTCCGCCAGTCGCTGATCCAGCTTTACACGCCGGATCAGATGCGCGGCCGCGTGGGTGCCGTCTCCACCCTCTTCGTCTCCGGCTCGAACGAGCTGGGGGAGGCGGAATCGGGCTTCCTCGCCGCCCTCGTCGGCCCGGTCGCGGCGGTGGTGGCGGGCGGGCTCGGCGCGATCCTGGTCACGTTCCTGTGGTCGCGCTGGTTCCCCGAACTCCGCAACGCGCGTACCTTCACGCCACCCAAGACCCTCGAAGACGCACCCGTGCAGGAGAAAGCGACATGAAGGCGTCCAGCATTCTCGCGACGATCGGCAACACGCCGCACATCCGCATGTCCCGCCTGTTCGGCGATGCGGAGGTGTGGATCAAGTCGGAGCGGTCGAATCCCGGCGGATCGATCAAGGATCGCATCGCCTTGGCGATGATCGAGGAGGCGGAGGCCAGCGGCAAGCTCCAGCCCGGCGGGACGATTATCGAGCCGACCAGCGGTAACACCGGCATCGGCCTCGCCCTCGTCGCCGCCGTGAAGGGCTATCGCCTGATCCTGGTGATGCCGGAGAGCATGTCGCTGGAACGGCGGCGGCTGATGCTGGCCTATGGCGCCAGCTTCGATCTCACCCCGCGCGAGAAGGGCATGAAGGGCGCGATCGAGCGGGCGATCGAGCTCGCCGGGCAGACGCCGGGCGCATGGATCCCCCAGCAGTTCGAGAATCCGGCCAACATCGCCGTGCATGTCGAGACCACCGCGCAGGAAATACTGGCCGACTTCGCCGACCAGCCGATCGACCTGCTCGTCACCGGCGTGGGCACCGGCGGCCACATCACCGGCGTGGCGCAGGTGCTGAAGCAGGCGTGGCCGGCGCTGAAGGTGTTCGCGGTGGAGCCGACGCTGTCGCCGGTGATCTCCGGTGGCCAGCCGGCGCCGCACCCGATCCAGGGCATCGGCGCCGGCTTCATCCCGGCCAACCTCCACACCCAGCTGCTCGACGGCGTGATCCAGGTCGATCCCGCCGACGCCAAGGAGATGGCCCGCCGCGCGGCGCGCGAGGAAGGCATGCTCGTCGGCATCTCCTCCGGCGCCACACTGTCGGCCATCGCCCAGAAGCTGGCGGAGACCGGCGGCAGCCCGCGCGTGCTCGGCTTCAACTACGATACCGGCGAGCGGTATCTCTCCGTACCGGATTTCCTGCCGGAATAATCACGCTTTCCGCTTTCCTGTGCTCTGCGGCACTGCCGGCCGATTCGATCGCCCCTATCAGACTGGCATGGAACGACAGGATGCCCGGCCGGGCGCCTGCCTCCACCGGATCTCAGGGAGCATGCCGTGAACAGGATCGTGATCGCCATCGTCGCCGCCGTCGCCGCCACGGGCACCGCCCGCGCGCAGGACATGAACGCCTATTTCGCACAGCAGAACGCCATGATGCAGCAGCAGATGGCGGCGATGCAGAACCAGATCGTCAGCCGCAACATGAGCGATCCGCGCATCGTCGCCATGTTCCGCCAGGCGCAGCGGCAGGGCTATCGCGGCAGCCTCGATCAGTTCGCCTACGGCTATGCCGCCACCGGCGGCTACACGGCGGAAGGCCAGCGCCGCTACCAGCAGAACGAGGCGCGCAACCAGGCGGCCGAGGCGGCGGCGGCGCGCGGCTATCAGCAGTCGGTGCAGAATTACGGCAACGCCATCGCCGAGCGCAACGCCCACGCCGCGCAGAACCAGTATGACGCCGGCCTCAGCCTCCAGGGCCGCCAGCGCTACGCCGATGCGGCGGCCGGCGTGCAGACCGAGCGCAGCTACATGGCGCAGGGCGACACCGGCTACGATTACCGCACCAACCGCGTCTACCGCCAGGACGCCTACGGCAATTACTATAGCTGCGGCGCGGACGGTTGCCTGCCGATCGGCCCGGCCCGCTGAGGCCGGCCGGCCCAGCCGCGGCTCCGCCAGATTCCCCGGAGGGCGGGGAAGCGGCGGCGCCGGGCGGCCCGGTCGGCAGGACAGCCGCTACGGCTGTACGGGATCGGCCAGCCCCAGCGCCCGTGCGATCGCGGCGTTCGGATGATCGGTCGCGCAGCCGCCGCCGGCGGTGCCGGCCGCGCCATGCTCCGCATAATAATCGGGCGCGTCGGCACATTCCGCCTCCGACGGGGAAGCGGCGATCGCGGCATCGATGCGGCCGGTGAAATAGTCGAGCGTCTCGGCCGCCATCGGCTTCGTCTCGCGCCCGTCGACGCTCCACGCGCCGCCGTCGCCCGGCGAGAGGTCGGTGATCGTGCGCGTCACGCCGGCCGGCCCGCGCCTCGCCTCGTACACGGTCGCGCCGCGCCCCTTGGGCTGCACGGCGGTGAAGCGGATCGCCCCCGCCTCCAGCGCCCCGGCCCCCGCCGCCGCCTGCACCGCCCGCACGGTGGCTGAAGGCGGCCCGGCCACCGCCGGCGCCACCAGGCCGAGCAGCAGAGCGACAGCCATTCCTCCCCGGAACGGGGAATGGGATCGGCGCAGCCGGCGAAGGGCGAGCGTGGCCGCATGTTCAACCGGAGGCTGCGCTACGCCGCCCGCCCCCTCCACCATCCTGCGGATGGTCCCCCTCCCCGTGCCGGGGAGGAATGACGGCAGGGTCTTCAGAACGCCTCCACCGGCAGCGCCATCAGGCTCTCGGCGCCGCCTTCTATCTTGCGGCGCAGCGCGCCCGCGTCCGGCAGGATGCGCTCGGCGAAGAAGCGCGCCGTCACCTGCTTGGCCTCGTGGAAGGCGCGGTCGCCTTCGCCGGCGGCGATCGCGGCACCGCTCGCGCCCGCCATCTTCAGCCACATCCAGCCCAAGGTCACGATGCCCATAAGCGTCATGTAGCTGTAGGCGGCGGCGCCGGCATTGTTCGGGTTGGCCATGCCGTTCTGCATGAGCCACATCGAGGCGCCCTGCAACTCGCCGACCGCCTTCTCCAGCCGGCCCGCCAGATCGCCGGTGGCGGCGTCGCCTTTCGCCGCGGCGATGTCGGCGGCGATCAGGCCGAACAGCGCCATCACCGCGCGACCGCCATTCTGCCCCAGCTTGCGGCCGACGAGGTCCATCGCCTGCACGCCGTTGGTGCCCTCGTAGATCTGGGCGATGCGCGCGTCGCGGACATATTGCTCCATGCCCCACTCGCGGATGTAGCCGTGTCCGCCATAGACCTGCTGCGCCTTCGTGGCGACGTCGTAGCCGATATCGGTGACATAGCCCTTGATCACCGGCGTCAGCAGCGAGATCAGGTCGTCCGCCGCCTGCCGCTCCTCCGGAGTCTCGGCGTGATGCGAGAGATCGACCTGCAACCCGCCCCACAGGCAGAGCGCACGCGATCCCTCCAGCAGCGCCTTGGCCTCCATCAGCATGCGCCGCACGTCGGGATGGACGAACAGCGTATCGGCCTTCTCGGCCGGATCGGCCGGGCCGGTCAGGGCGCGGCCCTGGCGCCGGTCCTTCGCATAGTGCACGGCGTTCTGATAGGCGACCTCGCCCACCGCCAGACCCTGCAGGCCCACGCCAAGCCGCGCCACGTTCATCATGATGAACATCGCCGCCAGGCCCTTATTCTCCTCGCCGACGAGGAAGCCGGTCGCGCCGTCATAGTTCATCACGCAGGTGGCGTTGCCGTGGATGCCCATCTTCTCCTCGATCGCGCCGCAGGATACGGCGTTGCGGGCACCCGCCGCGCCATCCCCGTCCAGCAGGAACTTGGGCACGATGAACAGCGATATGCCCTTCACATTGTCCGGCGCGCCGGCGATCTTGGCGAGGACCAGGTGGATGATGTTGCTCGTCAGATCATGCTCGCCGGCCGAGATGAAGATCTTGGTGCCGGTGATCGCGTAGCTGCCGTCCTCGGCCGGCACCGCGCGCGTGCGGATCAGGCCCAGATCGGTCCCGCAGTGCGGCTCCGTCAGGTTCATCGTGCCGGCCCACTCGCCAGACACCATCTTCGGCACATAGGCCGCCTGCTGCTCGGCCGATCCCTTGGCCATGATCGATGCGATCGCCCCGTGGGTCAGGCCGCTGTACATCGCGAAGCCCATGTTCGCGCTGATCAGATATTCCGAGAAGGCGGTGGAGACGACGTGCGGCATGCCCTGCCCGCCCTCAGCCTCGCCGGCCGAGAGCGTCGGCCAGCCGGCCTCGCAGAAGGCGCGATAGGCCTCCAGGAAACCCGGCGGTGTCGTCACCGTGCCGTCGGCGTGGCGGGTGCAGCCCTCGCGGTCGCCGATCTGGTTCAGCGGAAACAGTTGCTCCTCGCAGAAGCGCGCGCCTTCCGTCAGCACCGCCTCCACCACGTCCGGCGTGGCGTTGGCGAAGCAGGCGAGGTTGGCGTGGGCGTTCACCCCCAGCACGCTGTCGATGATGTAGCGGGTGTCGCGCACCGGCGCGTGGTAGATCGGCATGATCCTGCTCTCCCGGAAACCGTGTGGATGGCCGAAGCCCGTCGGATTTCTACTTGTGCGTCGCCTTGCGCTCCGCCTCGCTCAGCAGCGCCACGAAGTCGTCCAGTTCGGTGATCGCCGCATCGATGTCGGCGCGCTGGCGCTTGAGATAGTCGATGCGGGCGACGCACTTCTCGATCGTCACGTGCCGTTGCGTCCAGCGATCGTCGCCGAGATCGTAGAGGTCGATCATCTCGCGTATGTCGGCCAGGCTGAACCCCACCCGCTTGCCGCGCAGGATCCAGGCGAGCCGCGCGCGATCGCGGCGGGAGTAGACGCGGGAGAGGCCCACGCGCTCCGGCGCGATCAGCCCCTCATCCTCGTAGAAGCGCAGCGCGCGCGCCGTGACGCCGAACTCGCCCGAGAGATCGGAGATGGTGAAGCTTTCCCGGTCCTGCTCGTCGTGCATGTGGATCAAGGCATGGCCGAGGATCGTGGTCATGGCCGGACGCTACTTTACGCTCACGTCAACGTCAATATTGCACGTCATGCTGCGCAGCGAAACGGGCGGGCGGCCGCGTCATCGCTCGTCCACGAGGGTCCCGTCGCCGTCGATGCGGCGATAGAAGCAGCTGCGCGCGCCGGTGTGGCAGGCCGGCCCGGCCGCCTCGGCGCGCAGCCAGATCGCATCCTGATCGCAGTCGATCCGCATCTCCACCACGCGCAGCACGTTGCCGGAGGTCTCGCCCTTGCGCCACAAGCGTCCGCGCGACCGCGACCAGAAATGCGCCTCGCCGCTCTCGATCGTCCGGGCGATCGCCTCGGCGTTCAGATGCGCAACCATCAGCAGTTCGCCGGTCGAAGCGTCCGTCACCACGCCGGTGACGAGTCCGGCGGCGTCGAAGCGTGGGCGAAGGGCGGTGCCGTTCTCGCGATCCTGATCCATGCCCCCGGTGCTAAGGCCGGTGCCGCACGCGATCAAGGCGACCGATCAGCCCTTCGCCGCCTCGTCCTGATCGGGATGGCCCTTCGATTGCGTGTCCGCCGCGTCGATCTCCTCGGCGGTGCCGAGCTTCGGATCGCGAGCGGGCGCATTGACGCGCGCATCCCGGTTCACGCCGGTCAGGTCGGAATGGGGTCCACTGGGCGGGGGCTTGGCCATGACGATGTCCTCTCTGCTGGCCTTCTGAACGGACGGCTCCGGCGCGGGTTGCCTTCAATGGTCGCGAATCGCCTTTGCCAATTCCGCCTTGCCCATCTTCGATCGTCCGGCGATGCCGATCCGCCGTGCCTCGTCGTAGAGCTCGCGCCTGCTGCGCGCCTCCAGCTCCGTGCCCTTGTGCTCCAGCGTGCCGGCCGCCTTTGCGTTGGCGATGCGCGCGGCCTTCTCCTTCGATTCGCCCTTCTTGCGCAGCTCCTCGTAGAGCGCGTCGTCCTTGATCTGCGGCCCATGGTCCCGCGCCATCGCCCATCTCCACCCATGCCGATCGTGCCGGAACGCGGCACTTTGACCGATTATGCCGGAACGCGGCACTTTGCGCCCGGCTCCGCCGGCAATCGTTACAAAGGGGCGACAAAGCCGGGTGCCTTGCCTATATGCCCGGCCATCAGACACCGCGGTCGGGACCACGCGATGCTCACCACCGATCCATTCGACCGCGACCTCGGCGGGGACACGCTGCGCGAGGAGTGCGGCGTCTTCGGCATCTGGGGCGCCGATACCGCCGCCGCCATGGTGGCGCTCGGGCTCCACGCGCTCCAGCATCGCGGGCAGGAGGCGGCCGGAATCACCAGCTGGGACGGGCGCCAGTTCCACACCCACCGCGCGATGGGCCACGTCGCCGGCAATTTCGATCGGGACGAGGTGATTCGCGGGCTGCCGGGCCGCGTCGCCGTCGGCCATGTCCGCTACTCCACCACCGGCGAGACGGCGCTGCGCAACGTGCAGCCGCTGTTCGCGGAACTCTCGTCCGGCGGCTTCGCCGTCAGCCACAACGGCAACATCTCGAACGCGATGAAGCTGCGGCGGGAACTGGTGCGGCGCGGATCGATCTTCCAGTCCACCTCCGATACCGAGACGATCATCCACCTGGTCGCCACCTCCAGCTACCGCACGCTGCTCGATCGCTTCATCGATGCGCTGAAGCGGGTGGAGGGCGCCTACTCGCTCGTCTGCCTCACGCCCGAGGGCATGATCGCCTGCCGCGATCCGCTGGGCATCCGGCCGCTGGTGATGGGCCGCGTCGGCGATTCGTACATCTTCGCCTCGGAGACGGTCGCGCTCGACGTGGTCGGCGCCACCTTCCTGCGCGAGGTGGATCCGGGCGAGCTTGTTATCCTCTCCGAACAGGGCCTTCGTTCGATCCGCCCGTTCGCGCCGGTGCGGCCCCGACCCTGCATCTTCGAGCATGTCTACTTCTCCCGGCCCGATTCGATCGCCGGCGGCACCTCGGTCTATTCGGTGCGCAAGGCGATCGGCGCGGAACTGGCGCGCGAGAATCCGGTGGAGGCCGATCTCGTCGTGCCCGTGCCCGATTCCGGCACGCCGGCGGCGATCGGCTATGCACAGGCCAGCGGCATCCCGTTCGAGCTCGGCATCATCCGCTCGCACTATGTCGGCCGCACCTTCATCCAGCCCGGCGATCAGGTGCGACATTTGGGCGTGAAGCTGAAGCACAACGCCAATCGCCCGCTGATCGACGGCCAGCGCGTGGTGCTGATCGACGATTCGATCGTGCGCGGCACCACCAGCGTGAAGATCCTGCAGATGCTGCGCGATGCCGGCGCGGCGGAGGTCCACCTGCGCATCGCCTCCCCGCCCACGCGCCACAGCTGCTTCTACGGCGTCGACACGCCGGAGCGGGCCAAGCTGCTCGCCGCGCAGATGACGGTGGCGGAGATGGCGAACTATATCGGCGCGGACAGCCTGGCCTTCGTCTCGGTCGACGGCCTCTACCGCGCGCTCGGCGCGGAGCACGGGCGCGACGAGATGCAGCCGCAGCATTGCGACGCCTGCTTCACCGGCGACTATCCGACCCACCTGACCGATCAGGAGGAGGTCGCCCCCGCCGACCAGCTGTCGATGCTCGACGAACGCGTGGTGGTCTGAAGCGCCAGGGATCGAAACGGAATGTCCGAACAGAAGCTGCTCTCCGGGCGCCTCGCGCTCGTCACCGGCGCCTCGCGCGGCATCGGCGCGGCGACCGCGCTGGCGCTGGGCCAAGCGGGCGCGCATGTGGTGCTGACGGCGCGCACCGCCGGCGGGCTGGAGGAGGTGGAGCAGCGGATTCACGAGGCCGGCGGCACCGCCACCATTGCGCCGCTCGACCTGGCCGAGAACGATTCCATCGCCCGCCTCGCCACCGCTGTCGCCGGCCGCTGGCAGTCGCTCGACCTGCTGGTGCTGAACGCGGCGATGCTCGGCACGCTCACGCCGGTGCCGGCGATCGACCCGAAGGAGTTCGCCCGCCTCTTCACCCTCAACGTCACCGCGCAGCAGGCGATGATCGCCGCCTTCGATCCGATGCTGCGCGCCAGCGACGATGCCCGCATCGTCGGCCTCACATCCTCCGTCGCGCAGAAGCCGCGCGCTTACTGGGGGGCCTATGGCGCCTCGAAGGCCGCGTTCGAGACGCTGCTGCTGAGCTATGCGGAGGAGATGAAGGCGATCAGCAGGGTGCGCGTCGCCATCGTCGATCCCGGCGCCACCGCCACCGCCATGCGCGCCCGCGCCTATCCCGGCGAGGATGCCGGCACGATCCAGACGCCGGATGCCGCCGCCGCCGCCATCCTGCGCTTCATCGCCGAGCCCTTCGCCACCGGCTTCCGCCTGCGCGTCGCGGGCTCGGCGCGCGATCAGGTCGAGGCGGTCTGAGGAGCGGGGCGACGACCCACAAGAAACTGAATCTGCCCACGAAGGACTGCGCCAGCTGCCACCGCCCGTTCGCCTGGCGCAAGAAGTGGGCGCGGGACTGGGAGCAGGTGAGATACTGCTCGGACCGCTGCCGCGCCGCCGGCGCGAAGACCGATCCGAACGCGGCCGATCGATAACAAGGTACGGCGCCTGGTCACGTCCGCGTCAGCGTCACCTGCGCCACGTCGATGCCGCCGCCCCGGAAGCCGCCCTCGCAGTACATCAGGTAATAGCGCCACAACCGCGCGAAGGCCGGGTCGAAGCCGGGCGGCAGCCGCCCCTCCTCGTCCGCCATGTCGTAGGCGTCGCGCCAGCGGCGGAGCGTCTCGGCATAATGGAGGCCGAAGCGATGCGGCTCGCTCCACGCGAGGCCCGCCGCCTCCGCCGCCGCGCGGAAGCGGCTCTCCGATACCAGCATGCCGCCGGGAAAGACGTAGGTCTGGATGAAGTCGGCGCTGGCGGCGTAGCGTTCGAAGATCGCGTCGTCGATCGTGATGAACTGGATCGCGGCGCGCCCGCCCGGCTTCAGCGCGCGGGCGATCGCCTGCATGTAGGCCGGCCAATATTCCGCGCCCACCGCCTCCACCATCTCGACGCTGGCCACCGCATCGTAGGTGCCGGCGACATCGCGATAATCCGCCAGCTCGATGCCCACCCGGCCGGAAAGGCCCGCCGCCGCCATCCGCGCATCGGCATAGGCCTGCTGCGACTCCGACAGCGTGATGCCGACCACCTCGACACCGAAATCGCGCGCCGCCACCTCGGCCAGGCCGCCCCAGCCGCAGCCGATCTCCAGCAGCCGCTGGCCGGGCCGCAGGTCCAGCCGGGCGAGCAGCGCCTTTACCTTGCGCGCCTGCGCCACCTCCAGGCTCTCGCGCGGGCCGATCGGCTCGGCGAACAGCGCGCTGGAATAGGCCATGCCGCGATCAAGCCAGGCGGCGTAGAAATCGTTGCCCAGATCGTAGTGGAAACGGATGTTGCGCTTAGCCCGCGTCCGGCTGTTGCGGCGGAAGGCATGAGCGGCGCGGTTCACCATCCGGCCCCAGCCCTTGGCGCGCGCGGTGCCGCCCAGGGTCCGCCGGTTGAGCATGAACAGGGCGAACAAGGCCACCGGATCGGGGCTGGTCCACTCACCCTCGGCCCAGGCGCGATACCAGCCGACCGAACCCGTCGTCATCAGCCGCAGCAGCGCCCGCCAGCTGACGAGATCGACGATCACCGCCGGCCCCGGCCCGCGCCCGCCCAGCAGCCGCCGCGTCCCGTCCGGCAGGGTCGCCTCCAGCGCGCCATGCTCCAGCCCGCGATCGATCCGGTCCAGCAGCGAGTGGAAGCCCGGCGCGATCAGGCGGGACAGCCAGCCCGCCCCGGTCGCGAAGCCGCGATCGGCGGTGAGCAGGTGCCGCCCGCGCGACACGCCGGCGGGGGGAGGTGGGGGCGACGAGGTGTGCACGTCCATCGCCTGTTACCTGTGTCCGATCGCGCCGATTCGCAATGGCCAGCGCGACGGCCCGATCGCCATCACACCCGCTTCGCCGCCGCCAGCGCCCGCTCCCGCGCCTCGCGATGGCCGATCAGCGGCGCGGGGTAGGCGGCAGGCGCCAGGCCGGCGCCGTGCGGATCGTGGATCGCCGCGTCCGGCACGTCGGCCAGTTCCGGCACCCAGGTGCGGATGTAATCGCCGGCGTCGAACTTGGGGGATTGCACCAGCGGCGCCATCATCCGGCCGAACGGATTGGAATCGATGCCGGTGCCCGCCACCCACTGCCAGTTCACGCTGTTGTTGCCGTAATCGGCGTCCACCAGCGTGTCCCAGTACCAGCGCTCGCCGCGGCGCCAGTCGATCAGCAGATGCTTGATGACGAAGGAGGCGGCGATCATCCGCACGCGATTGTGCATCCAGCCCGTCGCCCACAGCTGGCGCATCCCGGCATCGACGATCGGATAGCCGGTGCGGCCCTTCGTCCAGGCGTTGAAGTCGGCGTCGGCCGCCTTGCCGGTGCGCCACGGCATCGCATCATAGGCGGCGCGGCCGTTGCGATCGCCATAGTCGCCATATTGGTCGATGATATTGCCGGTGAAGTCCCGCCAGGCGAGTTCGCGCAGGAACGGGCCCGCGTGGCCCCGGTCCGCCGCGGCGGCCCGGTGCCACACCGTCGCCGGCGAGATTTCGCCATGGTGCAGGTGCGGCGAGAGGCGCGACGTGCCCGTCTGCGACGGCAGGTTCCGCGCGACGCCATAGTCGGCGAGGGCAGGCAGGAAGCGGTCGAGCTCCGCCGTCGCGCCCGCCTCGCCCGGCGTCCACTCGGCAAAGCCGCCGGCCCAGTCCGGCTTCGTCGGCAGCAGCGCCCAGTCCGCCAGCCGGTCCGATGCCGGCGGGCGCGCGACCGCCTCGATCCGCTTCGGCGCGGGCAGCGGCGCCGGGGGCGGCATCTGCTGCTCCAGCGCGCGCCAGAAGGCGGTGAACATGCGATAGCGGCCGCCCGTGCCGGTCAGCACGCGCTCCGGCGGCAGCAGCCGCGTGCCGTCGTGCAGGCAGAGGTCGAGCCGCCCGGCCACCGCCGCCTCGGCCGCCCGCCACCACGGTTCGAGATGGTGGAGCGCGTGGACGCGGCGGGCGCCCACCTCCGCCGCCAGCCGCGCGATCTCGTCGGCGCTGTCGCCGCGCCGCAGGATCAGGGGAACGCCCTTCGCCTTCAGCGCCTCCGCCAGAGCGGTCAGGCTGTGGTGCAGCCACCAGCGCTGCGCGCCGCCGATCCGCCAGTCACCGGGCGCCGCATCGTCCAGCACGTAGACCGGCACCACCGGCCCCTCGCCGGCGGCGGCGACCAGCGCCACCTGGTCCGCCAGCCGCAGATCCTGGCGGAACCAGAGCAGGACGGGATCGGCCACGCAGCCGTCTGCGGATCAGGGCGCCGGGCGCGGCGGCGGGGGCGGCCCCGGCGGCGCGGGCGGCGGGCCGCCGGCACCGAACACCGCCTTGGCGAAGATCGGGCGATCGGCGGCCGGCAGCGCCTTCAGGGTGGTGACGATCCGCTCCTCGCTGCGCGACCGGGCCGACGCTTCCATCAGCGAGGATTCGCGCAGCAGAGCGGCGAACGCGTCGACGTCGAACGGGGTGGCGGCCGCCGCCTCCGCCAGCTTCGCGCGCATCGCCTGCCGCTTCGCGAGCAGCGCCTTGGCATCGGGATCGGGCGCGCTCTGCCGGCGCAGCACCGCGACTCCGGCATCGGACATGCCGAGCGCCTTCATCGCCGCCGCGCCGCGCGGCTGGCCCGGCGGCGTCGGCGGCGTGGCCTGGGCGACAGCCGGCGCGGCGGCCACCAGCGCGAGGACGGTTGCGATCATGAGGCGTGCGGCTCCTTCTCGACCTGCCAGGTCTGGCCCTTGGAGATCAACGCCTGGAGGTCCGGCTTCTTTCCCGCCGCCGCCGCCGCATTCTGCTCGACGACGGCACGGTCGAAGGTGGGGCGCGGATGATCGTAGATCACGCCAAGCGCCACCGGCATCCCGTCTGCCGGGCCGAGATCGATCAGCATCTGGGCGATGCCGTGGTTCGTGCGATCGTGCACGATCACGCCGGCGGCCTGCCAGTCGCCGTCCGCCACGTCCACCACGTGCAGCTTCAGGTCGGCGCGGTCCAGGGTCAGCCCCTTCGCGCCGCCGGCGAACAGGATCGGCTTGTTATGCTCCAGCCAGATCTGCATCTCGGCCGCGTTCTTCTTCTCGGTGAAGGGGGCGAACACGTCGTCATTGTAGACGATGCAATTCTGGTAGATCTCGACGAAGCTCGCGCCCTTGTGGGCGTGCGCCGCCTTCAGCACGGCGGGCAGGTTCTTGTGCGTGTCGATCGCCCGGGCGATGAACCGCGCGCCCGATCCCAGCGCGAACGCGCAGGCGCTGGCCGGCCGGTCGACCGATCCGAACGGGGTGGAGGGCGATCGCGTGCCGACGCGGCTGGTGGGCGAATATTGCCCCTTGGTCAGCCCGTATATCTCGTTGTTGAACAGCAGGATCTGGCAATCGAGATTGCGCCTGAGCAGGTGCATCGTGTGGTTGCCGCCGATCGACAGCGCGTCGCCGTCGCCGGTGATGATCCACACGTCCAGTTCCGGATTGGCCAGCTTCACGCCCGTCGCCACCGCCGGCGCGCGGCCGTGGATGGTGTGGAAGCCGTACGTCTCCATATAATAAGGGAAGCGGCTGGAGCAGCCGATGCCGCTGACGAACACGACATTCTCGGGCCGCACGCCCAGTTCCGGCATCGTCCGCTGCACGGCCTTCAGCACGGCATAGTCGCCGCAGCCGGGGCACCAGCGCACCTCCTGGTCGGTCTCCCAATCCTTCGGCGTCGTCTTGATCGCGGTCATGTCGTTCATGAGCGGGGTTCCGGGCTGCGGTTCGAGCCGACGTGGATGCCGGCGGTTTCCAGATCTTCGGCGCCCACCGGGTTCGGCAGCTGCCCGGCCGATGCCGGCACCTCGCCCTCCCCGCCATGGGCGGAGCCGAGCGCGGCGGCGATCGCATCCTCGATCTCGGCGATGCGGAAGGGCTGGCCGCTGACCTTCGTGAGCGGCCGCGCGTCGACCAGATACTGGTCACGCAGCACCGTCTTCAGCTGGCCGGTGTTCATTTCCGGCACGATCACCTTGTCGTAGCCGCGCAGCAGCGCGCCCAGGTTGCGCGGCAGCGGCCAGACGTGGCGGATGTGGATGTGGGCCACGTCCATCCCGCGCGCGCGGGCGCGCCGCACCGCCTGGTGGATCGGCCCGAAGGTCGATCCCCAGCCGACGATCGCCAGCCGCCCGCGGGTCTCGCCCAGCTCCACCGCCTGTTCCGGGATATGGTCGGCGATGCCGTTCACCTTGCCGGCGCGCAGGTCGGTCATCGCCTGGTGGTTGGCCGGCGAGTAATCGAGGTGGCCGGTATCCACCTGCTTCTCGATCCCGCCGATGCGGTGCAGCAGGCCCGGCGTGCCCGGCTTCACCCACGGCCGCGCCAGCTTCGCGTCGCGCGCATAGGGCTTGAAGCCGCCTTCCGGCACCGCATCCAGATACCGCACCGGGAAGGGCGCGTAGGTGCTCATGTCGGGCACCTTCCACGGCTCGGCGGCATTGGCGATGTAGCCGTCCGTCAGCAGCATCACCGGCGTCATGAACTGCGTGGCGAGCCGCACCGCCTCGATCGCGCAGTCGAATGCGTCGGCCGGCGACCGGGCGGCGATCACCGGCATCGGCGCGTCGCCGTTGCGGCCGTAGACGGCCTGGTAGAGATCGGACTGCTCGGTCTTGGTCGGCAGGCCCGTCGAAGGCCCGCCACGCTGCGAATTGACGATCACCAGCGGCAGCTCGGTCATGATCGCCAGCCCCATCGCCTCGCCCTTCAGCGCGATGCCGGGGCCGGAGGAGGAGGTGACGCCGAGCTGCCCGGCATAGGAGGCGCCGATCGCACTCGCGATCGCGGCGATCTCGTCCTCCGCCTGGAAGGTGGTGACGCCATATTCCTTGAGGCGGGAGAGATGGTGCAGGATCGCCGAGGCCGGCGTGATCGGATAGCCGCCGAAGAACATCTTCACGCCGGCCAGCTGCGCGCCCGCCACCAGCCCGTCCGATATCGCCTCCGCCCCCGTCACCGTGCGGTAGAGGCCGGGTTCGGAAGGGGCGGCCGGCACGTGGTGCTGGCGCACGTCGGCGGACATCTCGGCCGTGTCGCCAAAGGCGTGGCCGGCGTTCAGCGCGGCGATGTTGGCCTCCGCCAGCACCGGCGCCTTGGCGAACTTTGCCTTCAGCCAGTCGACGATCGGCCCGCGATCGCGATCGAACATCCACAGCGCCAGGCCCAGCGTCCACATGTTCTTGCAGCGCAGCGCCTCCTTGTTGCCGAGGCCGAACGGCTTCACCGCGTCCATCGTCAGCTGGGAGATGTTGAGCGTCATCAGCCGCCACTTCGCGAGGCTGCCGTCGGCGAGCGGGCTCACCTGATACTGCGCCTTGGCCAGGTTGCGGGCGCCGAACTCGCCCTCGTCGGCGATGATGAGGCCGCCGGGCTTCAGCGCGCCGACATTCGTCTTCAGCGCCGCCGGGTTCATCGCGATCAGCACGTCGGGCGCATCGCCCGCCGTCTCGATCGCCGTCGATCCGAAGTTGATCTGGAAGGCGGAGACGCCGAACAGCGTGCCCTGCGGCGCGCGGATTTCGGCCGGAAAGTCGGGGAAGGTCGCCAGATCGTTGCCCGCCAGCGCCGTGGAAAGGGTGAACTGCCCGCCCGTCAGCTGCATCCCGTCACCCGAATCGCCGGCGAAGCGCACCACGATCGCCTCGGGCGCCGGATCGGCATGGGCTTCGGCGGGGGTCAATTCGTGAACGGCAGAGGCCATCGCAGGTGCAACCTTTTCAGTATGCCGGTTTCCCTAGACCCGCCGCGATACCCCCTCAAAGAAGAAAATGTCGGCGGCGGAGAGCGTTCGCTTCGCCCGGCAAGGCACGCGGCGCCACGGATCTACAGCGCCCGGCCCTCGCGCCCGGCCAGCTCCACCACATATTGCCACGCCACCCGGCCGGATCGGCTGCCGCGCTGCGTCGCCCAGGCGATCGCCTCCTTCTCGTCGAACGGCAGGCCCAGCTTCGCCGCATAGCCCGCCACCATCGCCACGTAGGTCGACTGGTCGCACACGTGGAAGCCCAGGCTCAGGCCGAAGCGGTCGGCCAGCGCCAGCTTGTCGTCCACCACGTCGCGCGGGTTGATCGGGTCGTCCTGCTCGGCGAGGCTGCGGGAGACGATGTGGCGGCGATTGGCCGTCACGTACAGCCGCGCATTGCCGGGCCGCGCCTCCGCTCCGCCTTCCAGCAGCGATCGCAGCAGGCGCGGCGCGGCGCTCCCCTCCTCGAAGCCGAGATCGTCGACGAACAGGACGTAGGCGCGATCCGCCCCGGCGATCAGCGCGAACAATGCGGGCAGTTGCTCCAGATGCTCCGCCGCCACCTCGATCAGCGCGATGCAATAGCCCTCGGCCTGCAAAGCGCCGACGCTGGCCTTCACCAGCGCGGACTTGCCGGCGCCGCGCGCGCCCCACAGCAGCACGTCATGCGCGGCGTGGCCTTGGGCCAGCCGGCGGCCATTCTCCAGCAGCGCCGCCTTCTGCGCCTCCACCCCGCTCAGCAGCGACAGCGGCAGCGGCGCAAAGGCCCGCGCCGCCGCCAGCCCGCCCGCGCGCCACACATAGGCCGGGTGCGCCGCCGGATCGGCCGGCACGGGCGGCGCCGGCGCCAGCCGCTCCAGCGCCTCGGCGATGCGCGCCAGCACATCCTTCTTGGTTTCCGCGCTCACCCCTTCTCCTCTCCCCTTGCCCGGCAGGTGCAATCTGTCAGTCTGGCGCGATGCACAAGCCGCTCCTCGCTCTCGCCGCCGCGTTCGCCGCAGCCCCTGTGCTCGCCGCGGCGCCATCGCCGACGCCGCTCACCCAGGCGGTGCGCGGCGACATGCCCGGCCTGCTCGCCATCTACCGCGATCTCCACGCCCATCCCGAGCTGGGCTTCGCCGAGACGCGCAGCGCCGCCATCCTCGCCGCAGAGGCGCGCAAGGCCGGCTTCACCGTCACCACCGGCGTCGGCGGGACAGGCGTCGTCGCGGTCATGCGGAACGGCCCCGGCCCGGTGCTGCTGCTGCGCGCGGACATGGACGCGCTGCCCGTGGTGGAGCAGACCGGCCTGCCTTATGCCAGCACGGCCAAGGCGGTGGCGGCCGGCGGCGTGGAGACGGGCGTGATGCACGCCTGCGGCCACGATACGCACATGACGACGTGGATCGGCACCGCCCGCCGGCTGGCGGCGATGAAGGACAAGTGGTCCGGCACGCTGGTGATGATCGGCCAGCCCGCCGAGGAGATCGGTGGCGGCGCCAAGGCGATGCTGGAGGACGGGCTCTACACGCGCTTTCCCAAGCCGTCGGTCGTGATCGCCTTCCACGATTCCGCCTCGCTGCCGGCCGGCACGATCGGCTATGCCGACGGCTACGCGATGGCCAACGTCGACTCGGTCGACATCCTGGTGAAGGGTGTCGGCGGCCACGGCGCCTACCCGCATCTCACCAAGGATCCGGTCGTGCTGGCGGCGCGCATCGTCGGCACCCTGCAGACGCTGGTCTCGCGCGAGACGGCGCCCGTCGACAGCGCCGTCGTCACCGTCGGCAGCTTCCATGCCGGGTCCAAGCACAACATCATCCCGGATGAGGCCCGGCTGCAGCTCACCGTGCGCAGCTATGCGCCGGAGGTGCGGCAGCATCTGCTGGACGGCATCGCCCGGATCGCGCGGGGCGAGGCGATCGCCGCCGGCATGCCGGAAGACAGGATGCCCGTCGTCACCCCCGCCCTCACCTACACGCCCGCAACCCGCAACACCCAGCCGCTGACCGATCGCATCGTCGCCGTCTTCCGCCAGCGTTTCGGCGAGAACAAGGTCGAGCAGGTGAAGGCCGAGATGGGCGGCGAGGATTTCAGCCGCTACGCGCTCGCCGATCCCTCGATCCAGAGCCTGCTGTTCCGCGTCGGCGGCGTGCCCCAGGCGAAATGGATGGCGGCCGGTGGCGACCCGACCAAGCTGCCCTCGCTGCACAGCCCCTATTGGGCGCCCGATGCCGAGCCGACGATCGCCACCGCGACGGAGGCGATGACGATCGCCGCGCTCACCATATTGAAGAAGTAGGTAAGAGGGTTGGCCGCTCAGCGGGCCAGCCGGCCCAGCGCGCAGGCGAGGTCGATCGCGCGGTACGGCTTCTTCACCACCTCCACCCCGCTGAAGTCGCTGCCCGGCCCGGCGCTGCCATAGCCGGTGGTGAAGACGAAGGGGGTGCCCGCCGCGTGCAGCGCCGCCGCCACGGGCAGGCTCGTCTCGCCGTTCAGGTTGATGTCCAGCATCGCCACGTCGAAGCCGCCCGCCGCCGCCAGCGCCGTCGCCTGTTCCAGCGTGGCGGCGCTGCCGGCGACAATGCAGCCCATCTCCTCGATGATGTCCTCCGCCGTCATCGCGATGATCGGCTCGTCCTCCACGATCAGCACGCGGGTGCCGGCGCGCGGCCCCGTCATGCCGCGATCCCCGCCGCGGGTGCCGGCAGCGGCGCCTCGATGAGGCAGGAGAAGCCGGTGGCGGGAAAGTCGATCGCCACCTTGGCGGCCAGATCCTTGGCCAGCACCCGCTCCACCATCCGCAGGCCGAAGCCGCGTCGGGCGGGCGGCGCGACCGGCGGGCCGCCACGCTCGTGCCAGCCGATCGCCAGGCGGCCGCCGGGCAGGCGATCCCAGTGGACGTCCACCGCGCCCGCCTCGCCCGCCAGCGCGCCGTAGCGGATCGCGTTCGTCGCAAGCTCGTGGAAGGCCATGACCAGCGATACGGCGAGCTTGGGGGCCAGCGCCACCGCCGGCCCGCCGATCGCCACCCGATCGCGCTCCGGCGCCAGCGGCAGCACGGCCGCGCCCACGATCTCCTGCAGGGTCGCCCCCTCCCACTTCTCACGCGTCAGCAGGTCGTGGGCGGAGGCGAGGGCCGCCAGCCGCGCCTGGAAGCCGGCCTGCGATTCCTCCACCGGCCGATCGCCCTTGAAGCTCTGCATCGCCAGCGCCTGCACCAGCGCCAGCATGTTCTTAACCCGGTGGTTCAGCTCGTTGATCAGGCGGCGCTGGCTCTCCTCGTGCGCGTGCCGCTCCGTCACGTCGCGGGCGATCGCGTGCAGGCCCGTCGGCTGACCGGCATCGTCGATCGCCAGGCTGGAATTGATGTCCCAGCGCATGCTGGCGCCGTCTTTGCCGATCACCGGCACCTCGTAGCGGGTGGTGCCGCCCGCCGCGAGCTTGCGGCGCAGCATCCCGCTGGTCCGCGCCAGATCGTCGGGCGCCACGAACTCCGCGATCGATCGGCCGGTCAGCGCGTCCGGCGGCACCCCCAGCGCGGCGCCGGCGGCGGGGTTGGCGGCGGTGATCGTCTGCGTCAGATCGGCGGTGAAGATGATGTCGTTCGCCTGCTCGAAGATCAGGCGGTAGCGCCCCTCGCTCTCGCGCAGCGACCGGGCGCTCCGCGCGCGACCGCGCTCCTCCCAGATCCGCTCGGCGACGCTGGAGAGCAGGGTCTCGTGATGGTTCGTCCAGCAGCGCGGCGCATCGTCGTGCACGAAGATGGCGGCGGCATATTGGCCGCCCTTCAGCACCGGCACCACCAGCCCGGCGCGGATGCCCGCCGCGCGGTAGCGTTCCGCCACGGGCCGGCCCGCCACCCGCCGGTCCTCCAGCGCATCGTCCACCGCGAAGACGGCGCCCGTGCTCAGCGCGTCGTGCAGGTCCACGCCGAACGCGCCCAGCGCGTGGGTGCCGCGCAGCTCGGCCACGTCCGCGTCGCGCCGCCAGTTGTGCGTCACGGTGTAGGTGCCGGCGGCGAGATCCATCTCGGCATAGCCGGCGCGCGCGCAGCCCAGGTGCGCGCCCAGCGCATCGACCGCCGCCGCCGCGATCGCATCGGCATCGTCGATCGCGCGCAGCCGGTCCGCCAGCGGCAGCAGCAGCGCGTGGCGCTGCCGCTCGAACACGCGGTCCGTCACTTCGTGGCCCTGGTTCAGGATGCCGGCGACACGGCCGTCGTCGCCGGTAATCGGGGTGAAGCTGTAATCCCAGTAGCTCTCCTCCAGCCGACCGGATCGCGTCATCGGCAGATGCTGGTCGGCAGTGGAATAGCCCCGGCCGGACGCGATCACGTCCGCGAACTGCGGGCCGACGATCGGCCAGATATCTGGCCACACCAGATGCGCCGGCTGGCCCAGCGCATGCGGGTGGCGCTTGCCGGGGATTGGCGACCAGCCGTCATTATAGAGCAGGTGTAGCCCCGGGCCCCAGTAGATCGCGATCGGAAAGCTGGAGTTCAGGCAGATGCCGAGGGAGAGGTGCAGGGCGTGCGGCCATCGCTCCGGCGGGCCGAGGGGCGTCGCGGCCCAGTCATGGCCGCGAATCCGCTCGCCCATGTCGCCGCCGCCGCTCGCGAACCAGCCGGGCTCACGCATGTCGCGGTTCATGCATGCATCCCTTCCCCCCTTCGAACACGATACGCGACCTGATCACAGCCAGCCGAGCCCGTAACCTATGCTAATGGCGATCGTTCCGCCCGAGTGAGGATGCCGGACAATCGCGCCGGGGTGTTACCGAAATCCACCACATTCGCGCTTTCGGCCACCTGATCGGTCTGCCGGCTTGTGGCGCTGTAAAGTTCCTGACACGCTGCGGCCGGCGGGGGGTAGAGATGGCCGAACGGAAGATCTTCGCCGGCCACCGCGTGCGCCGGCTGCGCCGCACCGCCGGCCTCACCCAGGCCGCCATGGCGGAACGCATCGCGGTCTCGCCCAGCTACCTGAACCTGATCGAGCGCAACCAGCGCCCGCTCACCGCCGCGCTGATGCTGCGGCTGGCCGACCTGTTCGATTTCGATCCGCGCAGCCTGGCCGCGGAGGAGCCCGGCGGCGGCGCCGATGCGCTGCGCCGCCGCCTCGCCGATCCGCTGTTCGCCGATCTGCCGATCGACCGCGCCGAGGTGGAGGAGTGGCTCGCCGCCGCGCCCGGCGGCGCCGAGGCGTTCGCCCGCGCCTTCGATCGCCTGCGCGAGGGCGGCGCGCCCGCCGCCGCCGGCGAGGACGAAGCGATCGCCGCCGTGCGCCGCGAGATCGAGCGCTGGCGCAACCACTTCGCCGATCTGGACGCCGCCGCCGAGACGCTGGCCGATACGCTGCGACTGGACGATGCCGACATCTACGGCGCCATCGCCGAGCGGCTGCGCGTTAAGCACCGCCTGGTCATCCGCATCCTGCCGATCGACGTCATGCCCGATCGCCTCCGCCGGCTCGATCTGCACGCCCGCCAGCTCCAGCTCTCGGAGATGCTCGATCCCGCCTCGCGCAGCTTCCAGGCCGCGTTCCAGCTCGCCCAGCTGGAGGCGAAGGCCGAGGTGGAGGCGCTGGTCGCCGGCGCAGCCTTCGGCGAGCGGGTGGCCGAGCGGCTCTACCGCCGCCATCTCCACTCCTATTTCGCCGCCGCGCTGATGATGCCCTATGGTCGCTTCCTGCGCGCCTGCGAGCGGACCGGCTACGATCTCGATCTGCTCCAGCGCCGCTTCAACGCCGGGTTCGAGATGGTGGCCCACCGGCTGACGACGCTGAGCCGGGTCGGCGCGCGCGGCCTGCCCTTCTTCATGCTGCGCATCGATCGCGCCGGCCAGTCGTCCAAGCGGTTCGCCGGTGCGTCGGCGGCGCGGCTGGTGGAATCGACGGGGCGCTGCCCGCTGTGGCGGGTGCACCACGCCTTCGATCGCCCGGGCGAGCTGGTCCGCCAGCTCGTCGAGCTGGAGGATGGCGGCCGCTGGTTCACCCTCGCGCGCACCGTCCGCCCGCAATCCCGCTCGCCGAACGGCATCCGCGCCGAGTTCGCCGTGGCGCTGGGCCTCGCCGCCGATCACGCGGCCCCGCTCACCGATGCGCGCGGGCTCGATCTGAAGGTGGGGCCGGCGGCGCCGATCGGCCTCGGCTGCCGCCACTGCACGCGCATCGACTGCCCGCAGCGCGCCGCCCCGCCGATCGGCCGCCCGCTGCTGCTGAACGACCGCGAGCGCGGCCTGACCCCCTTCACCTTCGCCACCGACTGATCGCGCTACTCCCTTTCGAGGAAAAGGAGAGACATGGGCTCCAGCCCGCGCTGGAGCGACGGCAGGCGGGTGGCGTCCCTACCGCGCCGCCGCCGCCAGCTCGGCGTTGCGCCGGGCGGAGGCGGCCAGCGTCCGCCGCATCAGCGCCATGATAGCCCCGTCCGCGTCCAGCACGTTCAGCCCCTCGCGCGTGCTGCCGCCGGGGCTCGCCACGCGATCGGCGAGGGTCGCGGGCGGCTCGTCTGCGCCGGCCGCCATCGTCGCCGATCCGGCGACCGTCGCCAGCGCCAGCCGCGCCGCCTGATCGGCCGGCAGGCCCAGTTCCTCGCCCGCCGCGGCCATCGCCTCGACGAAGCGGAACAGGAAGGCCGGGCCGCAGCCGGACAGCGCCGTCACCGCGTCGAACAAGCCCTCCTCGTCGATCCACTCGACGTCGCCCAGCGGCGCGACCAGCCCGGTCGCCACCTCCCGCACGTCCCGCGTCAGGCGCGGCGAGTAGAGCGCCGTCACGCCCCGGCCGATCGCCGCCGGCAGGTTCGGCATGCAGCGCACGATCGTCTCCGGCGCAGCGAAACGCGCCTTCAGCGAAGCGATCTCCACCCCGGCCAGGATCGAGACGAGCAGCGTCTCCGCCGCCAGCATCGGCGCCAGCGCCGGCGCCACGCGATCGAGCAGCTGGGGCTTCACCGCCAGCACCAGCACCGCCGGCGCCGCGCCGTCGGGCGGTGGCGCCGGCAGCGCCAGCACGCCGGCCGGCATATCCGCAGCACCCGGATCTATCACCACGATCGTGCGCGGATCGCGCCCCGCCGCGATCCAGCCGCGCAGCATCGCTCCGCCCATGTTGCCGGCGCCGACCAGCCAGACCGGGCCGTCGCGGACCGGACCGCCGGCCGCCCCGCTCACGCCTCGCCCTGCGTCTCGATCAGGGCGGCGGCGATCGCCTCCTGCGGCGTCTTGTCGGCCCACAGGACGAACTGGAAGACGGGGTAGAAGCGCTCGCACTCGTCGATCGCCGCCTCCACCAGCGTCTCGGCCTGGTCGATCGACAGCACCGGCTCGGCGCTGCTGTCCAGCAGCGCCGCGTGGCGGAACAGCAGCATGCCGGAAGACGCCCACATCTCGAAGTGGCCGATCCACAACTGCTCGTTGATCAGGCCCAGCGTCTCGTAGATCGCCGCGCGCTTGTCGGCCGGCACGCGCACGTCGGGCAGCGCCAGGAACTGCAGCACGCGATCCTCGTCGCGCCAGACCGCGCGCAGCTCATATTGCGTCCAGCTGCCCTGGAAGTTGGCGACGATCTCCTCGTCGCCGTTGCGCTCGTGGGTCCAGCCGTGGGCGCTGAAATAATGTTCGAGCATCTCGATCGGCGCGCTCGCGTCCCGCCCCTGCTCGAAATCGTCGACCGTCATCCTCGCCCTCTCGCGGCCCGTTCCAGCGCCTGCCTTCCTATAGTGTTGCGTCGCTTGCAAGCGGGCGGCGGCCGGCGCGGCCACGAATGACGTGGATTAATGTGGTTACTCCGGGAAATCGACGCCGCTTCCCTCCGCAGCCGGGCCGCCAGCGGGCGCGTGGGGCGTGGGATCGTCGGTCGTCGGCGCATGATCGCCGCTCTTCTCCAGCGCGTCGAGCCGGCGGCGCAGCGCGTCGGCCTCGTCGCGCGCGGCGGCGGCCATCGCCTTCACCGCCTCGAACTCGTCGCGGCCGATGAAGTCGAGGCCGCCGATCCACTCGCGCGCCTTGGCGCGGGCGTTCGCCTCGGCCTCGCGGCCCATGCCGGCGAACGTGCCGGCGGCGCCGTTCACCATCTTCACCAGATCGTCGAAGAAGCGATTGTCGGACTGCATCGAATGTCTCTCCGGGAAGGGCGCGTCAGGGCATGATCTGGGTGCGCGCGGTGCCGGGCGCAAGCGCCTCCGCATCCGGGTTCATCCGGTCGATCGTGAGGTTCAGCGCGCCGGCGAACAGCAGCCACGCCAGATAGGGCAGCATCAGCGTGCCGGCGACCGGGCGGATGCGGGCGAACGCCAGGGTCGTGGCGGCGGCGAGCACGATCAGCACGATCATCAGGATCAGCGCGGCGGAGACCTGGTGGCCGGCGAAGAACAGCGGCGACCAGGCGAGGTTCAGCGCCAGCTGCGCCACGAACAGGCCGATCGCCAGGCCGCGCCGGCGGGCGCCGCGCGCCGCCACGATCATCGCGAAGGCGAAGCCGATCAGGAGGTAGAGGATCGTCCAGGCGGCGCCGAAGGCCCAGCCGGGCGGCATGAACGCCGGCTTGGCGAGCGCCGCGAACCACGGATTGCCGAACCCGGAGCCGGACAGCCGGCCGGAGAGGATGCCGAGCATCAGCACCAGCGGCACGATGACGATCGCCCAGCGCAGGAAGGCCATGCGCAGCTGCTGCTTGGAAGCGACCTGGCCCAATCCGCGCATCACGATCCCGATTCCAGCCATTTCCGGCGATTCGCGCCCTACTGCCCGTTATGCAGCGACGCTGTCCAGCGATAGGACAAGCGGGCGGGAAGTTTGCGGCCTCAACCGGCGCGCGCTGGGCCGTCGCCGGCGCGATGCGCGGCGATCAGATACTCCACATTGCCCTCCGGGCCGGTGATCGGGCTCTCCACGATCCCCTCGACCCGCCATCCGGCGGCCGTCAGCCACGCCGCCGCCTCATCGCACACGCGATCCCGCACCGCCTGATCGCGCACCACGCCGCCCTTGCCGATCTCGTTGCGCGCCGCCTCGAACTGCGGCTTCACCAGCGCCATCAGCCGGCCGTCCGCCTTGGCAAAACCCAGCGGCGTCGCCAGCACCTTGGCCAGGCCGATGAAGCTGGCGTCGCACACGATCAGGTCCACCGCCTCGGGCACGTGCGCCGCCGTCAGGTGGCGGGCGTTGGTCTGCTCGTGCACGATCACGCGATCGTCCGATCGCAGCCGCCAGGCGAGCTGGTTGGTGCCCGAATCCACGGCGTAGACGCGCGCGGCGCCGTTCGTCAGCAGCACGTCGGTGAAGCCGCCGGTGGAGGAGCCCACGTCGATCGCCACCGCGCCCGCCACCGTCCAGCCGAAATGCGCCAGCCCGTGGGCCAGCTTCACGCCGCCGCGCGACACCCACGGATGATCGCGCCCGCGCACCTCGATCGGCGCCTCGGCCGGCAGCGCCTGCCCGGCCTTGTCGATCCGGCGATCGCCGCTGAAGACGAGGCCAGCCAGGATCAGCGCCTGCCCCCGCGCGCGGCTTTCCACCAGCCCGCGATCGACGAGCAGCTGGTCCGCCCGACTGCCCTTCAGCGCCCCCTTGGATGATGCCTTCGCCATGGCCCGCCATGCCCGATCGGCCTGCCTCATTAAAGCCGCAATCGGGCGTGAAGCCTCTTGTTAATCGCTCAGATAGACATAATCTCCGGTCCACGACTCGCAGCTTCGCGAGGCGATCGATCGGGAGACGGTGCGTGGCGCAGGCAGTTTCCGATTTCAGCGGCCGGCGGCCGCTCATCCTCACGGTTCCGGGCCTCGGCGGCTCCGGTCCGGCGCACTGGCAGAGCCTGTGGGAATCGTCGCGCGGCGATACCGCGCGCGTCGATCTCGGCATGTGGGACAGCCCGCACCGCAACGTGTGGGTGACGAAGCTGGATCAGGCGATCCGCACCGCGAAGGCGCCGATCATCCTCGCCGCGCACAGCCTGGGCTGCCTCGCCGTGGCGTGGTGGGCGGAACTGGCCGGGCAGCCGTGGGGCTGGCCGGTCGCCGGCGCGCTGCTGGTGGCCCCGCCCGACGTGGACCGGGCGGGCGCCTGCGCCGCCATCCGGGGCTTCGCGCCGTCGCCGCGCGTGTCGCTGCCCTTTCCCTCGATCCTGGTCGCCAGCGACGACGATCCCTATGCCAGCGTGCAGCGCAGCTTCGACATGGCGCGGGACTGGGGCAGCCACCATGTCGAGATCGGCGCGCACGGCCACATCAATGCCGAGAGCGGCATCGGCCTGTGGCACGAGGGGCAGGCGCTGCTCGATCGCCTGATCGGCGCGGCGGAAGGGCCGATGGCGCATGGTGCGGCGCTGGCCGAGGTGCAGGCGATGATCGCCACCGAGGCGCGGCCGTAGCCCAGAGGCGCGCCGCGGCGCCGCCTCAATCCTCGTAGCGACCCGCCGGATCGCGATCGCGCTCGTATCGGTGCGCCAGCGGGAAGGGCGGCAGCCAGGCTTCGCGGCGCACCGTCCAGCTCTCATAGGTCGGCACCAGCAGGTCGGGCGCGTCCAATATGCCGAGCGCCACCTCGATCTCGTCGGCGCTGCGCGCGAAGACGGAGGAGCCGCAGCGCGGGCAGAAGGCGCGACCGGCATAGTCGCGCGTCTCGCCGGTGATCGTCACCGCCTCCTGCGGAAAGATGGCGGTGGCCTGGAACAGCGCGCCATGATGCTTGCGGCAGTCCAGGCAGTGACACAGGCCGACGCGGTACGGCGGCCCGGATGCGGCGATCCGCACGTCGCCGCACAGGCACCCGCCCGTCACCCGCCGCTGGTCCGTCTGCCGATCCATGTCGCGCCCCTCCTCGTCCGATCGGGCGGCGGACCGTCTCAGGCCCGCGCCTCCGCTACCCCCACGCTGTTGCGGCGCAGCGCCGCCAGCACCGCGTCGACGATGGCATCCGCGTCCAGCCCGGCGTCGGCATATTGCCGTTCGGGCTTGTCATGGTCCTGGAAGACGTCCGGCAGGCGCAGGGTGCGCAGCTTCAGGCCGCCGTCGATCAGCCCCTCGTCGCTGGCGAGCGTCAGCACATGCGCGCCCAGGCCGCCGATCGAACCCTCCTCCACCGTCACCGCCACCTCGTGGGTGGAGAGCAGCCGCCGGATCAGCGCCATGTCGAGCGGCTTGGCGAAGCGCAGATCGGCCACGGTGGTGGACAGGCCCTGCGCCTCCAGCCGGTCGGCCGCCTTGCACGCATCCTCCAGCCGGGTGCCCAAGGAGAGAATCGCCACCGTCTTGCCCTCGCGCACGATGCGGCCGCGGCCGATCTCCAGCCGCTCGGGCGTGGGGATCGCCACGCCGGTGCCGTTGCCGCGCGGATAGCGCACGGCGATCGGGCCGTCGTCGTGCAGCGCCATGGTGTGCACCATGTGGGTCAGCTCCGCCTCGTCGGCGGCGGCCATCACCACGAAATTGGGCAGCGTCGCCAGATAGGTCACGTCGAAGCTGCCGGCGTGGGTCGCGCCGTCCGCCCCCACCAGCCCGGCGCGATCTATCGCGAAGCGGACCGGCAGGTTCTGGATCGCCACGTCGTGCACCACCTGATCGTAGGCGCGCTGGAGGAAGGTGGAGTAGATCGCGCAGAACGGCCGGTGCCCCTGCGCCGCCAGCCCGGCCGCGAAGGTCACGGCATGCTGTTCCGCGATGCCCACGTCGAAGGTGCGATCGGGAAAGGCCCTGGCGAACTTGTCCAGCCCCGTGCCGCTCGGCATCGCCGCCGTGATCGCGCAGATGGTGTCGTCGCGCCGCGCCTCGGCGACCAGCGCGTCGGCGAACACGCCGGTGTAGCTCGGCGGCCCCGGCGGCGCCTTGGCCTGCACGCCGGAGACGACGTCGAACTTCTGCACGCCGTGATACTTGTCCGCCGCCGCCTCGGCCGGGGCATAGCCCTTGCCCTTCTGCGTCACCACATGGACCAGGATCGGTCCCTCGGCGGCGTCGCGCACATTCTCCAGGATCGGGATCAGATGCTCCAGATTGTGCCCGTCGATCGGCCCGACATAGTAGAAGCCGAGCTCCTCGAAGAGCGTGCCGCCCATCGTCAGCCCGCGGGCGAACTCGTCGGTCTTGCGGGCGGCGTCGTGCAGCGGCCGGGGCAGCCGCCGCGCCACCTTCTTGGCCAGATCGCGCAGCGACAGGAACGGGCCGGACGAGACGATCCGCGCCAGATAGGCGGATAGGCCCCCCACCGGCGGCGCGATCGACATGTCGTTGTCATTCAGGATCACGACCAGCCGGTTGCCCGCCTGCTCGGCATTGTTCATCGCCTCATAGGCCATGCCGGCGGACATCGCGCCGTCGCCGATCACCGCGATGGCCTTGCCGGGCCGGTCGGCCAGCTTGTTAGCCACCGCGAAGCCGAGCGCCGCCGAGATGGAGGTGCTGCTGTGCGCCGCGCCGAACGGATCATATTCGCTCTCGGACCGCTTGGTGAAGCCGGATAGGCCGCCGCCCTGCCGCAGCGTGCGCATCCTGTCCCGCCGGCCGGTCAGGATCTTGTGCGGGTAGGCCTGGTGGCCGACATCCCAGATCAACACGTCGCGCGGCGTATCGAACACGTAGTGCAGCGCCACGGAGAGCTCGACCACGCCGAGCCCGGCGCCGAGATGGCCGCCCGTGACTGCGACGGAGGAGATCATCTCGCGCCGCACCTCGTCGGCCAGCTGCGCCAGCTGGTCCGGCTTCAGCGCGCGCAGCGCGTGCGGATCGGCGACATGATCGAGCAGCGGGGTATCGGGCAGATCGGCCATGGGAACGGAAAATCCTTTCGCCTCACGCCCTAGACCAAAGCGGGCAGTGGGTAAAATAGCGGCGCCTCAGACCCCGGCACACGCCTCGCACAGGCCGCGCACCTCCACGATCGGGCGGCGGGCGGCGAACCCGCCCTTCTCGGCTACCGAGCGGACACGCGCGGTGATCGAGTCGTCGTCGATGTGCGTCACCTGCCCGCAGGCGTCGCACACCAGGAAGATGCAATCGTGCCGGCAATCGGGATGGGCGTTGGCGATATAGGCGTTGGCGCTCTCCACCCGGCGGGCGAGGTTGGTCGCGACGAACAGGTCGAGGATGCGGTAGACGCTGTTCGCCGCCACCCGCCGCCCCTCGGCGCGCGATACGGCCTCCGCTATATCGTAGGCGGAGGCGGCGCGATCGAACCCGGCCAGCGCGTCGAACACGGCGGCGCGCATCGCCGTCCACTGCTCGCCGGCGCGCTCCATGGCGCCGCGCGCGGCCACCTCCAGCGAGTGGCCCTGGTGCAGGGTATGGACGTGGGCGTGGGCCATCCGCGTCAGTTAAGGCACCCGCGCGTCCGCCACAAGCGGACGCCGCCTCAGCCGAGCGCGCGCCGGTTCAGATGATGGCCCAGCGCCACCAGGCCGACGCCGACGATCGTCAGCACCGTCTCGCCCGGGCCGTGATGCACCGTCAGCGCCGCGGCCATCAGCATTAGGCCGCCGCCGCCGATCGCGGCGGGCAGCACAGCGCGATGCCGCAGCCACCCGCGCCCCAGCGCCAGCGCCGCCAGCACGATCGCAAGGGCCAGCCCAACCTCGTGGATCAGCGGATGCAGCAGCAGCCCGCCGGCCGAGGCGAGCAGGGTCAGCACCACCGAGGTGGCGAGGCAGTGGACGAGGCACACGCCGGAAAGGCCGATCGCAACGCGGTCCAGCCACGATGTCTCCGCCTTGCGCTCGATCAGCTTGGCCTGCGCCACGTCAGCATCTCCCGTTCGCCGCCGCTTATGACAAAGCCGGCGCGAGGATACAACATATCATTGGCGGATCGGTTGCGCGCGCGGCCTTGGATCGCGGCAATCGGCCGGAGATTGCCGTTCCGTCCGCGAAGGCGTAGGCGCGCCGGCATGCCCCGCCCCGTCGCCGCCCCGCGCCCCCGCGCCATCGCCCGCTGGCTGCTGATCGTGGCCGCCATGGTGTTCGCCATGGTCGTGGTCGGGGGCATCACCCGCCTCACCGAATCGGGTCTCTCGATGACGCGGTGGGAGCCGATTTCCGGCGCGGTGCCTCCGCTGAACGACGCGCAGTGGCAGGCGGAGTTCGCCGCCTACAAGGCGACGCCCGAATATCGGAAGATCAATCGCGGCATGGATCTGGCCGAGTTCAAGGGCATCTTCTTCTGGGAGTATCTCCACCGGCTGATCGGCCGCACGATCGGCCTGGTCTTCGCGCTGCCGCTGCTCTGGTTCTGGTGGCGCCGGGCGATCCTGCGCGGCTACGGGCCGCGGCTGGTGGCGCTGCTGGCGCTGGGCGGCCTGCAAGGCGCGATCGGCTGGTGGATGGTCGCCTCGGGCTTGGTCGACCGGCCGGACGTGAGCCATCTGCGCCTCGCCACCCACCTGATCGCCGCCCTGTTCATCTTCGCGGGCACGATCTGGACGGCGCTGGACCTGTTCGCCCTGGCGCGCGATTCCGCCGCGCGGCCGGCGCGGCTGCGGCCGGTGGCGATCGTCACGCTGCTGCTGCTCGCCACGCAGATCATGCTCGGCGCGTTCACCGCCGGCCTGGATGCCGGCTACGCCTTTTCCAGCTGGCCGCTGATGGGCGACAGCCTGTTCCCGGCCGGCGGCTGGCGGCAGGGCTGGTCCGCCCTCCAGAACCTGATCGACAATCCCGTCGTCGTGCAGTTCGTCCACCGCTGGTTCGCCTGGGTCGCGGCGACGGGCGCCGTCCTGCTGGCGCTGCGCGCGCGGGCGGCGGGCGCCACCGGGGCGGCCCACGCGATCTTGACCGCCGTCACGCTCCAGATCCTGCTCGGCATCGCCACCCTGCTCAGCGGCGTCGCGATCCCGATCGCGGTGGCCCATCAGGCGACGGCGGCGCTGCTGCTGGCGGCGATGGTCACGGCCGCGCACCGCATCGGCCGCACGGCCCCGCGCTGAGGCCGCAGCCGCTGCGGTTAAGGGCATCGATCGGCTCGCCAGAGACCTCGAAACTTCTGTGGTATTCCAGTACCACTCGCGAAAGTGGCGTTTTGCTTGACGATTCGGCCCGTCATCTGCATTAGCGCCCCGTCAGCGCCGCCCGTTCGGGTGGCGCGCTTTCGTTTCGAAGGGTCCGAGCCATGAAAGCGCTCATGAAGACCACCAAGTCGGCGACGCCGTCGACGGTGGAGAAGAAGTGGCACCTGATCGATGCCGACGGCCTCGTCGTCGGCCGCGTCGCCTCGATCATCGCCAACATCCTGCGCGGCAAGCACAAGCCGAGCTTCACGCCGCACATCGACTGCGGCGACAACGTGATCGTCATCAACGCGGACAAGGTGCGCTTCACCGGCCGCAAGATGCAGGACAAGCGCTACTACAAGCACACCGGCTATGCCGGCGGCATCAAGGAGATAAGCCCGGCCAAGGTGCTGGAGGGCCGCTTTCCCGAGCGCGTGCTGGAGAAGGCCGTGGAGCGCATGATCCCGCGCGGCCCGCTGGGCCGCCAGCAGATGCGCAACCTGCGCGTGTTCGGCGGCGCGGAGCATGATCATGCCGCGCAGAACCCCGAAATCCTCGATGTCGCGGCCATGAACCGCAAGAACAAGGTGGGCGCCTGATGTCCGACAATCGCCAGTCCCTCAGCGATCTCGCATCGCTGACCAACACCCCGGCCCCGGCCGCGGCACCGGTGACAGACTCCTATTCCACCACCGATGGCGACGACGCGACCGCCGCCTATGAGGCGCCGGTTCTGCCGACGATGCCGCTGCGCCAGCAGGAGATCGACGCGCAGGGCCGCGCCTACGCCACCGGCCGCCGCAAGGATGCCGTCGCCCGTGTGTGGCTGAAGCCCGGCACCGGCAAGATCACGATCAACGGCCGCGATCAGGAGGTGTATTTCGCCCGCCCGACGCTGCGCCTCGTCATCAACCAGCCATTCGGCGTCGCCGAGCGTGACGGCCAGTATGACGTGATCTGCACGGTCAAGGGCGGCGGTCTATCGGGCCAGGCCGGCGCGGTGAAGCATGGCATCAGCCAGGCGCTGACCCGCTACGAGCCGGCGCTGCGCGCGCCGGTGAAGGCCGCCGGCTTCCTCACCCGCGATCCCCGCGCGGTGGAGCGCAAGAAGTACGGCCGCGCCAAGGCTCGCCGCAGCTTCCAGTTCTCGAAGCGCTGATCCGCATCCTCATCCCGGAGCCGATCCGGGGTACATGGATGGACGACGAGAGAAAAAGGGCGGTTCCGCATCGGCGGGGCCGCCTTTCTCTTGTCGTCCGCGGCTTGCAGTCCCGCGATGCCGCGCTGCATGATCGCGCAGTGGAAACCCGCCCGCATGGAGCAGCACCATGGCGACGATGATCGATCCCGCCCCGCTTACGCCGGCGCCCGCGCGCGACCCGGCCTTCGCGCCCGATCTGTTCGAGCGGCTGCTCGCTATCGCTTCGGCGGCGCTGCTGGCCGCGATGGTGGCGGCCGTCGCGCGCGGGCACGATCGCTGGGCGGAGGCGGGGCCGATGGTGTGGCTGCACCTCGCCACGATCGCCGTCGCCCTGGCGCTCACCCCCGTGATGCTGTAGCGCCCGCGCGGGGACCGGCCGCATCGCCTGATGGGCCGGGTATGGGCGGCGAGCCTGCTGCTCACCGCGATCCTCAGCTTCGCCATTCGCGGGGTGAACCACGGACGGTTCAGCTTCATCCACCTCCTGTCGCTATGGATGCTCTATCTGGTGCCGAAGATCGTCTGGTCCGCCCGCACCCACAACATCCGCGTCCACCGCAGCAGCGTGCGCGGAACGGTGTTCGGCGCGCTGCTGATCGCCGGCTTCTTCACTTTTCCGTTCAACCGCATGCTCGGCGGCTGGCTGTTCGGCTGAGGCGCGCTCAGGCGGCCGCCCGCTGCCGCACGCGCACGTGCAGGGCGCCGTCCGCTATCGTCAGTTCGTTGAACGAAGGCTCGGTCGTGCGCGTCCGCTCGGAGAGCGTGCCCGCCCCGATCAGCCGCAGCGGCGCGCCCGCGCCCGTCCACGCAATGTCGAACGGATCATGGACATGGCCGCTCAGCACCGCGTCCGCGCCGGCGCGCGTCAGGCGATGCAGCGCCTCGATCCCGCGCAGCGTCTCGCCATGGCCCTCGCTCACCCCCTCGTCGGTCAGCGGATGGTGGCAGGTGACGAGCGCGATGCGATCGGCCGGGCAGGCGCGCAGCAGCGCCTCGGCCTCGCGCAGGCTGCGCCTGCTCACCACCCCCCACGACCAGTTGAGCCGCCACTGCGCCCGCGCCGTCGTCTTCAGCGGCACCAGCCACACGCCCGGCAGATCCAGCGGCCGCTCGATCGCGCGCTCGATCCGGTCGTAGCGGCGATAGGGATAGAAGAAGCGGGCGATCGGATTGTGATAGGGGATGTCGTGATTGCCCGGCTCCACCGTCACCGGCACGCCGAGCGACGCCAGCCACGCCGCCGCCGCCGCATATTCGTGCGATCGCGCCCGCATCGTCAGGTCGCCGGTGATGATCACCGCGTCCGGCTTCTCCTCGGCCACGCGCGCGGTGAACCACGCGATCGCCTGCTCGTCCTCCCGCCCGAAATGCAGGTCGGAGACGTGGAAGAGTCGCGTGCTGCCCATGCCGCCTGAAAGCCGCGCGGGGCCGCGTGGTTCCGTTCAGCCGAGCGCCCGCGCCAGGCTGCCCCGCGCCGCCGCGCAGGATGCCCGCGCCGCCTCCTCCACGCTCAGCGCGCGGTGCGCGTGGGAGAGGATCTCCACGCCGTAGCGGCCGGCATAGCCGGTCGCGGCGATCGCCTGCAGAAAGCCGTCGAGATCGAACTCGCCCTCGCCGCACAGCGCGCGGCGATCGATCGTGTCCTCCAGATAGGAGCCGACCTGCTCCAGCCGCCCGTCGTCCAGCTCGACATGGTTGACGATGCCGGGCGCCAGCGCCGCGATCTCGGCGAAGGGGATGGCGCCGCGGGTCATGTGGAAGCTGTCGATCAGCAGGCCGCCATTCGCCCGGCCGGCGCCCGCCACGATCGCCCGCCCGGTCGCCACGTCGGGGATGCTCGTCTCCGGCATCACCTCGATCGTGATGGCGGTGCCGGCCGCGCGGGCATCGTCGCACAGGCCGGCGAAGCTCTCGATCACCTGCGGCAGCGGCCACTGCGTGCCGTCCAGCGTGCCCGTCACCTTCACGTGCACCGCTTCCAGCGCCTCGGCGGACGCCAGGATCGCGCGCCGCTCGGCATCGGCCGCCACGCGCCGGGCGCCGTCGGTGAACCAGTCGCCCAGCACCTCGATCTCGCAGAACAGGCCGTTGGCGCGCAGGATCGCGGCGATCCCGGCATGGCCGCCGGCCGGCAGCATCGCCGCGATATCCTCCTGCAGCAGGCCGATGCCCTGGTAGCCGCCGGCGGCCGCCGCCTCCGCCCGCCGCGCGAGCGGAACGGGGCTCACCATGCTGCCCTCCAGCGGGCGGACGGCGCCGGCCAGGGTGAAGTAGCTCGCGATCAGTGCCGGCGGCGCGCCCATCGTTCGTCCCTTCTGCGATCTCGGTCCGTCGTCGGCCTTGCCGCCGCCGCCGGCCACTCGCGCTTTGGCTAGCGGCCTGTGCAAATCGTCAGCATGTTCGGGGGGCGGCCGGCGCTACCAAGGCGGCCCCAAGCAACGGAGGCTCGCATGACCATTCTGATCGCCGGCTGGCTCGATTTCCCGCCCGAGACCGCCCGCTCGATGATCGAGGCCGCCGATCCGCTGATCCGCGCCGCGCTGGACGAGCCCGGCTGCCGCGCTTATTCCTGGGCGCTCGATCCGACGAAGGCCGGCCGCATCCACGTGTTCGAGGAGTGGGCGAGCGAAGCCGACCTCCAGTTCCACTTCGACAATGCGCCGTACAAGCAGATGGGCGATCATCTGCGCGCCGGCGGGATGAGCGATTTCTCCGTGAAGAAGTATCGCAGCGATCTGGCCGAGCCGGTCTACGACGATCAGGGCGTGCCCCGCTCCGACTTCTTCACCGCCTGACAGGGCCGGCGCCTGCGCGGTCGCGGTGGCGGCCGTCACAGGCTATGATCTGGATCACAGGCCGCGAGGCGATCTCCGTCTATCCCGAGTCCCGCGTCGCGGCAGGCGGCGGGGCTCCGGCTCCGCCGGGATCACACACCTTCGCGGGCTGCGGCACCGGCTCCATGCCGGGTTGTCGGATGGAGACGGCGATGTGGCGGGTGATCGGATGTTGGGTGGCCGTGGCGACCTTGGTGCTGATGAGCCCGTCCATGGCGCACTCGGCAGCCGATGAGCCCACGACGCCGGTCGACACGCCCGACGCGATCGTCTGCCAGCTGCTCGCCGGCTGTCCGTCGTCCGATCCGGCGGCGGCGGCTCCCGCGCCGCGCGGCGGCCGCGTCGCGCGCACACGCGGCTTCTCGTTCCGCGACAAGGGCGATGGCGGAGACGTGGTGGACGAGCAGCCGGCGGCGGCACCCGCCGCCACCGGCCGCTACGATCTGCGCATCGGCTTCATGTTCGCCTCCGCCGAGCTGACGCAGGACGATCGCGCCCGCACCGCCGCCTTCGCGCTGGCGCTGCGCGATCCGCGCATCGTGGATCGCCGCGTGCGGATCGAGGGGCATACCGATTCGATCGGCGGCGACGCCGCGAACCTCGATCTCTCGCGCCGCCGCGCCCGCGCGGTGGGCGACGCGCTCGTCGCCGCCGGGGTCGACGGTTCGCGGCTGGACCTGGAGGGCTATGGCGCGCGCCGCCCGCTGCCCGGCGTCCCCGCCGAATCTGGCGCCAACCGCCGGGTGATCGCCGCCCTTTCGCGCTAGGGCATAGCGACGTTCAGCTTTTGCATGCCCGCTCATCCTGAGGAGGGGCTGAGCGGAGGCGAAGACCCGTCTCGAAGGACCATCCATGTCCTTCGACACGCCGTTTCGACAAGCTCAATGGCTCCTCAGGCTGAGCGGTCTGCATGAATTGCGAGTAAGAACCGGCTTCATCCGCTCGAGGTCGCTCCCGTCCGGGTCGGCGCGACGCCGGCGAACCGCCGCCGATCAGCCCGCGGCCTTCGCCTTCCGTGCGGCCCCGCGCTTCGCTACGGTCGCCTTCGCCGGTGCCGATGTCTCCCTCACCGTCAGCAGCGGCTTCAGATAGGCGCCCGTATAGCTGCGCGGTTCCTGCGCCACCTGCTCCGGCGTGCCCGTCGCCACGATCTCGCCGCCCTTGTCGCCGCCTTCCGGGCCCAGGTCGATCAGCCAGTCGGCGGTCTTGATCACCTCCAGATTATGCTCGATCACCACCACGCTGTTGCCCTGCTCCACGAGCGCGTGCAGCACCTCCAGCAGCTTGCGGACGTCCTCGAAGTGCAGGCCGGTGGTCGGCTCGTCGAGGATGTAGAGGGTGTTGCCGGTCGCCCGGCGTGACAGCTCCTTGGCCAGCTTCACCCGCTGCGCCTCGCCGCCGGACAGGGTGGTCGCCTGCTGGCCCACCTTGACGTAGCCGAGACCGACCTCCGCCAGCATCGCCATCTTGTCGCGGATTGGCGGCACCGCCTTGAAGAACTCGACGGCGTCCTCCACCGTCATGTCGAGCACGTCTGCGATGCTCCTGTCGCGAAACTTCACCTCCAGCGTCTCGCGATTGTAGCGGGCGCCGTGGCACACGTCGCAGGTGACGTAGACGTCGGGCAGGAAGTGCATCTCGATCTTCAGCACGCCGTCGCCCTGGCACGCCTCGCACCGCCCGCCCTTCACGTTGAAGCTGAACCGCCCCGGCTTGTAGCCGCGCGCCTGCGATTCCGGCAGACCGGCGAACCAGTCGCGGATCTGGGTGAAGCTGCCCGTGTAGGTCGCCGGGTTCGATCGCGGCGTGCGGCCGATCGGCGACTGGTCGATATCGATCACCTTGTCGAGATATTGCAGCCCCTCGATCGTCTCGTGGTGCCCGGCCAGCATCCGCGCGCCGTTCAGCGTGCGCGCGGCGGTGGCGTACAGCGTATCGATGGTGAAGGTGGACTTGCCCGATCCCGACACGCCGGTGATGCAGGTGAAGGTGCCGAGCGGGATCGAGGCGGAGACGTTCTTCAGATTGTTGGCGGTGGCGCCCTTCACCGTCAGCAGGCGGCCATTGCCCTTGCGGCGCGCCCTGGGCAGCGGCACGGCCCGCCTGCCGGTGAGATAGTCTGCGGTCAGGCTGTCCTCGTTGACCAGGATTTCCGCCAGCGTGCCCTGCGCCACCACCTGCCCGCCGCGCACGCCGGCGCCCGGCCCCATGTCGATCACATAGTCGGCGGTGCGGATCGCATCCTCGTCATGCTCGACCACGATCACCGTGTTGCCCAGGTCGCGCAGCCGCTTCAGCGTCACGATCAGCCGGTCGTTGTCGCGCTGGTGCAGGCCGATCGAGGGCTCGTCCAGCACGTAGAGCACGCCCGACAGGCCGGAGCCGATCTGCGACGCCAGGCGGATGCGCTGGCTCTCGCCGCCGGAAAGGGTGCCGCTGGTGCGATCGAGGTTCAGATAGTCGAGCCCGACATTGTCGAGGAAGCCCAGCCGCTCGACGATCTCCTTCAGGATGCGCTCGGCGATCGCGCGCTGCTGATCGTTCAGATGGTTCGGCATGTCGCGGAAGAAGGCCAGCGCGGGGCCGACCGCGCGGCGGGTGGACATCGAAATGTCCTCGCCGGCGATCTTCACCGCCAGCGCCTCCGGCTTCAGGCGCGCGCCGCCGCACACCTCGCACGGCGCGGAGGACTGGTACTTGGCCAGCTCCTCGCGCATCCACGCGCTCTCGGTGGAGAGCATGCGGCGTTCCAGATTGCCGATCACGCCCTCGAACGGCTTCTTCACCTCGTAGCTCTTCTTGCCGTCGATGAACTTCAGGGCGACGGGCACGCCCCTGGTGCCGTGCAGGATCGTGGCGACATGCTCGGGCGCCAGCATGTTCCACGCCACGTCGAGCGAGAAGCCGAAGTGGCGGGCGAGGCTGGCGAGCACCTGCATGTAGTAAGGCGACGGCGGGTTCGATTTGGCCCACGGCACCACGGCACCCTTGGCGATCGACAGATGCTCGTTCGGCACGACGAGCTGCGGATCGAAGTACAGCTTCTCGCCAAGGCCGTCGCACGCCGGGCACGCCCCCTGCGGCGCGTTGAACGAGAACAGGCGGGGCTCGATCTCGGCGATGCTGAAGCCGGAGACGGGGCAGGCGAACTTCTCGCTAAAGGTGATGCGGTTGGCGGGCACGGCGCCCACGCCGGCCGCGGCCGATCCCTTGGCGGCGCCCTTCTTGCTGGTGCCGGCGGGCGCCGCCTCCGCCTCGCGGCCGGGCACCACGCCCTCGGCCAGATCGACATAGGCGAGACCCTCGGCCAGCTTCAGCGCCGTCTCGAAGCTCTGCGCGAGCCGCGTCTCGATATCGGCGCGCACGACGAGGCGATCGACGACCACCTCGATGTCGTGCTTGTACTTCTTGTCGAGCGCCGGCGCCTCCTCGATCTCGTGGAACTCGCCGTCGATGCGCACGCGCGTGAAGCCGGCGCGCTGCCACTCCGCAAGCTCCTTGCGATACTCGCCCTTGCGGCCGCGCACGGCGGGCGCCAGCAGGTAGAAGCGCGTGCCCTCCGGCAGCTGCATCACCCGGTCGACCATCTGCGACACGGTCTGCGCGCTGATCGGCAGGCCGGTGGCGGGCGAGTAGGGCACCCCCACGCGCGCCCACAGCAGGCGCATATAATCGTAGATCTCGGTAACGGTCGCCACCGTGGAGCGCGGGTTGCGGCTGGTCGTCTTCTGCTCGATCGAGATGGCGGGGCTCAAGCCCTCGATATGATCGACGTCGGGCTTCTGCATCAGCTCCAGGAACTGGCGCGCATAGGCGGACAGCGACTCGACATAGCGGCGCTGCCCCTCGGCATAGATGGTATCGAAGGCGAGGCTCGACTTGCCGGAGCCGGAGAGGCCGGTGATGACGACCAGGCTGTCGCGCGGGATGTCGACCGACACGTCCTTCAGATTATGCTCGCGTGCGCCGCGCACGCTGATGTGGGTCAGCATCGGGCGGCCCCCGGTATCGGATCGTGGTTCGGCATGGCGCCCTCTGTTCCAGATTTGTTCGGCTCGGGCAAGCGGCCCCGCGCACGCCGATATAGGGTGGCGGCGGCCGCTGCCTAGCGCGCGGCGCGGGCGACATCGGCCCGCCCGGTGCCGACCGTCGCCGCGGCGTTTGCCGGCATGGCGCTAAACATCGCGGCTTGGGCGCCGTAATCCGGTGCAGGCGGATCGGGGCGGCACGCGGCGGCAGTCGTCCGCCGATCCCGTTGCCGGAGGACTTGTCTTGGCCATGCGTACCCCCGATGCCGCCGCCCTCGAAGCGATGCTGGTCCAGGCGCTCGCCACCAGCGACCGGCTGGACTACGACATGGTCGGCGCGCACGTGGCGACCGCGCTCGATGCGTTGCGCCGCGAGGCGGCCCGGCCGCGCCGGGCGGCCTTTGCCGAGCTGCCGTTCCCGGTGCTGGAGGGCTGATCGGCCCTCCCCGTTGTCTTTTCGCCTGTGCGGCGCGGGCGGCGCGCTGTATCGCCCCTGCCTCACTTTCCGCCAGGGATGACGATGCGGCTGGGCCAGAGGATCGGACAGGCGCTGCTCGCCGCGCTGGCAACGGCCGGCTGCTCGCCGCTGCGCACCTTCGACGCGCTGGTGCCGAAGGATGGCGGCACCATGCGGATCGCCGCCGATCTGCCTTACGGCGCCGATCCCCGCCAGCGGCTCGACGTCTATGCGCCGCGCCGACCCGGGGCGTCGCCGCTGGCGACGATCGTCTTCTTCTACGGCGGCTCGTGGAGTTCCGGCACCCGCCGCGGCTACGGCTTCGCCGCGCGGGCGCTGGCATCGCGCGGGTTCGTCGTCGTCGTGCCCGATTACCGGCTGGTGCCGGCGGTGCGCTTTCCCGCCTTCCTCGCCGATTGCGCCGCGTCGGTGCGCTGGGCGCGGGCGAACGTGGCGCGCTACGGCGGGGATCGCGCGCGCATCGTGCTCGTCGGCCACTCGGCGGGCGCCTACAACGCGGCCATGCTCGCGCTCGATCCGCAGTGGCTCGGGGATGCGCGGGGGGCGGTGCGCGGCTTCGTCGGCCTTGCCGGCCCCTATGATTTCCTGCCGCTCGAAGGCCCGATCACCACCGCGACCTTCGGCGCGTGGCCGGTGCCGGAGGAGACCCAGCCGATCCGCTTCGCCGGCGCAGGCGATCCGCCGGCGCTGCTGCTCAGCGGCGCGGAGGATCGCACGGTGCTGCCGCGCAACGGCCGCGCCCTCGGCCATGTGCTCCAGGCCGCCGGCGTGCCCGTGGAGGTACGTGAATATCCGCGCCTGGGCCATGTCGGCATGGTCACGGCGCTGGCCCGCCCGCTGCGCGGCAAGGCGCCCGTCCTCGCCGACATCGCCGCCTTCGCCCACCGCGTGACGCAGGGCGCGCCCGCCTCCTCGCGCCCGCCCGCAGCGCGGCCGTAATTTCTCCGCGGGCGGCTGGAACGCGGGCGGCGCAGGGCGGTTCGGGGCGCATCGTCGAACAGCGTGGGGGAACGGGATATGCGGCTGAGCATAGAGGCGGTGCTTGACTATCAGATGGCGGAGCCGGTGGACGTGCTGCTCACGATCGAGGCGGCGCCGCTGCCCGATCAGATCCTGATCTCCGATTCGCTGACGATCGACGGCAGCGGCCCCCTGCGCCCGGTGCCCGGCGAGGAGAGCATCGGCCGCCGCACCTGGATGCACGCGCACGGATCGTGGCGCGCCACCTACAAGGGCGTGTTCGACGTGACGCGCGACGTGCCGGACCTGAGCACGCTCAAGCTGGCCCACCGCCACGATCTGCCGGCGCTGGTGATCCCCTATCTGTGGCCGAGCCGCTACTGCGAGAGCGACCAGTTCAACGACTTCGTCGAGGACGAGTTCGGCCGCTACAGCGGCGGCGCCAAGGTGCAGGCCATCGCCGACTGGGTGCACGATCACCTGAAATACATCGCGGGATCAAGCGACGCGACGACCACTGCCAAGGACACGTTCGTCACCCGCCACGGCGTGTGCCGCGACTATGCGCATCTGATGACCACCCTCACGCGCGCCGCCGGCATCCCGGCGCGCGTCGTCTCGGCCTATGCGTGGCAGCTCGATCCGCCGGATTTCCACGCGGTGGTGGAGGTGTGGCTGGAAAATGGCTGGCAGCTGGTCGATGCGACGCGGCTGGCGCCGGTAGAGGGGCTGGTGCGGATGGCGGTGGGCCGCGACGCGCTGGACATCGCCTTCATGACCGTGTTCGGCGCATGCCAGCTCGTCGAGCAGCGCGTGTCGGTTGAGCGGATCGACTGAAGTCTCGCCGCGACGTTCGTCGAACAGATCAGGTCGTTCGTCGCCGATCATGTCGCATGTGGAGGCTATTGGCGGCCCCGTCGAAGAACAGACGCACGAACGACGCGAATCCGTAAAGGAAATCCCGGACAGCGGCGGCGGATCGCTCCCGCAGTCGAGAACGGGATTTCATCAACGGAGGATTTCATCATGATCGCCACCATCCGCACCCTCGCCGTATCTGCCGCCGCCACCCTCGCTGCCGTTGCCGGCATCCCTGCCCACGCCGCCGATCTCGGCGATCAGCGCAGCGTCGAGATCCGCCACGGCGATCTCGATCTCACCTCCGCGCAGGGCAGCGCCGCGCTGCAGCGGCGTGTTCGCCTCGCGGTGCGCTCGGTCTGCGGCACCGCCGACACGCGCGATCTCGCCGCCCAGCAGCGCATGGCGGCCTGCCGCGCCCAGGCGAACGCCGCCGCCCGCCCGCGCGTCGATCTGGCGATCGCCAGCGCCCGCTCGGCCACGCAGCTCGCGCAGAATGTCGGCGCGCCTTCGCTCCACGCCGCCGCGCACTGATCCCCGCCGCGGACCATCCCCGAAGCCGACGCTCCGGGGATGGTCCGCACGCTTCCGCGCATGCACGATCCGGCCTATGCCGGCGCCCGACATGCCCGAGACCCCGCCGACCGACGCGCCGATCGCCGCCGCGGCCCCCGCCCGCACCGCGCCCGTCGCGATCACGGCACCGGACGGCGGATCGCAGGAGGGGGTGCTCACCCTGCCGGACGGCTGGGGCGCCGCCCCACCGCTCGTCAGCTGCACCATGATCAGCCGCGGCCGCATCTTCCCCGCCGCGCTGGCGATCGAGTGCTACCGCCGCCAGACCTATCCGAACCGCGAGCTGGTGATCGTCACCGCCGCGACGGACGGCGCGCTCGCCGCCCACGTCGCCGCCCTCGGCGATCCCACGATCCGCATCGACAGCGTGGCGGAGATGCCGCTCGGCGAGCTGCGCAACGCCGCCGTGGCCCGCTCGCGCGGTGGCATCCTGTGCACCTGGGACGACGACGATCTCAGCGATCCGCAGCGCATCGCCTTCGCCGTCGCCGCGCTCGCCCCGGCCAGGGCCGCCGCCTCGCTGCTGCTGCGCACCCTGCTGTGGTGGCCGGCGCGCGGGCGCCTCGCCATTACCCGCCGCTACGGCTGGGAGATGACCCTGGCGGCGCGGCGGGCGGCGCTGCCCATCTTTCCCGCGATCGGCCCGGGCGAGGACACGACCGTCGTCAACCTGATGCGCGGCCTCCACCCGCTGGTGCTGATCGATCGCCCGATCGACTATCTCCGCGTCGTCGGCACGAACATCTGCCCCGTCGATCACTTCGAATGGCTGTTCGACACCGCGACGGAGACGTTCGCGGACGAGGCCTATGAGGCGACCCTGGCGACGCTCGACCGGCGGATGCCCGTCGCGGCCTATCGCGCCGGGCTATAGGCGATCGCCGAACAGCCCGGACCATGCTGAACGCGTTTCAGCACGACGGCACGGAAGGTCGGAAGCGATCGGCCATGGCAGCCGCCCACCGCCGCTCACGCCAAGCCCGCATCCTCGCCGATGATGGAAGCGGGCCGCACATAGCCGAACGGGCCTTCGCCGGCCCAGCCCCGCCCGTCGGGGAAGCGCAGCTCGATGCCGGCGAGGTCGCGCTCGTCGGCCAGCCGCATGTTGACGCCCATCACCCCGTTGCCGAACTTCGCCACGGCGCCGGCGGTGAGGGTGAAGTGGGTAGTCGAGCCGCACCGGCCGCAGAAGCCGATCTCCGCGCCGGGATCGTCCTTGTCCGCCCGGGTATAGCCGCGCGCCGCGCCCTCGACCGCCACGTCCGCCGGCTGGAAATAGCCCCAGCGCGCGCCCGTTTTGCTGCACAGGGTGCAGTTGCACTCGTGGATATAGTCGGGTCGCCGGTCGATCCGCACGCGGATCAGGCCGCAGTGGCAAGCGAGCGTCAGCATGTGCCTGCCCCTATCATCACCGCCACCTGGCCGATAGCCGCCTATCGGCCGGCCATCTCCTTGGCCGCCGCTAGATAGGTCCGGCCGATCCGCACCTCGCCGCCGTCGCGCAGGTCGGCATGCCACACGCCCAGGCCGTCGTGGCGCAGCTTGGCGATGAAATCGCGGCGGACCAGGGTGGAGCGGTGGAGGCGGATGAACAATTGCGGGTCCAGCCGCCGCTCCAGCTCGCTGATCGTCTGGTGCAGCAGGAAGCTGCGCTGGCCGATATGCAGCCGCATATAGTCGCGCTCGGCGTCGATCCGGTCGATGTCGATGGCGGCGAGGCGGATCATCTCGGATCGGTGCGGCACCCAGAACTCGTCGGCGTGGGGGCTGGGCGCCGCGGCCGGCTGCGGCGGCGGCGCCGCGCGCAGCCGCTCGCCGACGCGCGCGACGGATCGCTCCAGCCGCTCGGCGGAGACCGGCTTCAGCAGATAGTCGACCGCCGCGACGTCGAAGGCGGCGACGGCGAACTGATCGAACGCGGTGCAGAAGATGATCGCCGGCCGCCCGCCGCCCTCGCCCCGCTCGGCGCGCGCGGCGAGCGCCGTCGCCACGCCCAGCCCGTCGAGCCCCGGCATCGCGATGTCGAGCAGCAGCAGGTCCGGCTGTAGAGCATCGACGAGGCGCAGCGCCGCCTCCCCGTCGCTCGCCGTGCCGACCAGATCGATGCCCGGCGTCCGCGCGCAGAGGATCTGGAGACGCTCGACGGCGAGCGGCTCGTCGTCCACCACCAGCGTGCGGAGCGGCGCCGGCTCAGCAGTCACGCCGCACCAGCGGCAGGAGGAGCGTCACGCCGAAGCCGCCGCCGGGCAGCGGTCCCCAGTCGCACGCGCAGGCTTCGCCATAACGGGCGGCGAGGCGATCGCGCACGTTGCGCAGCCCCACGCCGGTGCCGGGCGGGGCATCCTCGTCCGGCAGCATCGTGTCGCCGTCATCCTCCACCGTCAGCCGCAACACCGATCCCTGCTCCTTTGCGCGGATGCGGATGGTAATTGGCCGACGCGCGCGGGACACGCCATATTTCACCGCATTCTCGACGAGCGGCTGCAGGATCAGGCCCGGCACGCAGGCGTTCTCGAGCTCCGGCGGAACGGCGATGTCCACCACCAGCCGCTCGGGAAAGCGCACCGCCTCGATGTCCAGATAGAGGCGCTGGAGGCGGATCTCCTCGTCCAGCCGCATGTCGTCGGTGGGATCGCCGGTCAGGCTCGTGCGGAAGAAGGTGCTGAGGTTCATGATCATCCGCTCGGCCGCCTCCGCCTTGCCGATCATGACGAGCGACGAGAGCGAGTTGAGCGTGTTGAACAGGAAGTGCGGATTCACCTGGTAGCGCAGCGCGCGCAGCTCGGCGGACTGGGCGGCGGCGCGGAAGCGGGCGGCGCGGCGCTCGGCCACGCGGGTCTCGGCGGCGTAGCACATCGCCAGGTACAGGGCGGCCCAGGCGGCGATGAAAAAATAGCCGTTGGCGGCATTGTCGGCGATCGCCTGGATCGGCGTCATGCTGTGGCCGTCGCTGCCGCCGCCCACCTGCACCATGATGCGGCGATTGGCGTCCAGCGTCACCGGCGGCAGCGGCACGGCGGCGGCGGCCCGCGCCGCCGCGGCGGCGCGCCGCGCCTCGCGCGCGGCGACCACCGCCTCGGCACGCGCCGCCGCCACGGCCTCGGCAGCCTCGGCGGCAGCTTCCGATCCGCCCGCCGCCGTGACGCCGGCCTGCGCGCGGCGGGCCTCGGCGATGGCCGCGACGGCATCCTGCACGGCCTCCGCCGCGTCCGTCGCGTCGGCGACGCTGTCGTCGGCATCGTCCAGGCCGCGCGCGGCGGCGCGCCGCGCCTCGCGGATCGCCGCGCCGGCATCTCGGCTCGCCGAGGCGACGATCGCCTCGATATCGGGCAGCCGCGGATTGGCCCTCGTATCGACGGTGACGACCGGCTCGCTGCGCCGGCCGTCGGCATCCTCGACATGCACGCTGATCGCGCGGCGCGGGCGGGAGCGGCGGGCGGCGCGGGCGCCGCCGGCGCCGCCTGGCCGGGGGGGCGGCGGCGGAGCGGCCGGCGCGGTGCCGCGCGGCGCGTCAATCACGACCATCTTGGTCGTCTTGCGCGCCTTGGCCGCCTCCTCCCGCTCCGTGACCGCGCGGAAGGCGAGGAAGTTGGCGGTGGAGTAGAGCACGGCCGCCGGCACCGCCAGCACCGCGGCGATGGCGACGCTGAGGCCGAGCGAGCGGCGGGGGATGCGGCGCAGGACGAGATAGAGCAGCAGCGTGGCGGCCGCGCTGGCGACCGTCACGATCAGGCGCCGGCCCAGCATGTCCCACTGGTCGCCCATCTCGAGCACCGTCGAGCGCACGGTCACGATCGCGAAGTAGAAGGTCCAGAAGCCGAGGATCGAGAGCAAGGCGACGCGCGGGCTCAGCGTGGCCGCGCCGGCGTCTTCGGTGGTGGCGTTCATCCGCCCGGTATAGCCATGCCGCGACGGCGCGGGAGTCCGCCGGTCGAACGTCATCGCGATTTGATCGAATCGCGCCCGGAACGGTGCCCGGCGCGCCGCGTTTCCCCAGAAACACAGGAGACGATATCATGGCCGACAACGACCGGACCGACGATGACGATCGCGCCACTCCCAATGTGCGCGACGCGCATGATGCGGAGGACGACAAGCGGCTGAAGTTCGATCCCGGCGATCAGGACGCCAAGCTGGACGTGGCGCTGGACGAGAGCTTTCCGACCTCCGACGCCCCGTCGAACACGCAGCCCGGCAAGGGCAAGGATCCGGCGCCCTCCTCCGGCTATGACGAGGATGCCGAGCGCGAGCGGATGAACGCCAAGGAATAGGCGTATCGCGGTCGCGAAACACCGTCCGTCTCATTTTTGCGCGCGTCATGCCTGCGGCGCGTGACATCCATGTTGCAATGCAAAAGGAAAAATGCTCCGCTTCGGTCTGCCGGCGATAACGGCGCGGTTAAGCGCTTCGAAACCAGTTTGGGTGCTTGATCGTCAGGTGAGGCAATCCGATTTCGGGGAGTTTCCGATGGGCACCCAGGCGAGACCGGCGGACGGCGCGATGACGCTGGCGGAAATGAAGGAGTTCGCGGCGTTCCCCGGCGCCACGCAGCGCTACATCCGGCGCTCGCTGGACGTGGGGCTAGAGCGCGAGGACGCGCTGACGCGCTGGTCTCGCGACGTGATCGAGGCCGCGAGCATCCGTGCCCAGCGCCGCGTGTACGAGCGGCTCGACCATGTCCGCGAACTGGTGCCGGACGATAGCGGGCTGGATGCGGTGGAGCCGTTCCTGGCGCCGCTGGTGACGATGACGGCTTTCGATCTGGGACAGGATCGGCTGGCGAGCTTCGGCTCCTACCGCTTCCTCTATGAGCGGCTGATCGGCGCCAACGTGCGGCCGTGGCTGCCCGGCGCCTTCTGTGCCGCCGCCGCCTTGCCGCACCTCCACCCGGAGAAGAGGCGCGTGCTGCTGCAATCGATCAGCGAGGCGGCGGCGACGGCGCCCGGCTGGTCCAATCGCGAGCCGAGCTTCTTTCCCGAATGGGTGGAAAAGGTGGAGATGCGGGCGAACTGAGGCGGCCCGCCTCAGCCGTCGCCCATCCCTTCCAGCAGCGTCGCCACCTGCGCCAGGCGCGCCTCGTTCGCATCCGTTTCCGTCCGCAGCAGCAGACGGTCGCCTTTCGCCTCCAGCCCGTCCGTCGCGCCGGCGAAGCCGGATCGCGGGGTCAGCGCGATCGCGGCCGGGCCGGCGACGACGCGATCGATCATGGCCGCGGCCGCCAGCAGGCGGATGCGGGCGATCGCCATCAGGGTGCGCGCCTCGGCCGGAAGCGTGCCGAAACGGTCTTCCATCTCCTCCTCCAGCGCATCCAGCGCCGCCGGCGTCGCTGCCCGCGCCAGCCGGACATACAGGTTCAGGCGCAGCTCCACCTCCGGGATCCACGCTTCCGGCAGCGATCCGGCGAGGCCCAGCGACAGTCCCGGAGTCCAGCGGTCGGCCGCCTCGCCGCGCGCCGCGCGCAGCGCCTGGCCCAGCAGATGCTGGTAGAGATCGACGCCGATCAGCTTCATGTGCCCGGCCTGCTCGTCGCCCAGCAGGTCGCCGGCGCCGCGCATGTCCAGATCGCGCGCGCTGATCGCGAAGCCGGCACCCAGCCGGTCCAGCGCCTCCAGCGTGCGCAGCCGCTTCAGGGTCGCGGGCTTGATCGCGTCGGCCGGATCGGTCAGCAGCAGCACCTGCCCGCGCCGCGCCGCGCGCCCCACGCGGCCGCGCAGCTGGTGCAGCTGCGACAGGCCGAAGCGGTCCGCCCGCCACACGATCATCGTATTGGCGCGCGGTACGTCCAGCCCCGCCTCGATGATGTTGGTGGCCAGCAGCACGTCGCCCTCGCCCTCGGCAAAGCCCACCATCGCCGCGTCGATCTCGGCGGCGGACATCTTGCCGTGCGCCTCCCGCACCGCCAGTTCGGGCACCAGCCCGCGCAGCATCTCGGCCAGCTTCGCCATGTCCTCGATGCGCGGCACCACGACGAAGCTCTGCCCGCCGCGCGCCTGCTCGCGCAGCAGCGCCATGCGCACCAGCGCCGGATCGTACAGCCCCACGCTCGTGCGGATCGGCTGCCGCACGGCGGGGGGCGTGGCGATCACCGACAGCTCCTGCAGGCCCACCAGCGCCGTCTGCAGCGTGCGCGGGATCGGCGTCGCGGTCAGCGTCAGCACGTGGCAGGCATCGCTCAGCGTGCGCAGCTTCAGCTTGTCGGCGGCGCCGAACCGCTGCTCCTCGTCGATCACGACCAGGCCGAGCGCGGCGAAGCGCACGCCCTTGGCGGCGATCGCGCTGGTGCCGATGACGATGCGGACGGAGCCGTCGGCCAGCCCCGCCTTCGCCGCCTTGGCCTCCGCCGGGGTGGAGAGGCGCGAGAGGCCGGCGATGGCGATGTCCAGCCCCTCGAAGCGGCGGCGGAACGTCTCCAGATGCTGGCGGACGAGCACGGTCGTCGGCGCCACGATGGCGACCTGCCGCCCGGCAAGCGCCGCGATCGCGGCCGCGCGCAGCGCCACCTCGGTCTTGCCGTAACCGACATCGCCGACGACCAGCCGGTCCATCGGCCGGCCGGAGGCGAGATCGGCGCGAACCGCTTCGATCGCGCGCAGCTGGTCGCGCGTCTCGGTGAACGGGAAGCGGCCGGCGAACCGCTCATAGTCGGCCACCGGCGGATCGAGCACCGGCGCCTTGCGGGTCGCACGCTCGGCGGCGAGCGCGCTCAGCCCCTTGGCGCTCTCCGCCACCGCCGCGGCGATATCGCCGCGCCGTTTCTGCCAGCCCGATCCGTCCAGCCGATCGAGCGAGACGGCATCGGCATCGGCGCCGTAGCGCCAGATCCGGTCCGCTTCCTCCACCGGCACCAGCCGCTGGCCGTCCTTGGCATATTCGATGCGGATGGCGTCGCTGGTCACGTCGCCTGCCGTCACCGGCTCGATCCCGCGCAGCACGCCGATGCCGAAATCCTCGTGGATCACCACGTCGCCCAGCCGGAAGTCGGTCGCCTCGCCGGACAGCGGATCGATCGTCGCCACCGTCCCCTCGTCGCCCGCCCGCGCACCGAGCAGATCGGCCGCCGCTATCGCCAGCAGCCCCGGCGCGCGCCAGCCGCGCTCGATCGGCGCGGCGATCGCCAGCAGCGCGCCCGGCGGCGCAGCCTCCACCGCCTGCCAGTCCTCCACCAACTGCGGCGCCTCGCCCAGCGGCTTGCCGATGCGGCGGGAAAGGAAGCGCAGGTCGCGCGGGCCGGCGGCCAGCACCACCCGGTCGCCCTGCTCGCGGGCGGCGCGGATGGCCTTGGCGACGGCGCGGACCGGCTGGCGCGCCTCGACGAACCGCTCGCCGGCTTCCTCGTCGCCCGCCGCCACGTCGATCCGCTCCCGCCCGGCCAGCGCCTGCTCCCAGCGCGCGGCATCGGCCAGCGCCGTCTTCAGCGGCGGGCGCTTGTGGGCGCGGCGGGTGCGTGCGCCATCCTCGGCCAGCGCGATGAAGCGATCGCGCCGCTCGGTCGCGCCGGGATCGATCGCGATCGCGGCGCCCGGCACGTGATCGAACAGCGTCGTGTCTCCCACCGCCGGCTCGCACGCGGCGCCCACCTCGATCCGCTCGATCGCCTCGCCGCCGCGCTGGGTGACGGCATCATAAGCGCGGATCGCCGCGATGGCGCCGTCCGCCGTCTCTATCCGCAAGGGCGCCAACGCGTCGGCGGGAAACAGATCGACCACCGTGCCACGGATCGCCATCTCGCCATGCTCGTCGACGCGATCGTCGAGGAAGTAGCCGATCGCCTCCAGCCGCTCGCGCAGGCCCGTGGGATCGATCGGGTCGCCGGCCGCGATCGCCAGCGGCGCACCGGCGAAGCTCTCCGGCGCGGGATGCAGCATCGCCGCCGCCTCGGCCGTGGAGATGAGGGCGACGCGGCCGCCGTCACGCGCCGCCAGCCTGCGGAACGCGGCGACGCGGCGGCCGATATTCGCCGGAGTGGCGGGAACGTCCTCGCCGGGCAGACCGTCCGCCTGCGGCAGCAGCACGACCGCCGCCTGGGGCGCCATCGCTTCCAGCGCGGCCGCCACGGCTTCCGCACGCTGGCCGCTCTCGGCCACGTAGATCAGGTCGCCGTCCGCAAGCGCGAGCGCCAATCGCGCGGCGACCATGCCGCTCGCCGCCGGCACAACCTTGTCGTCCTCGACCGGCGATGTCGTCTCCGTCGCCGGCCCGTCAATGTCCGCAAGCATCTGTTTCTCCCCGCTCAGGCCCGGTCAACGCGGGTTCGCGGGGCGCCGTTCCGGCGGATATCAGATCACGTGGAACAGCAGCAGGCCGATGACGACGACGCCGGGGACGCCCAGCAACCACAGGATCAGGCCCTTGCCCATCATCATCTCTCCAGCGTCGTGATGACGCGGGTGTGTAACGAAAGATGTCTCGGGCCGTTCCGCCCTACTCGGCCGGCTGCGGGGTGGCGCCTGCCCCGCCTTTCAGCCAGCGCAGCAGGCGCGGCAGCGGCGCGTTCCGCTCCATCCAGGCGGCATAGGCGCGATAGGCGGGGTCCGCGCCCAGGTGGCGCTCCTCCGTCCGCGCGCGCCAGTAGTAGACGGCGTTCACCGCCGCCAGGATCGCGGTGTTCCGCACCATGTCGGTCAGGCTGCCGGTCGTCACCAGGAACGGCATGGACGAGAGCCACCAGAACAGGTTCTTCGAGAGGTAGGCGGGATGCTTGCTCCACCGATACGGCCCGTGCGTCAGGATGCCGCGGTGGGTGAGGTTGGAGAAGCGCAGGCCGAACGCCACCGTCGCCCACGCGTAGATCGCCGTCAGCGCCACCAGCACGGCGCCCGCCACCGCCAGCGCCAGCGGCTGCCCGGCGAGCCACGCCGGCCACTCCTGCGTGCCCACATGATAGTTCAGCGGCCCGCCCGGCCCCATCATGATGAACGGCGGGTAGCAGATCAGCGCCGCCGCCCAGCCCGCCGCATAGGGGTTGGCGCTGCGGATATGCGCATCCAGCGGCTTGCAGGTCAGCAGATAGCCGACGGTCGCCACCGTCACGTCGATCAGGAACATCACCGCGATCAGCCAGCGGGTGAGCGCCACCGGATCGGTGAGTGCGGCGGCGACGTCCCAATTCACCACATCCGCATAGTTGCCGGGCACGATCGAGATCATGAAGGCGGTGAAGAAGCCCTTCACCGCCCACTGGCGGGCATGTTCGGCCAACGCCGCGCGGTCCACCGCACCCGTGCCGAGCAGCAGACTGCCGAACGCGTAGGCGCCATCGCGCGGCTCGATCAGCCGGCGGTCGAGCCACATCACGTAGGGGATGGACACCGCGACCAGCACCGGCGCCGTCCACTGGAACGCGCCCATCGCGAACAGATAGGCACCCTCCCAGTACCAGCGCCCGCAGGCGTAGACGATCGCGATCAGGCACCAGGTGGACCAGAGCCCGGCAAGCTTGGCGAGGCTGATGTCCAGCGTGTCGCGCAGTGGACGCGGTGGCGCGTCCCAATCGATCCCGGTCGTGGGATTGCGGTGAACCCGGTCGATCAGCAGCGACCAGAGCATCATCGGCACGCCGCACGCCAGCACCGCGACCAGCGCCGACAACGCACCGCCCATGCCGAACTGACGCGCCACCAGAATCCAGACGGTCAGGCCGCAGAGGCCGGCGAGACCGACCGCGCCGCTGACGGCCGAGCGTGGACGCGGATCGCCCGCTTTCGCCTGCTCCCCTGTCTCTCTTGGCTCGTCCGTCATCACACCCCTTATCCGCCAACGCTATACGCGAATGGTGGTCAAGCGGTGAAGACGGGAGAAACGAACGCCGGGCATCGCCCCTGCCGCAAGACATGGCCGATTCCGGACGAGCCGCGATCAGCGACCGCGGCTGAGCTCGTCCACCTCGCCCATGATCGTCTGGAGGGCGGTACGGCCGGTGGTCGGCACCTGATCCCGCCGCGAGGGCAGCTTGCCCTCGCTGAGCAGCGCCTCAAGCGCCACCCGGCCGCGCGCGACCCGGCTCTTGATCGTGCCGACGGCGCAGCCGCAAATCTCCGCCGCTTCCTCATAGGCGAAACCGCCGGCACCGACGAGGATCAGCGCCTCGCGCTGCGGCTGCGGCAGATGGAGCAGCGCGCGCTGCATGTCGCCCAGTTCCACATGGCGATCCTGGCTGGCCGGCGCGGCGAGCAGCTTGGACGCCGTCAATTCGTCCCACTCGCCTTTGAAGCGGGCGCGGCGCATCTGCGAGAGGAACAGGTTGCGCAGGATGATGAAGGTCCATGCCCGCATGTTCGTACCGGCCTGGAACCGCTTGCGCGCCGCCCACGCCTTCAGCAGCGTCTCCTGCACCAGATCGTCGGCCAGATCGCGGTTGCCCGAGAGCGAACGGCCGAAGGCGCGCAGATGGGGGATGACCCGACCCAGCTCGACCTTGAACTCGTCGTCGGAAAGAGGGACCGGCTCGACGAAGTCTGCGGTCCGCGCCTGATCGTCCTGCATCAATGCATCCCATTAGCGCCGCGCGTGGCGAGGCCGGCAAGCCAACAGATAGGGCTTTGATCGGCGTTTGCGAGCGGCGCGCCTCCCTCGGGCGGATTAAAAATGCGTCAGCGCCAGACGAACAGCAGGACGGCGAACAGCACCACGATCAGGAACAGCGAGATCGGCAGGACATAGCGGGTGACGTGCGTCGACGCGCCGCCACGGGCCTGCCGCCGGTTGAGATGAACCTCTTCGTCGGCCATGACATGAACCTTTCTCGTTGTTCTTCCGTCACAAACGTTGCGGTACGCGGCGGGTTCCGCTCAGGCCGGGATCGTCTGGAGATCGAAGAACAGCGCCTGCGCGATCGCGGCCTTCACCGTGGAGCGCTGGAACGGCTTGGTGATGAGGAAGGTCGGCTCCGGCCGCTCGCCCGTCAGCAGCCGTTCGGGGAAGGCGGTGATGAAGATCACGGGCACGGAGAATTCGGCCAGGATGTCCTTCACCGCGTCGATGCCCGAACTGTCGTCGGCCAGCTGGATGTCGGCGAGCACTAGGCCCGGCCGCTGCGCCATCGCCTGCGCCACCGCCTCGTCCCGCGTCACCGCCACGCCCGTCACGCTGTGGCCCAGATCGCGCACGATGGTTTCGAGGTCCATCGCGATGATCGGCTCGTCCTCGATGATCAGCACGTCGGCGCGGGTCTGGCGCTCGATCTCGGCCAGCGCGTCGGCCACCAGCGTGTCGACCTCCGTCGCCGAGGCATCGATCAGGTAGCCGGCATCTTCCGACGTGAAGCCCTCCATCGCCGTCAGCAGCAGCGCCTGACGCGAGAGCGGCGTGATCTGCGAGAGGCGGGCCTGGGCGATCGACTCGCTGTCGCCCTCCTCCACGCCGGCGTCGCGCGCATCATTGTCGTTGGTGGAGGACCAGATGCGCTGGAACGTGCCGTACAGGCCCAGCCGGGCGTCCACGTCGCGCGGGAAATCGCCGGGCGCGGCGACGATCGCCTCCAGCGCGGCACGCACATAGGCGTCGCCATGCGCCTGGCTGCCGGTGAGCGCCCGCGCGTAGCGACGCAGGAAGGGAAGATGCGGGGCGAGTTCCTGGCCGAGCGACATGATGATGCGATACTCCCTGGTGGCGACCAGCCGGGTGGCCGACCGCCTAGATGATTAGCGGAGAGCCCGAAGGCAAGCGTGGATGCAGAACCCCCCGGCGGCCCCTGTCGCGCGCGAACCGGCACCGCCGATCGCGACGAGATGTTGCGCGCGTGAGTGGGAACCAACGTCTCAGTTTTTTGTTTCGTTACGCCGAAGGCCATTTTGCAGGCCGGGCTGCTTTGCGACCTCGGGCCGTCCGCCCTTTGGGCGCGAAGATCCTGGCCTGTTCGGTTCGACAGGATTTCTGGGGGGGACGGTGGCGGCCGGTCGCGGGTCGCCACGCGTCACGGTAGCGCAAGGGGATCGGCGAGTTGGTTGCGAAAGACGAGAGAAAAGGTCCGGCGCGCGCACCGGCGCCGCGGCGCAATCGGACGAGCGGCGAGGGGGCCGGCGGCGGCAATGTCGGCAGCGCGCTGCGCTCCGTCTATGACGAGACCGTCAGCGAGAACATCCCCGGCGAGATGCTGGATCTTCTCAACAAGCTCAGCTGAGGACTGGGGCATGTCGTGACCCCCGATCCGGTCCTCTGCCAGACTGCCACGGCCGCGCCGGCCGGCATGATCGCAACCGTCTTCGGGCGTCTCTCCACCGGCATCAAGATGCTGCTCATCCTCTCGGCGGCGCTGCTGCCGCTGGGTATGATCGCCGTGTTCGCCTCGATCGAATCGGCCAAGACCAACCGCCTAACGCGCGAGGCCGAGGTGCGCCTGATCGCGGCGGACGGCGCCCGCCGCATCGGTGACGCGGTATCCGCCGCCGCCAGCGGGCTGCGCATGGGCTTCGCGGCCGGCCTTCCCTCCGCCACCGTCGATGCCTGCCGCCGCACGCTGGGCATGATTGCGGCGGGCAAGCCCTATGCCATCAGCCTTGGCCTGTTCGATCCGCGCGGTCGCCTGATCTGCGCCACGCCCGGCCTGCTCCGTTTCCCCGCGATGACGCCCGCCGCTGGCATCGGCACGGAGGTGCGGGCCGTGAACGGGCCGGAGCTGCTGCGCTTCAGCACGGTGCTGCCGGACGGCCTGCTCGCCGTCGGCGAACTGCCGCGCGCCACCCTTGCCGAACTGCTGGCGGCGCCGCGCGGCCCGGCCGCGTTCGGCGCGCGGCTGCGGGAGGGCGATGCCATCGTCGAGCTCTCCGATGTCAGGCGGACCGGCGAGCCGCTGGGCCAGACCGTGACGGTCGCCGTGCCCGTCGCCAACGGCCAGCTCTCGCTGGAGCTGAGCAGCCCCGCCATGCCGATCCGCGCGATCGAGGCGCTGATGATCCTGCTGCCGATCCTGATGTGGCTGGCGGCCGCGCTGATCGGCTGGCTGGTGATGGACCGGCTCGTCCTGAAGCCGCTCGGCCAGTTGCAGCGCGCGATCACCGCCTATGGCGCGGGCGGCGGCGGCCCGCTCGCTTTGCCGGTGCTGACCACGCCTTCCACCGAGATCCGCGCTCTCGGCCAGGCGTTCGCCGCCGTCACGCGCACCCTCACCGAGCATGAGGCGGAGCTGGAGAGCGGCCTCGCCCGGCAGACCCGCCTCACGCGCGAGGTGCACCACCGGGTGAAGAACAATCTCCAGGTCGTCTCCAGCCTGATTAACCTGCACAGCCGCGGCGTGCGCGATCCGGACGTGGGCGCGGCCTATGCCTCGATCCAGCGCCGGGTGGACGCGCTCGCCGTGGTCCACCGCAACCATTATGCCGAGCTTGAGGAGAATCGCGGGGTCGGCCTGCGGCCGCTGCTCGGCGAACTCGCCTCCAACCTGCGCGCCACCGCCGCGCCGGACGCGGCGCAGCTCTCGATCACGCTGGAGCTGGCGCCGCTCTTCGCCTCGCAGGATGTCGCCGTGCCGGTCGCGTTCCTCGTCACCGAGCTGGTCGAGCTGGCGATGAACTGCGATCCCCGCGGCGGCGTGGCGATCCGCCTCCATCCCACCGATCGGCCGGACCGCGCGGTGCTGACGGTGATCGCCCCCGGCCTTGCCGAAGAGGCATGCCGCACCCATCCCGCGCGGGACCGCTCCGCCCGCGTGGTCGAAGGCCTTTCCCGCCAGCTTCGCGCGCCGCTGGAGCGGGACGAGGTGGCCGGCCGCTACGCGATCGAGATCAGCGTCGTGCCGCCGCTGGCGCCGCAGCCCGCCTGATCGCCACGCCTGAGAAGCCGGCCGATCGCCGAGAATCTCGGCGACGATCCGGAACCAATGCCTGCCCCGCCGGTTATCAACACCGGACAGCGACCTTATGCCCCCCCGCTCTCGCTGTCCCACATCAGGGTCCGGAACCGCCGCTCCTCCCCCGACGGCGTTCCGGACCCAACTTGTTTTCGGGGCACCGTCAGACAATTGGATGTGGTGCCGGAACAAATTTTACCTCGCGTCATTCTCTACCCGGTTCCCCCGGACGACATGGTCGTCCGGCACGGGACATCGGTTCGACAAGGGAGCAACGATATGGTCCGGAAAATCTTCACGCTGGCACTGGTCGCGGGCGGCCTGCTGACTGCGGCGTGCAACACGGTGGAAGGCGCTGGCAAGGACGTGTCCTCGGCCGGCGACGCCGTCGCCGGTGCGGCCGACCGCTCGAAGTAAGTTCGCGCACGTGAATGAAAGGAGGCCTCGCCGGGCGACCGGCGGGGCCTTCTGCCGTCAGGACGCCGTCACTCAGGACGCCGTCACTGGGGCGCGATCTCCGTCGATCGCTCGCGCGCGCGGCGGCGTTCGGTGAACCAGATCGCGATCAGCGCCAGCTCGTACAGCAGCACCAGCGGCACCGCCAGCAGCAGCTGGGAGAACACGTCCGGCGGCGTCAGCACGGCGGCGATGGCGAAGGCGCCGACGATCGCGTAGCGCCGCCCGGCCTTCAGCTGCGCCCGCGTGACGATGCCCGCCCGCTCCAGCAGCATCAGCAGCACCGGCAGCAGGAAGGCCACGCCGAAACCGAACAGGAACTTCGTGACGAACGACAGGTAATTGCCGACCGCCGGCAGCGCCATCTGCTCGATGCCGCCGAGATTGCCCTGGTAGCCGAGCAGGAAATGCAGCGCGAGCGGCATGGCGACATAATAAGCCAGCGCCGCGCCCATCAGGAACAGCACCGGCGTCATCAGCAGGAACGGCAGGAAGGCCCGCTTCTCCTTGGCGTAGAGGCCCGGCGCCACGAACTGCCACAGCTGGCTCGCCATGATCGGGAAGGCGAGCATGATGGCGGCGAAGAACGCCACCTTGATCTCGGCGAAGAACGCCTCGAAGATATCGGTGTAGATGATCCGCCCCTGGCCGGCGCGCAGCAGCGGCTGGACGAGAAAGGCGAAGATCGGCCGCGCGAAATAGAGGCAGAGGGCAAAGGCGCCGCCCAGCGCGGCGAAGCTCCACAACAGCCGCCGGCGGAGCTCGATCAGATGCTCCATCAGCGGCGCGCGGGTGTCGTCGAGATCCTTCATGGCTTGGCGGGTGCCGCGTCCGGGGCGTCGTCCCGTGGCGGCAGCGGCGTCATCGCCGCGCCGCCATGCGGATCGACGGCGCCGCGCTCGCCCTCCTCCTCGTCCGGCTCGACCGGAGGATAGGGCGTGCGGGGCACCGGCTTCCACTCGGCGCCATCGGGATTCTCGGCGGCGGGCACGATCGGATGCTCACGCATGATCCGCTCATTCTCGGCGCGCCACTTCTTCTCCATCTCGTCGAGCTCGGCCTGGCGCACCATCTCGTCGAAGCCGGAGCGGAAGTGGCGGGCGACGCCGCGCGCGCGGCCCACCCACTGGCCCACCACGCGCATCACGCGCGGCAGATCCTTCGGGCCGATGACGATCAGCGCGACCAGCGCGACCAGCAGCAATTCGGTCGGCGCGATATCCAGCATCGGGCGGTCGGCAGTCCGGACGGAGGAACGGGCGATCAGCTGGCGGGGCGATCGTCCGACATCGGCCGCAGCTCGCGCTCGGCGCTCGGCTCGATCGGCGGCTGCGCCTGCAGGCGCGTGGCGGGGCGCGCCGGCGGCTCCGCCTCATGATCGTCGTCCGACATGCCCTTCTTGAAGCTCTTGAGCCCCTTCGCGACGTCACCCATCATGTCAGAGAAACGGCCCTTGCCGAACAGCAGCAGCACGATGATGCCGACGATAAGCCAATGCCAGAGGCTGAGGCCACCCATGATGAATCTCCCAAGTCAGCCGGTCAACGCGGCTGAGAGCGCCACTTAGTCGTTCGCGTCGTCCTTTTCCACCTCGGACTTGCCATCCTCCCCGGCCAGCGCGGCCTCGATCGCCAGATCGACGGGATCGAGCAGGCCGGCGGCGCGCAGATCCTCGATGCCGGGCAGGTCGCGGCGGCTGGCGAGGCCGAAATGGGCGAGGAAGCCCTGCGTCGTGGCGTAGACCAGCGGCCGCCCCGGCACCTCGCGCCGGCCGGCCGGCCGCACCCAGCCCGCCTCCATCAGCACGTCCAGCGTGCCCTTCGATATCTGCACGCCGCGGATCGCCTCTATCTCCGCGCGGCTGACCGGCTCGTGATAGGCGATGATCGCCAGCGTCTCCACGCCGGCGCGGCTCAGCCGGCGCGGCTCCTCGCGCTCGCGGCGCAGGATGTGGGCGAGGTCGGCGGCCGTCTGGAAGTGCCAGCGCCCGCCCCGCTCGACCAGGTTCACGCCGCGCCCGGCGTAGAGCCCCGCCACATGCGCCAGCGCCTCGGCGATGCCGTCGCGCCGGCCAATCGCGGTGGCGAGTTCCGCCACCGTCATCGGCGCCTCCGCCGCGAACAGCGCCGCCTCGATCGCACGGCCGAGATCGTCCGGCTCGGCGGTCATGCGCGGCGCAGCATCAGCGGCGCGAAGGGTGCCGCCTGCGCCAGCTCCACCCGGCCCTGCTTGGCGAGTTCCAATGCGGCGAGAAAGCTGGAGGCGAGCGCCGACCGGCGATAGTCGGCATCGCCGCCCGCGGGCAAAAAGGCCTCCAGCGCGGACCAGTCGACGCGGCGGCCGATCAGCGCCTCCACCCGGCGGATCGCCTCGTCCAGGCTCATCACCGGCCGGCGGCTGACGACATGCACCGCCGGTGCACGGCGCGCGCGGATGGCGCCATAGGCCGCGATCAGCTCGTAGAGATCGGCATCCCAGGCGGGGCGGCGCACCAGCTTCAGCCCCTCCGGCGCGCCGCGCGCGAACACGTCCCGCCCCAGCCGGTCGCGCGCGACGAGGCGGGCGCCGGCCTCGCGCATCGCATCGAGCCGTTGGAGGCGCACCTGCAGGCGCAGCGCCAACTCCTCCGGGCTCGGATCGGCGGCCGGGTCCCTTGGCAGCAGCAGGCCGGACTTGAGAAGGGCGAGCCACGCCGCCATCACCAGATAATCAGCGGCGATCTCCAGCTTCAGGGTGCGCGCATCCTCAATGAAGGCGAGATATTGCTCCACCAGCGCCAGGATCGATATCTCGCGCAGATCCACCTTCTGCGCGCGGGCGAGCGTGAGCAGCAGGTCGAGCGGCCCCTCCCACCCGTCCAGCTCAAGGGTGAGCGTATCGGGCGTGTCGGCCGTCATACCGCCATGCACCCGTCATTCCGGCCCGCCGACTGCCTGCACGGCAGGCGCCCGCGATGGGCTCCGGCCGGAAGGCGAAGCGACACCGTCCGAGCAGAGAGAGTTCGGCTCCAGCCTGCGCCGGAGCGATGCGGGTTACGCGCCACAGGCCAGCAGCGCGTCCCGCCGCTCCGCAGCCTCGGCATAATCCACCGGCGCCCGCCCGGCGACGGTCGCCATCGCGCGGTGCAGCCGCTCGCGCGCAGCCGCCCCGATCTCGCCGACCGCGCCGGCCACCGCCGCCATCTCGGCCATGTCGCCCGAGCAGTGGAGCGCGATGTCGCAGCCCGCCGCCAGCACGCCCGTCGCCCGCGCGCCGAAATCGCCGGCCAGCGCGTGCATGCCCAGATCGTCCGACATCAGCAGGCCGTCAAAGCCAATGGGCCCGCGAATCACCTCGCCGATCACGGTGGCGGAGAGGCTGGCGCACGCCTGCGCGTCCCACGCCGGATAGACGACGTGCGCCGTCATCGCCATCGGCGCGCCGGCCAGGCTGCGGAACGGGGCGAGGTCGCGTTCCAGCGCGGCCGCGTCGGCATCCACCACCGGCAGCTCGACATGGCTGTCGGCCCTGGCGCGGCCGTGACCGGGGATGTGCTTGACGACGCCGACGACGCCGCCGTCGCGCAGGCCCTCGATCGTCGCGCGGCCCAGCGCGGCGACGCGCAACGGCTCCGATCCGAAGGCGCGGTCGCCGATGATGTCGTGGCCGGCGGGATCGCGCACGTCGAGCAGCGGCAGGCAGTCCACCGTCACGCCCACCTCCGCCAGCAGGGCCGCGATCGCCTGCGCGTTGGCGCGCGCCGCCTCGATCGCAGTCATGGGCGCGATGTCGTAGAGCCGGTCGAACGCTTCGGCCCGCGGCAGGGCCGGCCACTCCGGCGGCGTCATCCGCGCGACTCGGCCGCCCTCCTGATCGATCAGGATCGGCAGGTCGTCGCGGCCAGAAAGGGCGCGCAGATCGTCGGTCAGCGCCCTCATCTGCGCACGGTCGATGCAGTTGCGGCGGAACAGGATGTAGCCGGCGGGCGCGTGCGCGGCGAAGAAGGCGCGCTCGTCGGGCGTCAGCGCGGGGCCGGCCAGGCCGAGGAACAGGGGCTTCACGGCGACAGTCTCCCGATAGCGTCTCGCCGCCTATAGGCCCGCTCTGCCGCCTTCGTCATGCCGATCCCGCACCGGCACCGGGTCGGCTCAGCCGACGACGGTGCAGGCTTCCTTGGCGGAGGTGAGCGCGCGGCACACGGCCGACGCCTTCGTGCCGCTGCCGCCGGTGGCGCGCAGGCGATAGAGCTTCTTGCCGCCGACTTCCGCCAGGGTGACGCTGTGCGACAGCGATCGCAGCGCGGGGAAGCGGCCGGACAGGTCGGACCAGGCCGACTGCGCCTTTGCCGCCGTGCTGAACGCGCCGAGCTGCACGGCCGGGCCGCCGCCGGTGGCGGGCTTGGCCGCCTCCGGCTTCTTCGCCACCTCGACAGGCTTCGCGACCGGCTTCGGCGTGGGTGCGGAAACCGGGGTCGCCGGCTTGGTGACGGGGGCCGCCGGCTTCGCCGCCGTCGGCTTGGGCGTCGCCGTGTCCACGGCGGTGGAGGCGGGCACCGGCACGGTCCTCACCGGCTCGGCGCTCGCCGTCTTCGTCGCGGGCGGCGTGCGGGCGCCGGCCGCCACCGGCGCCTCGGGCTGCTTGGAGATGTCGATCGCGGCATCCACCGGCGTGCCCTGGCTCGCGGCATAGGTGGCGTCGCCCTCGCCCGCCACGTTCATGCCGCCCGGCTCGTTCGGCGCGACCTTATAGTCGCCCTTGGGCGCGGTGATGAGATCGCCGTCGCCGCCGGCCACCTGCGCCGGGGTGCCGGGCTGGCGCAGCCAGAACAGGCCGCCGACGATCAGGCCCAGCGCCAGCAACGCGACGACCACGGCGGCGATCAGCTTGCCCGGCGCGACGCCCGGCTCCGGCTGCTCGTCCTCGACGGGTTCGAGCCACGGCAGCCGATCCTCCTCGCCGCCGATGCGCCCCCGATCGATATCGGTCATCAGTTCATCTCCTCGGCGGCCGCCACGCCCATGATCTTCAGGCCGTTGCGGATGATTTGCCCGATCGAATCGGCCAATGCCAGCCGCGCGGACGTGGTTTCGGCATCGTTAACCATCAAAAATCTGCGGGCGGGATCATCGTTGCCGCGATTCCACGCCGCGTGGAACGCCGCCGCCAGATCGGAGAGGTAGAAGGCGATGCGGTGCGGCTCGTGATTCGCCGCCGCCGCCTCCACGATGCGCGGGAATTGCGCGGCGAGCTTCACCAGCCCCAGCTCCTCGGCGTCGAGCAAGGCGAGGTTCGGCGCGGACGCGATCGCCAGCCCGGCCTCGGCCGTCCGCCGGTGCAGCGATCGGATGCGGGCATGGGCATATTGCACGTAGAACACCGGATTGTCCTTCGACGCCTCAACCACCTTGGCGAAGTCGAAGTCCATCTGCGCATCCGCCTTGCGGGTCAGCATGGTGAAGCGGACGACATCCTTGCCCACCTCCCGCACCACATCGGCCAGGGTGACGAACGAGCCGGACCGCTTGGACATCTTCACCGGCTCGCCGCCGCGCAGCAGCCGCACCATCTGCACCAGCTTCACGTCGAACGGTTTCGCCACCAGCGCCTGCACCGCCGCCTGGATGCGCTTCACGGTGCCGGCATGGTCCGCGCCCCAGATGTCGATCAGCTGGTCCGCGGTGGCCGCCTTCTGCGCGTGATAGGCCAGATCGGTGCCGAAATAGGTGAGGCCGCCGTCAGACTTCATCACCGGCCGGTCGCTGTCGTCGCCGAAGGCGGTGGCGCGGAACAGCGTCATCTCCACCGGCTCCCAGTCGTCGGGCAGCTCGCCCTTCGGCGGCTCCAGCGTGCCCTGGTAGATCAGCCCCTCGCCGCGCAGCCGATCGAACGCCGCCGCCACCTTTCCGGACCGCTGCACCTCCGCCTCCGACGAGAAGACGTCGTGGTGGATGCCGAGCAAGGCCAGGTCGGCGCGGATCAGGTCCATCATCGCCGCCACCGCCCGCGTGCGGAACAGGCCGAGCCACGCCTCCTCCGGCGCGGCGACGTAGCGGTCGCCATATTCGGCGGCCAGGGCGGCGCCGATCGGCACCAGATAGTCGCCCGGGTAGAGCCCCTCCGGGATCGTCACCGTCTCGCCCAGCGCCTCGCGGTAGCGCAGGTGAACGGAGCGGGCGAGCGTATCCACCTGCCCGCCGGCGTCGTTGACATAATATTCGCGGGTCACTGCGTAGCCGGCATGTTCCAGCACGCTCGCCAGCGCATCGCCCACCACGGCGCCGCGGCAGTGGCCCATATGCATCGGCCCGGTGGGGTTGGCGGAGACATATTCCACGTTCACCGCCACGCCCTGACCCAGCGCGGACCGGCCATACTCCCCGCCGGCGGCCAGGATCGCGGCAAGCTCGCCATGCCATGCGTCCTGCGTCAGCCGCACGTTGATGAAGCCGGGGCCGGCCACCTCGGCGCTCTCGATCTCGGGCAACTCCGCGAGGCGCGGCGCGATCAGCGCGGCCAGCGCGCGCGGGTTGGTCTTCGCCGCCTTCGCCAGCACCATGGCCGCGTTGGTCGCCAGATCGCCGTGCGCCGGGTCGCGCGGCGGCTCCACGGCCACGTTGCGGCGATCGATCCCGCCGGGCAGGTCTCCCCCGGCTTCGAGCGCGTCGAGGATGGCGCCGATGCGATCGGCGAAGCGGGCGTAGAGGGTCAAAGCGGTGTCCCGGTGCTGGTGATCGGGCGCCTCTACCGGAAAGCGCCCCGCCGCGTCCAATCCGGCGATCGGCGATCCGCCGTCACGCCACCCGCGCGCGCAGCGCCACGACCAGGCCGGCGATCACCAGCGCCACGCCCGCCGCCGCCGGCCAGCCCCACACATAATGTTCGAACAGGGTGGAGAGCGTCATCGCCAGCACCGGCACCAGCACGCTGGAATAGGCCGCCCGCCCCGGCCCGATCGCCTGGATCACGCCCAGATAGAGCGGAAAGGCCAGTGCCGAGGCCGCGATACCGAGATAGAGCAGGCCGGCGACATAGGCCGGGCTGGCATCGAACACCGGCGGCCCGGCCGTGCCCCACGCGAACAGCGCATTCCCCAGCGCGCCATACACCATCGCCCAGGCCAGCAGGGTGGCGGTGGGCAGGCGGCGGGCGCGGCCGGAGCCCTGCATCACGTTGGCGATCGAGGCGAACAGCACCGCCACCAGCGTGAGGCCGATGCCGATCATCACCGCGCGCGATCCTTCCGCCGCCACCGCCAGCTCGTGCCAGAACAGCAGCGCCAGGCCCACCACCGCCACCAGCGATCCGGCGAAGAAGCGGCGCGACACGCCGTGGCCCAGGAACAGCCAGCCCAGCACCGTATTGGGCACCACCAGCAGAGCGAAGACGACCGCGACCAGGCCGGAGGTCATGTGCTGCTCGGCCGCGTAGACGAAGTTGAAGTTCACGCCGAACAGGCACAGGCCGATGCCGGCGGCAAAGCCGTGCTCGCGTAGCGGCAGCCGCAGCGGCGCGCCGCTGACCAGCGCGTAGCCGAACATCGCGACCGCTGCGATCGCGAAGCGGTAGGCGATCGACCAGCAGGGCGGCACCACCCCCAGCTGGTGCCGGATCACGAGCCAGGTGGAGCTCCAGATCAGCGTGACGATCGTGAAGGGCACCAGCACGCGCAGCTGCGCGGCACGGCTGAGCGGCGGTTCCGTGACGACGGCGGCCATCCGCCTACAGCCCCGCGATCGCGGCGCAGAGCGCGGCGATGTCCGCCTCCGTCTGGTTCCATGAAACGACGAAGCGCGCCTCGCCCTCCGCCCAGTCGTGGAAGGCGAAGCCGCGCGCGCGCAACCCCGCCGCCTCCGTGGCCGACAGGCGCAGGAACACCTCGTTCGCCTCCACCCGGTGGATCAGCCGGGCGCCCGCCGCCGCCGCGATGCGCGCGGCGCCGGCATTGGCCGCGCGCGCATTGGCGAGCCAGAGGTCGTCGGCCAGCAGCGCGTGGATCTGCGCGGCCAGGAAGCGCCCCTTGGAAAGCAGGTGCCCCGCCCGCTTGCGCCGCTCGGCCGTGCCGGCGGCGAGCGCGGGATCGAAGAAGACGAGCGCCTCGGCCGACATGCCGCCATTTTTGACGAAGCCGAAGCTCAGCACGTCCACCCCCGCGCGCCACGTCAGCTCCGCCGGCGTGCAGCCGAGATGGACGAGCGCGTTGGCGAAGCGGGCGCCGTCCATGTGCAGCCGCAGGTCGCGCGCGCGGCAGAGCGCGCCGAGCGCCGCCACCTCCGCCACCGTGTAGACGCGACCATATTCGGTCGCGTTGGTGATGGAGAGCGCCGCCGGCTGCACGCGGTGCACGTCGCGCGCGATCGAATCGATCAGCGCCGTCACGCCGGCGGGGTCCAGCCGCGCGCCCTCGCCCGCCACTGTCAGCAGCTTGGCGCCGTGGGTGTAGAATTCGGGCGCGCCGCACTCGTCATTCTGGATGTGGGCGTCGCCGTGGCAGATCACGCCGCGCCAGGGCGGGCAGAGGGCGGCGAGCGCCAGCGCGTTGGCGGCGGTGCCTGTCGCGATCCAGAAGGCCGAGACGCTCGTCTCGAACAGGTCGGACAGGCGGGCGTCCAGCGCGCGGCTGGCGGCATCGCCGTCATAGGCGATGTCGACGCCGTTGGCCTCGGCGATCGCGGCGAGCACGGCCGGCGAGACCGGGGCGGCATTGTCCGAGAAGAAGCGCATCGTCGGCATGTGCGGCGCGCGCCCGGCAAGGTCAATCAGCGCGCCGCGACCGGAAGATCGATCGCGGGCGGCGTGGTGCGCCGCCCGCGATCGCGCAGGTCACTTCAGCTTGCGGACGTCGGCCTTGCTCAGGCTGGTGACGAGGCCCTTGTCGCTGGCCGAGATCGTCGTGACGGGCACCGAGACGAAGCGGGAATCGACGATCACGCTGGCCCAGCCCGGCGCGCCGTCGCGCGTCGGGATCACGCGCTCGACGCGGCCGATCCGCTTGGCGTCGGCCGACCACAGGAAGGCGCCGGTCTTGACCGTCGACGCGGTTGCCGCCTCCTGCGCATGAGCGGCGAGCGGCGCCATGGCGAGGAGAAGTGCGGTGCAGCTTGAAAGAATGCGCATGAGAACGGCCCTCCGTTGAAAGACCATGCTGCAATGCACAACGAGCATAACTGTATCAAGGCGTACAGGTTGCAAAGCGGCGACCTGCGGTTGCGCCGCCCGCAATCGTCAGGCAGTCGTGACCATCAGAACGGAACGTCGTCGTCCAGGTCGCTGTCGAACGCCGGCGAGGGCTTGGCCGCACCCCGCCCGCCGCCTGCGAAGCTGGATCCGCCGCGCGCGCCGCCGCCGGCGGATCCGCGCTCCTCGTCGAAGCCGCGATCGTCGCCGCCGCTCCAGCCCTCATTGCCGCCACGGCCGCCGCCGCCCTCGCGTCCGTCAAGCATCACCAGCTTGGCGTCGAAGCCCTGCAGCACCACCTCGGTGGAATAGCGTTCCTGGCCGGACTGATCCTGCCACTTGCGCGTCTGCAACTGGCCCTCGAGGTAGATCTTGCTACCCTTGCGCAGATACCGCTCGGCCGTGTTGGCCAGCCCCTCGTTGAAGATCGCGACCGAGTGCCACTCGGTCTTCTCCTTGCGCTCGCCGGAATTGCGGTCCTTCCACGATTCCGATGTCGCGATGCGCAGGTTCACCACCTTGCCGCCGTTCTGGAAGCTGCGCGATTCGGGATCGCGGCCCAGATTGCCGACCAGGATCACCTTGTTGACGCTGCCTGCCACCTGTCTCTCCTAGAGTCCGAGCGCGGTGGCTAACCAGAAAGTGGCGCCCGCAGCAAGGTAGGCGAGCGCGAAGAGGTAGCCCAGGGCGAAAAGCGGCCACCGCCAGCCGTTCGTCTCCCGCCGGATCACCGCGATCGTCGACAGGCATTGCGGGGCGAAGACGAACCACATCAGGAAGGCCAGCGCCGTGGGCAGCGACCAGCGCCCCTGCAAGCGGCCGACCAGCGAGCGTTCGGTCTGCACGTCGTCCCCGCCCTCGATCGAGTAGACGGTGGCGAGCGAGGAGACCGCCACCTCGCGCGCCGCCATCGCCGGGATGATCGCCAGCGACATCTCGTGGTTGAAGCCGATCGGCCGCAGCACCACGGCCAGCCCGTCGGCGATGCGCCCCGCCACCGAATAGCGCACTTGGCTCACCCCCGGCGGCGCCTGCGGGAAGGAGAGGAGCGCCCACAGCAGCACGGTGGCGCCCATGATGATCGTGCCCGCCCGGCGCAGGAAGATCCACGCGCGCTGCATCAGCCCGATCGCCACGTCGCGCCACACCGGCAGCTGGTATTTCGGCAGCTCCATCATGAAGCCGCCGTTCGCCCCGCGGGCGATCGTGCGGCGGAAGACGAGCGCCGCCAGCATCGCGCCGACGATGCCGATCACGTACAGGCCGAACAGCACCAGCCCCTGCAGGCCGATGCCCGGCCCCACCGTGCGCGGCGGGATGAAGGCGGCGATGATGACGGCGTAGACCGGCAGCCGCGCCGAGCAGGTCATCAGCGGCGCGATCAGGATCGTCGTCAGCCGGTCCTTCGGGTCGTCGATCGTGCGCGTGGCCATGATGCCGGGAATGGCGCACGCAAAGGACGAGAGCAGCGGGATGAAGGCCCGGCCGGAGAGGCCGACGCCGGCCATCAGCCGATCCATCATGAAGGCCGCGCGCACCATGTAGCCCGATGCTTCCAGCACCAGGATGAAGAAGAACAGGATCAGGATCTGCGGCAGGAACACCACCACCGATCCCACGCCGGCGACGATCCCGTCCACCAGCAGCGAGCGGAGGAAGCCCGCCGGCAGGGCGGCGTCGATCGTGTCGGTCAGCCAGACGAAGCTCTGCTCGATCCACGCGATCGGCGCCTCGGACCAGGCGAACACCGCCTGGAACATCACGAACAGCAGGGTGGCGAGCAGCAGCGGGCCGAGCACCGGATGCAGGGCGATGCCGTCCGCCAGGTGCGACCAGCGGCGCTGCACGCTCTCCTCGCGCGTGGCCGCCACGGCGATCTGGCGGGCGCGCCGCTGGAGGACGACGATGTCGTGCACCGGCGGCTGGCCGCCGCGGATCGGGGTGGCGCCGCCGCCGCCGACCAGCCGCGCCAAAGCGGTGCGCAGATCCTCGATGCCGCGGCGGCGCACGGCGACGGTCGGCACCACCGGCACGCCCAGCTCGCGCGACAGCGCCTCCGGATCGATCGTCAGGCCGTCGCGCTCGGCCATGTCGATCATGTTCAGCGCGACGACCACCGGCAGGCCGAGCGCGATCAGCTGCAGGGTGAAGCGCAGGTGGTTGTCCAGGTTGGTCGCGTCCACCACCACCAGCAGCGCCGATGGCAGCCGCTCGCCCGCCTGGCGGCCGAACAGCACGTCGCGCGTCACCGCCTCGTCCGGGCTCGCCGGATCGAGGCTGTAGGTGCCGGGCAGGTCGACGAGCTCCACCGGGCGGCCGTCCGCCAGCGCCATCCGGCCGGATTTGCGCTCCACCGTGACGCCGGGATAATTGCCCACCTTCTGGCGGGCGCCGGTCAGCGCATTGAACAGCGCGCTCTTGCCGGCATTCGGGTTGCCGACCAGCGCCACCATCGGCGAGAGGTTCACCCTGCGGCGGCCGGTTCGACGTGGATCGCGGCGGCGAGCACGCGGCGCAGCGCGATCGTCATGCGGCCGACGCGGCAGGCGATCGGATCACGGCCGATCGGGCCGACGTGCAGCGCCTCGATCGGCACGCCATGATCGAATCCCAGCTCGCGCAGCCGGCGCGCCTCGGCCGGGCGCATCGCCGCCCAATCGATGTTCGCAACGGTCGCTACGCGCCGCAGCGGCAACTCATCCAGACGCACGCTCTTATCCAGTCCCAAAGTTTGCGACTGATTATCAATAAGTGCGGGCTTTTACCAGTGCCCGTCAGGCGACGCGGTAGCGCAGCCGGCCGAGCAGCCGCGCCGGGCTGAACGTGCGATCGGCGGAGGGGCGCAGCTGCGCCTTCAGGCTCTCGAACCGCATCACCTGGTCGATCCGCCGGGCCAGGAAGGCGCGGGTCTCGGCCAGCCCCTCGCTCTCGTCGTCGAGAAAGGCGAGCACCGTCGCACCGTAGACGGCGGCCAGGGTCGCGCGCTTGCTATAGTGGCTGAAGTCCGTCGCACGATCGCCGGCCAGCCGCCACATCGCGTCCGCCGCGCGCCAGCCCAGCCGGGCGCCGGCGGCGGCGTTGGTCGGCAGCGCGAGGATGGCGAGGGCGCGGCGCAGCGCCTCCCGATCAGGCGCCACCACCTCGATCCGCGCCATCACCAGCGCGGCGATCTTCTCGCGGATGCGCATCGCCGCCAGCCGCTCCGGCGGCAGTGCTGCGGCCATCGCACGATCGACCGCGCCGAACCACGCATCGATCATCGCCATCGCCCCGCCGGGAAAGGCGAGCGTGGCGAGGTCGGCCGGCAGCCGCGCCTCGGCGGCGGCCGAAGCGAGCGCCGCCTGGCTCCACCCGTCGAAGGCGGCGTGATGCGGGATGATCGGCGCCAGCGCGGCGCGCACCTCGTCCAGCGTGGGGTCTTCGGGAAGGCGATCGTCGGTCATGCCGCCAGCATAGGCGCCGTCGCCGGTCTGGCCAAGCGGGGCGACGCCGTCACGCGCCGGCCGGTGCCGCGCGACCGGGCCGGCGGACCAGGATCAGCGCCGCCGCGATCGCCGCCGCGCCGATGCCGTCGGCCACGGTCAGCCGCTCGCCATAGGCGATCCAGCCGATCGCCGCCGCCACCACCGGCTGCGTCAGCAGGCCGAGCCCGACGACGATCGGCGAGAGATGGCCCATGGCGTAGATGATGAGGCCCTGCCCGATCACCTGGCTGCCGAGCGCCAGCAGCAGCAGCGGCGTCCAGTCGCGCGGCCAGACGTTCCCCTCCAGCCCGATCGCCAGCGGCAGCAGCGGCAGCAGCGCGACCAACGTGACGAGGGCCAGCGCCGAGAGGGCCGGCACGGATCCGCGCACGCGGTCCATCGCGATCAGATAGACGGTGTAGAGCAGGCCGGCGGCGATCGACAGCGCATCGCCGAGCACGTTCTGGCGGGACAGCTCGAACGATCGGCCGAGCAGCAGGCCGATGCCGATCACCGCCAGCGTCAGCGCCGCGACGCGCGGACCATCGGGCCGCCGGCGCAGCGCGATCAGGCCGTACACCGCGAAGAAGATGCTGGCGGTGTTGGCGAACAGCGCGGCATTGGTCAGCCGCGTGTGGAGGATGCCCACATGCCACGCGGCGAGATCGGCGGCAAAGGCGAGCGCCGCCACGACGATCGCCAGCCACATCGCGCGCGGCCGGGCGAACAGGCGCGTGCCGTCCCGCCGGGCGAGCAGCAGCAGCACCGGCGCGGCGATCGCCAGCCGCCAGAACGCCGAGGACGTCGGCCCGACATCGGAGAGGCGCACCAGCCACGGCCCGCAGGCGAGGCAGATATTCGCAAGGATCAGCCCGGCGAGCGCGCCCCGCGCGCGGGCGGGGGTGGGTTGGGGCGTGGGGGTGCGGCCGGGTTCAGCCGGCGAAGCGGGCACGCAAGCTCATCATCGCCAGTGCCGCGCGTGCCGCCTCGCCGCCCTTGTCCTTCTCCGTCGGCCGCGCGCGGGCGAGTGCCTGCGCCTCGTTCTCCACGGTGAGGATGCCGTTGCCGATGGCGAGACCGTCAAGCGTAAGCGCCATCAGCCCGCGCGCGCTCTCGTTCGATACGATCTCGAAATGATAGGTCTCGCCGCGGATCACCACGCCGATCGCGACGAAACCGTCGTAGCGCCCGCTCTCCGCCGCCAGCGCCACCGCCGCCGGTATCTCCAGCGCGCCGGGCACCGTCACGATCTCGGCCGAGTGGCCCGCCTCCTCGATCGCGGCGCGCGCGCCGGCGATCAGCAGATCGTTCAGATGGTCGTAGAAGCGCGCCTCGACGATCAGCAGCCGCGCCATCAGCGATCCTCCGCCACGATCCGTCGCTCGCCGACGATGTTCAGGCCGTAGCCGGCCAGCGCCACCAGCGTATGATGCGAATTGGTCAACAGCACCATGTCGTGGATGCCCAGTTCCGCCAGGATCTGCGCGCCGATGCCATAGTCGCGCAGCTCGTTCATGTCGTCCTCGTCCAGCGGGGCGCCGTCCGCCCGCGCCTTCATCACGGTCGACAGCCACTTCGGCGCGCGCCGGTTGATGACCACGACGACGCCGGCCGACGCCTCGCCGATCATCCGCATCGCATCCTGCAACAGGTCCGTCCGATCGCCGATCTCGCCCAGCGTATCGGCGAACATGTTCATCGTGTGCATGCGCACCAGGGTCGGCTCGTCCGGGTTGATCCGGCCCTTCACCAGCGCCAGCGTCTCCGTGTCGATCGCCTTGTTGCGATAGGTTATCGCGCGCCAGGTGCCGCCGTAGCGGCTGTAAAAGCTGGTCTCGGCGACCTTCTCGACATTATGGTCGTGGCGCCGGCGATAGGCGATCAGGTCGCGGATCGTGCCGATCTTCAGATTGTGGCGCTGGGCGAAGGCGACGAGATCGTCGAGCCGCGCCATCGTGCCGTCGTCGTTCATGATCTCGCAGATCACGCCTGAGGGATTGAGGCCGGCCAGCCGCGCCACGTCCACCGCCGCCTCGGTGTGGCCGGCGCGCACCAGCACGCCGCCGGGCCGGGCGACCAGCGGAAAGACGTGGCCCGGCGTCACGATGTGCTCCGGCCCCTTCGAGGCATCGACCGCGACGGAAATCGTGCGCGCCCGATCGCCGGCGGAAATGCCCGTCGTCACGCCGTCGCGCGCCTCGATCGAGACGGTGAAGGCCGTCTCGTGGCGGGTGCCGTTGGCGCGGCTCATCAGCTGCAGGCCCAGCTGGTCGACGCGATCCTTGGCGAGCGCCAGGCAGATCAGCCCGCGCCCGTGCGTCGCCATGAAGTTGATCGCATCCGGTGTCGCCATCTGCGCGGGGATGACGAGATCGCCCTCATTCTCGCGATCCTCGTCGTCCACCAGGATGAACATGCGGCCGTTGCGCGCCTGATCGATGATCTCCTCCGGCGAGGAGAGGAAGCCGTGGCGCAGGCGCGCGGTCGGCAGGGTGTCGCCGGGCTTAGTGCTGGAGGACATTGCGAAGCTGCTCCATGCGGCCGAGATAACGCGCCAGCACGTCGATCTCGATGTTGAGCGGACGGCCCACGGCGAGATCGGCGAACGTCGTCATCTCCGCGGTGTGGGGGATGATGTTGATCGCGAAGTGGACCGATCCGTCCGGCTGGTCCATCACCTCGTTCACGGTGAGCGATATTCCGTCCAGCGTGATCGATCCCTTGGCGGCGAGATAGGGGGCGAGGATGCCCGGCGCCGAGATGCCGACGCGCTGCGAGTCGCCCTCGGCACACAGCCCGATCACCGCGCCGATGCCGTCGACATGGCCGGTGACGATGTGGCCGCCGAGTTCGTCGCCCACTCTCAGCGCCCGCTCCAGGTTCAGCCGCGCGCCTTCCGACCACAACCCGGCGGCGGTGCGGGACAGCGTCTCGGCCGAGATGTCGACGGCGAACCAGCCCGGTGCGCCGGCCGCGCTCTTGTCCACCACCGTCAGGCACACGCCCGAGCAGGCGATGGAGGCGCCGAGATCCACGCCGGCCATGTCGTACCCGCAGGCGATCCGCGCGCGCAGGTCGCCGCGCTGCTCGATCGCCTCGATCGTGCCGATATCGGTGATGATGCCGGTGAACATGGATGCGCGCCCTCAGTCTCGCCGGCGCTCGTAGACTTCGAGCCGGTCGCTGCCAAGCGCCCGCGCATCGGCGAGCGTCCAGCGGCCGTGCGCGTCGGCGAGGGTGGCGAGGCCGATGTCGCCCAGCGCCGGCCGGCCGGCCCCGATCAGGATCGGCGCGCGGTAGAGGAGCAACCGATCGACGAGACCGGCGGCCAGGAAGGCGGCGGCGGCGGCCGCCCCGCCCTCCACCAGCACCGTGGATGCCTCCGTCGCGGCGACCGCGCGCGGATCCGCCAGCGCCGTCCAGCCCGCCGGCGCGGCTCCGCGCGTCAGCACCGCGCGCGCCGGCGAGCGTGCCTCCAGCCCGGCGAGGCGGACGTCGAGCGACGGCCAATCGGCCTCCAGCGTGCCGCGCCCCACGACGATCAGGTCGGCGCGGGCGCGTTCGAGGTGGCCGTGGGCGCGGGCGGCGGCGCCGGTGATCCAGCGGCTCTCGCCGGAGGCCAGCGCGATGCCGCCGTCCAGCGAGGTGGCGAGCTTCAGGGTCACGTGCGGGCGGCCGTGGCGGCGGCGCATCAGGAAGCCCGCCATCGGCCGCGCCGCCGCGGCGCCGCACGCCCCTTCCGACACCGCGATGCCGGCCGCGCGCAGCCGGGCGATGCCGGCGCCGTCGGTGCGCGGATCGGGATCGCGGCAGGCGATCACCACCCGCGCCGGCCGCGCCGCCACCAGCAGGTCGGCACAGCTCGGCCCGCGCAGGGAGGCGTGAGCGCAGGGCTCCAGGGTGACGTAGACGTCCGCGCCGGCGGCGGCCGCGCCGGCCTGCGCCAGCGCCACGGCCTCGGCATGCGGCCGCCCGCCCGGCGCCGTGCAGCCGCGGCCGACCACGCGCCCGCCGGCCACGATCACGCAGCCGACGGAAGGATTTACGCCGGTCAGCCCCACGCCGCGCTGGGCCATCGCGATGGCGGCGCCCAAGTGGCGGTCGTCTGCGTAGCGATCGTCTGCGCGGCGATCATCCCCGCCCGGCACGACCCTCACTCGATCCCGAGATCGTTCGCGAGCTTCTTGAACTGGCGCTGGCGCTCGGCGCGATAGGCGTCCAGCTTCTTCTGATCGGCGATGTTCTGCTTCACGATCTCGGCATCGCTACGGTCCGCCGGCCAGCTCTGCACGTAGATCATCTGCGGCTTCGGCGGATCGCGCTTCGAATCGACGTAGAAGCCCAGCAGGGTCAGCGCCGGCATCGCCACCGCCAGCGCCATGCCGACGAAGCGATAGCGATGCTTCTCGCCCAGAAAGGCCTTGAAGTCGCGCCACACGGCACGTGGACCGGACGGTCTTGGAAGGGCACCCATCGGCCGAAGATAGGGGCGGCACGGCCCGCGCGCCAGCCCCGCGCCCCGGCCGACCACGTCCGGCCGGCGGCCGCCGCCGTCAGCCGGCGCGCAGGCGGGCGAGCGCGCGGTCGCGGCCGATCAGCGGCAGCAGCGCCGCCATGTCCGGCCCGTGATCGCGGCCGGTCAGCGCCAGGCGCAGCGGCAGGAACAGGGCGCGTCCCTTCCGCCCCGTCTCGTCCTTCAGCAGGGTGGTGAGCGCCGGCCAAGGATCGGCATCCCACTCGATCCCCTCGGCAACGCGCGCGGCGGTCGCCAGGAAGGCCCGGTCAGCCTCGGCGGGCGGCGGCGCGGCGATCGGCCCGTCGATCACCGCCGCCCAGTCCGCCACCTCCGCCAGGGTGGCGATGTTCGGGCGGATCGCGTGCCACGCGTCGGCGTCCACGCCCGGCGGCAGGCGATCGGCGACATCCTCGAAGTGCAGGCGGTGGAGGATGCGGGTGTTCAGCGCCCTCAGTTCCTCCGGATCGAAGCGCGCCGGCGCCCGGCCGAAGCGCGCGAAATCGAAGCCGTGCAGCAGCGCCTCCGCCGTCGCCACCGGCTCCACCGGATCGCTCGTGCCCAGCCGCGCCAGCAGCGCCAGCAGCGCCAGCGGCTCGATCCCCTCCGCCCGGAACGCATCGCAGCCGAGCGCGCCGAGCCGCTTGGAGAGCTTGCCCTCCGCCCCCACCAGCAGCGCCTCGTGCGCGAAGGCCGGGGGCTCGGCGCCCAGGGCGGCGAACATCTGGAGCTGCAGGCCGGTGTTCGTCACATGATCCTCGCCGCGCACGACGTGGGTGACGCCCATGTCCACGTCGTCGATCGCCGAGGGCAGCAGGTACAGCCAGCTGCCGTCCGCCCGGCGGATCACCGGATCGGAGAGCAGGGCGGGATCGAGCCGCTGCTCGCCACGGATCAGATCGTGCCAGGCGATCGGCGCCGCGTGATCCAGCCGGAAGCGCCAGTGCGGGCGCACTCCTTCGGCGGCGAGACGCGCATGGTCCGCCTCCTCCAGCCGCAGCGCCGCGCGATCGTAGACCGGCGGCAGGCCGCGCCCGGCGGCGATCCGGCGCTTCACCTCCAGCTCCTGCGCGCTCTCATAGGCCGGGTAGACGCGGCCGGCGGCGCGCAGCGCCTGGAACCGCGCCTCGTAGAGCGCGCCGCGATCGGACTGGCGCACCGTCTCGTCCGGCTCCAGCCCCAGCCAGGCGAGGTCGGCGCGGATCGCATCGGCGAAGGCCTCGGTCGATCGCTCTGCGTCGGTATCGTCCAGCCGCAGCAGGAAGCGGCCGCCCTGCTGGCGCGCGTGCAGCCAGTTGTGCAGCGCCGCGCGGATGTTGCCGACATGGAGGCGGCCGGTGGGCGACGGCGCGAAGCGGGTGACGACGGACATGGCGATGGCGCATAGCATCGCCGCCCCGCGCCCGCATCCACGCTTCGTCGGCTTTCGCCGCCCGCCCCCTTTCGCCGGGCGGCGGGCGTGACTAAGAGGCCCGCAAGTTCGAACGCGCAAGGGCCGCCGCCTGCGCGCGAGCACGGGGGCGCGCGCGATGAAACTTCTCACCGGCAATTCCAATCTGCCGCTGGCGCAGGCCATCGCCTCCTACCTGGAGATCCCGCTGACCGAGGCGAGCGTGCGCCGCTTCGCCGACGAGGAGGTGTTCGTCGAGATCCACGAGAATGTCCGCGGCGAGGACGTGTTCGTGCTGCAATCGACCGGCTATCCGGCGAACGACAACCTCATGGAGCTGCTGATCTGCATCGATGCGCTGAAGCGCTCGTCGGCGCGGCGGATCACGGCGGTGGTGCCCTATTTCGGCTATGCCCGGCAGGATCGGAAGCCCGGCCCGCGCACGCCGATCTCGGCCAAGCTCGTCGCCAACCTCATCACCGTGGCGGGGGCTGACCGGGTGCTGTCGATGGATCTTCACGCCGGCCAGATCCAGGGCTTCTTCGATATCCCGACGGACAATCTCTACGCCGCGCCGGTGATGTCGGCCGATATCCAGGCGCGCTTCTCCGGCCGCAACCTGATGGTCGTCTCGCCCGACGTGGGCGGTGTGGTGCGCGCCCGCGCGCTGGCCAAGCGGCTGGACAACGCGCCCCTCGCCATCGTCGACAAAAGGCGCGAGCGGCCCGGCGAATCGGAGGTGATGAACATCATCGGCGACGTCTCCGGCCGCTTCTGCATCCTCGTCGACGATATCGTCGATTCGGCCGGCACCCTGTGCAATGCCGGCGCGGCGCTGCGCGAGGCGGGGGCGGAGGACGTGGTCGCCTATTGCAGCCACGGCGTCCTCTCCGGCGGGGCGGTGGCGCGGGTGGAGGGATCGACCCTCACCGAGCTCGTCATCACCGATTCGATCGGCCCGCCCGACGCGGTGGCCGGCGCCGACAAGATCCGCCTGCTGACGATCGCCCCGCTGCTGGCGGAAGCGATCAAGCGCATCGCCGACGAATCCTCCGTCTCGTCGCTGTTCGATTAGACCATTTCCTCCCCGGCACGGGGAGGGGGACCGCGCGCAGCGTGGTGGAGGGGGCGTGCGGCCGAGGCTGCCGTTGCGTGTGCCGCGCTCCCCCTCCACCATCCTGCGGATGGTCCCCCTCCCCGTTCCGGGGAGGATCGGGTTGCGATCCGCCGCCGGGCGCGCGATGAGGCGCGCATGACCGATGCCGACATCGCCCTCGCCCACCGCCTCGCCGATGCGGCCGGGGCGGCGATCCGCCCGTTCTTCCGCGCCGCCTTCGCGATGGAGGCGAAGGCCGATGCCTCGCCCGTCACCCAGGCCGATCGCGCCGCGGAGGCGGCGATCCGCGCGATCCTGGCGGCGGAGCGTCCGGCCGACGGCATCGTCGGCGAGGAATATGGCAGCGAGCGCGAGGATGCGGAGCGCGTGTGGGTGCTCGATCCGATCGACGGCACGCGCAGCTTCATCGCCGGCCGGCCGATTTTCGGCACGCTGATCGCGCTGATGGAAGGCGGCCGGCCGGTGCTCGGCGTGATCGATCAGCCGATCGGCGGCGAGCGCTGGATCGGCGCCCACGGCCGGCCGACCCTGCTGAACGGCGCGCCCGCCCGCGCCCGCGCCTGCGCCCGCCTGGCCGACGCCCATCTGGCGACGACCGGGCCGCGCTACTTCGCCGCCGGGCAGGCCGCCGCCTTCGATCGCGTCGGCGATGCCGCGCGCGACATATTGTGGGGCGGGGACTGCTACAATTACGCCCTGCTCGCCTCCGGCCACCTGGATCTGGTGATCGAGGCGGGGCTGAAGCTCTACGATCTGGCGGCGCTGGTGCCGGTGGTGGAGGGCGCCGGCGGGCGCATGCGCGACTGGCGCGGCGCGCCGCTCGATGCCGCCAGCGACGGCCGCGTGATCGCCGCCGGCGACGCCGCCGTCATGGACGAGGCGCTCGCTTTGCTGGAGTAGTGCCGCCGCCCGCGCGACGCCCGTCGGTCAGCCCGCCAGCTTCCGCTCGATCGCGGTCCACAGCTTCGCCACCGACGCCGCGGCGGGGGAGCGCGGCGCATAGGCGCCGAGAGGCGCGCGGCGATCGGCCATCTGCTCCACGGCACTCGCCATCGGGATCGCCGGGCAGCCGGGATCGGCCGCCATCGCCTCGCGATGGGCGGAGCGGCGGCGGTCGACGAGGTTGAACACCGGGAAGATCGGCGGCCCGCCCTTGTGATGCCGATCGAGATGGTCGCGCACCTCGGCATAGGCGCGGCGGGAGAGGGTGGAGGGGATCATCGGCAGCAGGATCAGGGCGGCGCCGCGGATGATCTGCTCGCTGGTGGCGCCCAGCCCCGGCGGGCAGTCGAGGATGACATGGTCGTAGTGCCGCTCCAGCTGCCCGGTCAGGCGCAGCAGCCGCTTCTTGCGGTCCAGCCCCTCGAATACGGCATCCAGAGTGCGCAGCGATGCGTCGGCCGGCAGCAGATCGAGCAGGGGGATGCCGGTCGGCACGATAAGATCCTCGGGCGTCACGTCCCGCTCGATCACCGCGCGCGCCTCGTCCCGCGCCTTGCGGCCGCCGGCCAGGATGAAGCTGGATGCGGCCTGCCCGTCCAGATCCCACAGCAGCGTGCGCCGGCGGGAGAGCGTGGCAGAAGCCCAGGCGAGGTTGACGGCGAGCGTCGTCTTCCCCACGCCGCCCTTCATGCTGTAGATCGCGATCACGGCCATCGGGCGAAATCATCCAGCTGCGGGGCTGGGCCGCCTGCCCTCACCGCCAGAACCTCTTCTCGTCGATCAGCCCCTCATAGGCCGCTTCCGCATCGGCCAGCAGCCGCTTGGGCGGCTTCGGCTTGCCGCCGGTCAGCAGCCGCTCGCCGCCCTCGATCCCGAGGCCGGCGAACAGCGTGCGCGCCGTGGCGAGATCGTTGAGCTCGCCCAGCGCCTCCTGCAGCCGCGCGACCTGATCCAGAAAGCGTTCGCGCCGCCGCACCGCCTTCTTGCCCGGGAACAGATCGGCGAAGAACTCGCCGGCGTAGCGCAGCTTCTTGCCCAGGATCCGCACCTCGTGGCGCGAAGCCTCGTCCTGCTCCGCCAGATCGCGCCCGCGCTTCCTGATCCGCCGGCGCAGGCGATCGAGCATGTTGCCGGCGAACAGTGTCGCCGGCGTCGTGCGCAGCTCGGCCGTCTCGGGGTCGTCGCGCCAGGCGCCGGCCACGATCCACTCGGCCAGGTCGAGCATCAGGCCGCGCATGCGATCGGAGTCCAGCGCCGCGACCAGCGTGGCCGCATGATCCTCGCGCGCCGCGCGCAGCCGCCCGGCCGTGTCGGCGTCGTCGATGCGGGGGATCAGCACGTCGATGTTGCGCACCTCGCCGAGCAGGCCGGAGATCCAGCGCAACTCGCCGCGCAGCCGCTCGAACGCGGCGTCCGCCAGCATCGGCCGGAAGATCGAGAGCGCCGAGCGCAGCCGCCGCAGCGCCACGCGGGACTGGTGGAGCGGCTCGGCCCGGCCGGTGGCGAGCAGGCGATCCTCGTTCAGGCGGAAGTGGCGCAGGCAGGCGAAGGCGATCGCCTCGAACAGGGCGGCCGCGTCCATGCCCTCCTCCAGCCGGATCGGCTCGCTCCTGATCGCCTTGGCGTCCTGCCCGCGCAGCAGCGCGTAGCCGCGCTCGCTCTTGCTCTGCACGCCCAGCCGCACCGGCGCGCGCGCGCCGATGCGACGGGCGAGGGCGAACAGGGCGCCGCGATCGCCGTCCATCAGCTCCAGCTCGATCTCGGAGATCGCCGCCGTCCGCTCGCCGGCCAGGATGCGGCCGCGATCGGCGACCAGCTCGATGCGGCTGCCGGCCACATCCCGCTCGGCGATCGTGCGCGTTACCTCCGTCACGAACACGGGCGCCAGATCGGCCGGCTGGTCCGCGCCCAGCGCGGTGGTGAGCGCGATCGTGATGTCGTCCAGCTGCGGCACGTCGCCGGGTATGTCGCGCTCCCACTCCTCGCGGGCGAACAGGCTGGCGGCGCCGGCGCCCTCCGCTTTCACCGTCTGGATGCGGCGATCGCCGATGCGGCGCACGCGCAGCGACAGGCCGGCCGCCTCCAGCGCCCGCGCGCCCGTATCGTGGTAGGTCGAGCTCTGCTCGCGCGTCCGCACCTCGCCGCCGAACAGGTCCGGATCGGCGAGGACCGCCTGGATCGCCCCGGCCGATGCGGAGAGCTTCAGCTCTGTCTCGGTGGCGGCGTTCATTCTTCGGGCTCCCGCATGATGTGCGGCGTGTTAGTCGCAAATCCGTAACATGGCTAGATCGACGCCGTCCCGTCCACCGCCGCGCGGCCCAGCGCCGGGTCGTCGGTGAAGAAGCCGTCCAGCCCGGCGGCCAGATAGCGGCGGATCTCGGCCACCGATCCGGCCGGGTTGCGCGCATTCTCCGGCCCGCCGTCGCGGAAGTCGGCGGCGAGGAAGCGGTTTTCCGGCCGGAAGGTCCATACCCGCACCAGCAGGCCGGCGGCGTGGGCGTCCGCCACCAGCCGGGTCGGCGCGGCGAGGCGCCCGTCCGGGCCGAGCGGGATCACGCCGCGCGTGGAGGGCGCGACGACATCGGCATAAGTCGCGATCTCGCGCAGGCCGGCCGCCGTCGTCATCGCGCCGTAGGTCAGGCGCCCGCGCGGCGCGATGTCGGCCGGCGTCGCGGCGGCATCGTCGATCAGCTGGAGCAGCCGCACATTGGCCGGCCGGCCGATCCTGCGCCGCAGATAGCGCAGGTTGCCCGTCTCGAACGACTGCACCTCCACCGCCGCCGTCCGCGTATAGGCGTGGGCGGCGAGCGCGGCGAGGAAGCGGTCCTCTAGCGGCAGGCCGATGCCGGCGAAGTAGGTGGAATGTTTCAGCTCCGGCACCAGGCCGATCGGGCGGCCGCGCGCCGCCGCCTCGGCCGCGGTGAAATCGACGATCTCGTCGAAGGTCAGCAGCTGGAACTGGCCGTCATAGCCCCGGCTCTCCGGCCGCACCGGGCCGAGCCGCTCGATCGCCCGCAGCGTTTTCAGCTCGGCCAGGGTGAAGTCCTCGGTGAACCAGCCGGTCTGCTCGGTGCCGTCGATCGTCTTCGTCGTGCGGCGCGCGGCGAAGCCGACGCGGCCGGCCACGTCGGTCGTCTCGGCGATGTTGTTCTCGTGCCGGGCGATCAGCACGCCGTCCTTGGTGGCGACGAGGTCCGGCTCGATGAAGTCGGCGCCGTCGGCGATGGCCTTGGCATAGGCGCCCAGCGTATGCTCCGGCCGCAGGGCGGAGCAGCCGCGATGGGCGAACACCAGCGGCTTGCGCGCCGGCGCGACCGGGGCCGCGCCGCGCGCCGCCGCCGCCATGCCGATCAGCGCGGCACCCCCGCCCAGCAGCGCGGCCCGCCGCGTCGCCCCGCCGGTGCGGCCGCCGCCCGCCTGCTCACCCTCGTCCATCGAATCCTCCGCGTCGCCCGGTCGGCGCCACAGTCACCCTGTCAGCGCGATGCGTCACATTTAAGTCCGCGCGGGTCGGCACTATGGCGGCCCGCACCAGCAGGAGACAAGACATGAAGATCAGCGCGCGCAACCAGATATCCGGCACGATCGCCGCCATCCATCCCGGCGCCGTCAACGGCACGGTGAAGGTGGATATCGGCGGCGGCGTGATCGTCACCGCCAGCATCACCGAGGAGGCGATCGCCGATCTCGCGCTGGTCGAGGGCGACGCCGTGACGGTGCTGATCAAGGCGAGCGACGTGCTGATCGGCAAGTAGGCCCGCGCCCCGGCGCGGGGCGGCTTTCCATTCCTTGATGCCTCTGTATACGGTCAGATATCACGACTCGCCGGGCGGCAAAGGCTGCCGGCAACAGGGGGATATGATCGATGCGGGCACCGTTCGGGGCGATGATGGCGCTCGTCTGCTGCATGCCGGGCGCGGCGCTGGCGGCCGCGCAGGTGCCGGACCAGGCGCCCGACTCGGCCGCCGCCACCCGCCCCACGCGCGCCGATGCCGATGAGGATGCGGACGCGCTGCCGACGATCACCGTCACCGCCCGCCGCCGGGCGGAGGATGCGCAGGCCGTGCCGGGCTCGCTCTCGGTGGTGGGCGGCGCGCTGCTCGAACGCTCCTACACCGTCAACACGGCGCTGCTCAGCCAGCTGGTGCCGAGCCTGAACTACAGCTCCGCCAACCCGCGCAACACCGCCTTCACCATCCGCGGCCTCGGCAGCAGCGTGGTGGCGGTGAGCCAGGCGAATGACGGGCTGGAGCCGGGCGTCGGCTTCTACATCGATCAGGTCTACCACGCCCGCCCAGCGACCGCCGCGTTCGACTTCACCGACATCGAGCAGATCGAGGTGCTGCGCGGGCCGCAGGGCACGCTGTTCGGCAAGAACACCACGGCCGGCGCGATCAACATCACCAGCCGCCTGCCCACCTTCGAGCCGGAGGCGCGCGAGGAACTTTCGGTCGGCGAGAGGAAGCTGGTGCAGGCCAAGGCGTCCGTCTCCGGCCCGCTGGTCGGCGACACCATCGCCTTCCGCCTCTCCGGCCTAGCCACCCGGCGCGATGGCATCATCCGCAACGTGCACACCGGCGAGGATCTGAACGGCATCGGCAACCAGGCGGTGCGCGGGCAGTTGCTGTTCCGCCCGTCGGAGGCGTTCCAGCTGCGCCTGACCGCCGATTTCACCAACTTCCAGGCGGATTGCTGCGCGCAGGTGTATCTGCGCGTGGGCCAGAGCCTGCGCCCGGCCGCGCGGCAATATCCGGCGCTCGCCGCCGGCCAGCGCTACGCTCCGCCTAGCCTGAACGCCTATGACCGCCTGACCGACATAGACGTGCCGGTGGGCGTCGACACCAACGAGGGCGGCGTCTCCGCCATCGCCGACTGGAATCTGGGCGCCGCCACGCTCACCTCCGTCAGCGCGTGGCGCTTCTGGAACTGGGATGCGGCCAACGATCGCGACTATACCGGCCTGCCGATCCAGATCGAGCAGCACATCCCCTCCCGCCAGGATCAGTACAGCCAGGAACTGCGCCTCGCCTCGAACGGCGGCCGTGCGATCACCTACGTGGCCGGCCTCTATTTCTTCCGCCAGAAGATCGTCGGCCATCCGATCAGCATCTACGGTCCGCTTGGCGCCTACTGGCTGATCGGGCCGACCACCGGCGCCAACGCCACGGCGGTGCCGGGCAACCTGCTGGACGGCTACGGCACGAACGGGCGCACCAATTTCGAGACGAACAGCTATGCCGCCTTCGGCGAGGTGAACTGGCACGTCACCCCGCGCCTGACCGCGACGGGCGGCCTGCGCTACACCTACGAGCGCAAGCATGGCGAGTATGACACGTTCGTGTTCGGCGGCCTCGCCACCACCAACACCGCCCTCATCAACGCCAAGCTCTCTATCCTGCGGCCGCAGAGCTATGCGGCGAAGGACCGCGACGGCAGCCTCTCCGGCCGGGCGAACCTCAGCTACCAGCTCACCGACGGCATCCTCGGCTATGCGAGCTTTGCGCGCGGCTTCAAGTCGGGCGGCATCAACATGTCCGGCCTGCCGCTGAACGCGCAGAATCAGCCGACCCTCTCCACCGCCGTCGTCGATCCGGAGCGCAACACCACCTACGAGGTGGGCCTGAAGACGCGCCTGTTCGATCGCCGGCTGATCCTGAACCTCGCCGGCTTCTACACCGAGGTGCGGGATTTCCAGGCGACTATCGTCGACAGCACACAGACGGTGGCGTTGCGCGGCTATCTGTCGAACATCCCCAAGGTGACGGTGAAGGGTATCGAGGCAGATGCCACCGCGCTCGTCGCGCGCAACCTCACCGTGCGCGGCTCGCTCGCCTACGCGCACGGCGAGTATAGCGACTATCCGGCCGGCCCCTGCCCGCTGGAACGGCAGGGCACGGCGACGACGGCGTGCGACCTGACCGGCCAGCGCCTCTCCGGCCTGCCGCGCTGGGCCGGCACCGTGGGGCTGGACTATGCGCTGCCGGTGACGGCGCGCGGCGCGGTCGTGCTCCACAGCGACACCAGCGTGCGCAGCGGCTACTATGGCGATCCGTCGCTCTCCCGCTTCACCTTCATCAGGGGCTACAGCATCACCAACGCAACGATCGGCTATCGATCGGACGATGGCTGGGAGGTCTCCGTCTTCGCCCGCAACCTGTTCGACAAGGACTATATCCAGAATCTGACGATCCAGGCCGGCAATTCCGGTCTGATTCTCGGCACGCCGAGCGAACCGAGGATCATCGGCGTGACCTTGCGCGCGTGGCAGTAGGCACGAGGGCGGGAGCGGCGAACGACCCGCGACCCGCCTGACGGCTCAGCGATCGACCATCGCCATCATTTTCTCGCCGTAACGATCGCCGGAAACGGCGTCCGGGCGCAGCGCCTCGTCCAGCCGGGCGATATCGGCCGGGGCAAGCGCCACGTCGGCGGCGGCGACGTTCTGCTCCAGATTGGTCCGGCGCTTGGTGCCGGGGATCGGCACGATATCGTCGCCGCGCGCCAGCAGCCACGCCAGCGCCACCTGCCCGGCCGTCGCGCCGCGCTCCGCCGCGATCGCCTGCACCACGGCCGCGGCGCGCATGTTGCTGGCGAACGCCTCACCCTGGAAGCGGGGATCGTTGCGGCGGAAATCGTCGTCCGGATACTCGTCGGCCGGCTTCGCGGTGCCGGTGAGAAAACCGCGGCCAAGCGGGCTGAACGGCACCAGACCGATGCCCAGCTCACGCAGCAGCGGCAGGATCTCCGGCTCCAGATTGCGCTCCCACAGCGAATATTCGCTCTGCAGGGCGCTCACCGGCTGCACCGCGTGCGCGCGGCGGATGTTGGCGGCGCCGGCTTCGGAAAGGCCGAACCAGCGCACCTTCCCCTCCGCGATCAGATCCGCCACGGCCCCGGCGACATCCTCGATCGGCACCGCCGGGTCCACGCGGTGCTGGTAGAACAGGTCGATATGGTCGGTCCGCAGCCGCTTCAGCGATGCCTCCGCCACCGCGCGGATGTGATCGGGGCGGCTGTTCACGCCGGCAACCTTGCCGTCCTCGATGTCGAAGCCGAACTTGGTGGCGATCGTCACCTTCTCCCGCCGGTCGGCGAAGGCGCGGCCCAGCAGGTCCTCGTTCGCGAACGGCCCGTACACCTCGGCCGTGTCGAACAGGGTGACGCCCAGCTCGATCGCCCGGTGCAGCGTGGCGATCGACTCGCCCTCGTCCGCCGCCCCATAGGATTGGCTCATGCCCATGCAGCCGAGGCCGATCGCGCCGACCTCCAGACCCTGCCGCCCCAGCTTGCGCGTACCCGGCATCGTCCTCATCTCCCTTGCGGTTCGCCAGGCAGATGGGGGCTCGCAGCCGCGTCGCCAAGGCCTCAGGCGCGGCGGGTGACGGCGCGCGCCTCGGCCAGCTGCCACAGGATCAGGGTGGGCACCGCGATGGCGATGTCGCGCGCCCGCTTGGCCAGCGCCAGCGCCATCGCCGATTCCAGCGGCAGGCCCAGCAGCGGCGCGATCAGCGCATAGCCCGCCTCCTGCACGCCGATGCCGCCCGGCACCGCGAAGGCGACGCTGCGGAGGGTGAAGATCAGGCTCTCGATCGCCAGCACGGTGGCGATCGGGCAGGCGATGCCCATCAGCCTGAGCGCCACCCACGCGCCGCCCGCACTCGCCACCCAGCCGAGCAGGTTGAGCGCGAAGGAGAGGAGGACGCGGCCGCGCCGGGCATAGGTGGCGCGCAGCTCCGCATCGATCTCGGCGGTGGCGCCGGTCGCGCCCGGCAGCAGGTGGCGGGCGATGCCGCCGGCGATCGGCAGCATCCACCGCTGCGCCGCCACCAGCAGGGCGACGATCGCCACCAGCGCGGCCAGCGCCGCCAGCGCCGGGCCGCGCACCGCCGCCAGGTGACGTGTGCCGACCAGCATGACGCCGACGAAGCCGAAGCCGTAGAGCGTGAACAGCAGCTGGCTCGCCAGCTCCGTCGTCGTGTCGGCGATCTGCGAAGCGTAGACGCGCCAGCGGCCGATGCCGGCGGCGGTCAGCATCCGCGTGCTGATGATGATGCCGCCGATCTGCGAGAAGGGCAGCAGATCGGACGCCGCCTCGCGCAGCAGCCGGCCGCCGGTGAACAGGCCGATGCGCCCCCACCCCTCGCCCCGGATCGCCGCCAGCCACGCCGCGCCGAGGATCGCGAACACGCCCAGCGACCAGGCGCAGTAGAGCGCGAAGCCCGCCACCCCCAGCCGCGCCACGATCGCCAGCACGTCGCCGATCCCGGCCGCGCCGAACGACCAGATCGCGGCGGCGAGGCCGGCGATCGTGGCGAGCAGCAGGCCGGGACGGACGAAACGGCTCAGGCGCCTTCCCCCGCGCTATCGGCGAAATCGGCGAAGCGGCCGGTCGCCACGCCGCGCGCTGCCAGCCGCGCGGCCATCGCGGGATCGGTGAGCGCGGCCAGCTCGGCGCGGCAGGCATAGCCCGGCGCGTGGCCGGGATAGTCGTCGGCTGTCGCGGGGTGGGCGTAGATCTCGCTCAGGCCCGCCGGCAGGTGATCGATCAGCCCGCCCAGGCGGCGCGCGTCCATCGCCCCGCTCCAGGCGAGGCCGAATACCTGATCCGGCACCGTCATGCCCGCCCGGCGCATCCCCCGGCCGATGCGCCGCGCCCACGGCGCCGCCACGTCGCGGCCGGGCACGCGCTCGATCCGGCGCAGCACGCCGCGCGGCTCGATCGGCGCGCGCACCGCCGCCATGCCGAACCGTCGGCCGAAGCGCAGGATCGTCGCGGCGATGGTCGGGTGCAGGTGGAAATGCTTGTGCGCGTTGACATGGTCCAGCGGCAGGCCGGTGGCGGCGAAGGCGGCGAACTGCGCCTCGATCTCCGCCGCCAGCTGCGCCCGCGCCGCCGGATCGAGGAAGATGCGGATGGCCGATCGCACCATGTCGTCGCGGAACCGCCCGTCACGGCCGACCAGCGCCGGCACGCGTGCCGCCGGCAGCACCGGCCGCCCGTCGACCAGCACCAGGTGCAGGCCGACCCCCAGCGCCGGCATCGTCCGCGCCCGCGCGACGGCATCGTCCACCGCCGCGCCCGCCACCATCAGGCTGGCGGCGGTGAGGATGCCGTGGCGATGCGCCTGCTCGACCGCTTCGTTGACCGCGACGGCGGCGCCGAAATCGTCGGCGGTGACGATCAGCCGCCTCACGCCGCCGGGATCACGCCGCCTCTTTCCGCCGGCGCAGGAAGTCGAAGAACTCCACGCCCTCGCGCAGGCGGCGCTTCATCATGTCGAAGTCGCGCACCATCTCGCCCACGATCGCGCCGATCTTGCGCGGGCGGAAGTAGAAGCGCTTGTAGAACTCCTCCACCTTGTCGAAGATCACCTTCGCCGGCAGGTGCGGATAGCTGAGCTGGGCGATCTGGTTGCCGCCGTCGGTCAGCAGGTGGTCGGTGCCGTCGAACCAGTCATTCTCCACCGCCTGCTTGAACAGGAAGGTGCCGGGATAGGGCGCCGCCAGGCTCACCTGAATGGTGTGCGGGTTGATCTCCTTGGCGTACTCGATCGTCTCCTCGATCGTCTCCAGCGTCTCGCCGGGCAAGCCCAGGATGAAGGTGCCGTGGATGACGATGCCGAGCGCGTGGCAATCCTTGGTAAACTGCCTCGCGACGTCCACGCGCAGGCCCTTCTTGATGTTGTGCAGGATCTTCTGGTTGCCGCTCTCATAGCCGACGAGCAGCAGCCGCAGGCCGTTCTCGCGCAGCACCTTCAGCGTGGCGTGCGGCACGTTGGCCTTGGCGTTGCAGCTCCACGAGACGCCGAAGCCCGGCCGGCCGAAGCCCAGCGCCCCAAGGGCGCGCGCAAGCTCCTCCACCCGCGGGCCGTTGTCGGTCAGCGTGTCGTCGTCGAAGAAGATCTCCTTCACCTGCGGCATCTCGGCGAGGACGTACTTCACCTCCTCGATCACGTGGCCGATCGATCGGGTGCGGTAGTTGTGGCCGCCCACCGTCTGCGGCCAAAGGCAGAAGGTGCAGCGGCTCTTGCAGCCGCGCCCGGTGTAGAAGCTCACGTAGGGATGCTTCAGATAGCCGCCGAAATATTTCTCGATCGTCAGGTCGCGCTTGTAGATCGGGCTGACGAACGGCAGCGAATCCATGTCCTCGATCACGGCGCGGTCGCGATTGTGGACGATCGCGCCGTCGGCGTCGCGCCAGCTGATGCCCTGCACCTCGGCCAGCGGCATGCCGTCCGCCACGTCCTTGATCGTGAAGTCGAACTCGTTGCGCGCGACGAAGTCGATCGCGGCCGATGCTTCCAGCGCCTTCTGCGATTCCACCGCCACCTTGGCGCCGATCATGCCGATCATCAGCCGGGGGTTGCGCGCTTTCAGCAGCTCGGCGGTCCGCACGTCCTGCCCGAAGGAGGGGGTGGAGGTGTGCAGGATCACGAGGTCGCGATCGTCCGCCTCATGCTTGATGTCGTCCCACGAGAGATCGTGGGCGGGCGCGTCGATCAGCTTCGATCCCTCGACCAGCGCGGCCGGCTGCGCCAGCCAGGTGGGATACCAGAAGGACTTCACCTCCCGCTTCATCTGGTAGCGGGCGCCGGCGCCGCCGTCATAGCCGTCGAAGGAGGGCGCCTGCAGGAAAAGGGTACGCATCATCGCGGAATCTCCGGATCGGCCGAGATGCGGCCGTTCGGCATCATTCTAAGCCGGTCGCCGCGCCAATCAATCGAGCGCGCGAAGAAGCTGGCGATGAAAATCGCCAGGCCGAAGGCATCGCGCAGCGGCAGCAGCAGCGGCGTGGCGGTGGCCGCCCCGGCCGCGCGGTCCACCGCCATCACCACGGCGATGCGGGCGACGAGCGCCGCCAGGACGGTCGCCAGAGCCGCCGGACCGGGCGCCAGCGCCGCGCCCAGCATCGCGAGCGGCAGCGGGAAGCCGATCAGCGATCCGGCGTAGCCCGCCGGCGCCAGCCCGCGCACGGTGGCCGCCCAGCGCAGTTCGTGCCGCCACAGCTCACCCGCCGTGCGCTCGGCAGACGCGTGGGTGACGAGCATGGGGGGAACCGCCACCGTCAACCCCTGCGCCCGCACCGCCGCGCCGATCGCATGGTCGTCGGCCAGCACGTCGGCGAAGCGGGCGAAGCCGCCGATGCGGTCCAGCGTCTCGCGGCGCAGGGCGATCGTCGATCCCATGCAGGGCCGCGCCAGCCCCGCCACGATGCCGAACAGCGCGCCGGGCAGGAACTGGTAGCTGAGCCCGGCGGCCCCCAGCCGGGACCAGAAGCCGGCATCCCCGCGCCCGCGATAGAGGCACGTCACCGCCCCCACCCCCGGCGCGGCCAGCGCGGCGCAGACCCGCGGCAGGTAATCGGCGCCGGCGACGATATCGCTGTCGCTGAGGATCAGGATCGGATACGCCGCCCGTGGCATCATGTTGACGAGGTTCGCCACCTTGCCGTTCGCGCCGTGGCGCGCGGGCGAGACGACGAGGTCGATCGCGGCGCCCGGCATCGCGCGCCGCACCTGCGCCACCGCGGCGACGGCGGGATCGTCCGCCCGCGCGACGCCGCAGAGCATCTGCGCCGCCCCACCCCCGAGAAAGCTCGCGAGATTTTCGGCCAGGCGCGGCTCGGCGCCGTGCAGCGGCTTCAGCAGCGTCACGGGCTCGGCCGGCGCGATCGCGGGCGCAGTGGGCCGGAAGAAGCGGCGGACCAGGATGGCGCAGGCCAGCATGTAGAGGCTGCCGATCCCCGCCAGCGCCAGCAGCACGCCGCCGAGCATCGAAGCGCCGAGCACCGAACCGATCCTGTCGAGCATCGCCGCCATGGCCGGAGCCTTAGAGCGGTTTGGAGGCAGGTGGAATCACCTGCCGGCTCGGAAACCGCGACAAACGAGGAATCCGGCGCGGTGATCCGGTGCGATCGGATCGTGAACCGCCCTGCCGGCGGCGGGCCGCGAAAGCAGCGGCTTTCCCGATCGCGCGCCACCGTATAGGGCGCCCGTAAGGTCGAGCGCGGGGCACGATGGAGCGGCAGGCGGATCTTGTGCTGGTCACGGGCGTGTCGGGCTTCGTCGGCTCGGCCGTGGCGCGCGCCCTCGCCGCCGGGGGCTGGCGCGTGCGCGGTATGGTCCGCGCCTCCAGCCCGCGCGGCAACCTGGCCGATTTCCCCGGCGAGCTGGCCGAGGGCGACCTGCGCGACGAGGCGGCCGTCGACCGCGCGATGCAGGGCGCGCGGCACCTGTTCCACGTCGCCGCCGACTATCGCCTGTGGGCGCCCGATCCGGAGGAGATCGTCGCCAACAACGTGGCGACGACGCGCATCGCCATGGCGGCGGCGCTGCGCGCCGGCGTGGAGCGCGTCGTCTATACCAGCAGCGTCGCCACGATCCTGCCCGATCCCGCAAGGCCCGCCGACGAGACCCGCGCCGGCGACGAGGATCAGGTGGTCGGCGCGTACAAGCGCAGCAAGGTTGCCGCCGAGCGGTTGGTGGAGCGGATGGTGCGGCAGGACGGGCTGCCGGCCGTGATCGTCAACCCCTCCACCCCGATCGGCCCGCGCGACATCCGGCCGACGCCCACCGGCCGCATCGTGATAGAGGCGGCGAGCGGGCGCATGCCGGCCTTCGTCGACGGCGGCCTCAACCTCGTCCATGTCGACGATGTCGCGCGCGGCCACCTGCTGGCGCTGGCGCGGGGCCGCATCGGCGATCGCTACATCCTGGGCGGGCAGGATGCGAGCCTGGCGACGATGCTGGCGGCGGTGGCGCGGATCGTCGGCCGGCGCGCGCCCACCGTGCGACTGCCGCGCGCGCCGCTCTACCCGCTCGCCTGGGCGAACGAGCGCATCGCCCGCGTCACCGGGCGGGAGCCGTTCCTGACGCTCGACGGCCTGCGCATGGCGCGGCACGCGATGTTCTACAGCTCGGCCAAGGCGGAGCGCGATCTCGGCTATGCGGCGCGACCCTATGGGGACGCGCTGGCCGAGGCGATCGGGTGGTTCGCGGCGCGGGGCATGCTGCGGTGATCGGCCTGCTGCTCGCCGCATTGCCGCTGGCCATCTGGCTCTGCCTGCTGGCCGGCCACGGCGGCTTCTGGCTGGCGCGGGAGCGGGACACGACCGTGCCGCCGGCGCCGGCCGCGTGGCCGGACGTCGTCGCCGTGGTGCCGGCGCGCGACGAGGCGGCGGTGATCGGCGAGACGATCGCCAGCCTTGCCGCGCAGGATTATCCCGGCCGCTTCCGCATCGTGCTGGTGGACGACGGCAGCGGCGACGGCACCGCCGCCATCGCCCGCGCCGCCGCGGGGGCGGAGCGGCTGGAGATCCTCCGCGGCGCGCCGCTGCCGGCCGAATGGACGGGCAAGCTGTGGGCGGTGCACCAGGGCATCGCCGCCGCCGGATCGCCGCGCTACCTGTGGCTCACCGATGCCGATATCGCCCACGCGCCCGATACGCTGCGCACGCTGGTCGCTCGCGCGGAGGCGGGCGGGCTGGCGCTGGTCTCGCTGATGGCGCGGCTGCGCTGCGTCAGCCTGGCCGAGCGGGCGCTGGTGCCGGCCTTCGTCTTCTTCTTCCAGATGCTCTATCCGTTCGCGCGGGTGAACCGGCCGGGCGGGGTCGCCGCGGCGGCGGGCGGCTGCATGCTGGCGCGGGCGGACGCGCTGGCGCGGGCCGGCGGCATCGGCGCGGTCCGCTCCGCCCTGATCGACGATTGCGCGGTGGGTGCGATGATGAAGCGGCAGGGGCCGATCTGGTTGGGCCTCACCGATCGGTCGCGCAGCATCCGCCCCTATGACGACGCCGGCGCGGTGGCGGCGATGATCTCGCGCTCCGCCTACGCCCAGCTGCGCTACTCGCCGCTGCTGCTGGCCGGCACGATCGCCGGGCTGGCGCTCGTCTATCTCGCGCCGCCGCTGCTCGCCCTGTTCGGCCATGGCGCGGCGCGGCTGTGCGGGGCGGTGGCGTGGGCGCTGCTGGCGCTGGCCTTCCAGCCGATGCTGCGCTTCTACCGCCGGTCGCCGTTGTGGGGCGTGGCACTGCCGGCGATCGCCGCCTTCTACGCCGGCTGCACCGTGCGCGCGGCGTGGCAGCATGTGCGCGGCCGCGGCGGCATGTGGAAGGGCCGCGCGCAGGCGGCGGTGGGCCGCTGATGGCGAGCGCCGCCGATCTCGGCTCCGGCAAGGGCCATCGCGACGAGAATTTTCCCGTCGCCAGCGTGCTGCTGAAGCCCGCCTGCCGCGCGCCGATCATGGCGTTCTACCGCTTCGCCCGCGCCGCCGACGACATCGCCGACCACCCCACCGCCAGCGCCGACGACAAGCTGCGCCACCTGGCCGCGATGCGCGCCGGGCTGGCCGGGTCGGGCGAGGGCGCGGCGGCGGCGCTCGCCCGGACGATGGCGGAACGCGGCCTCGATCCCGCCCACGCCAACGATCTGCTCGACGCGTTCGAACGCGACGTCACCGTCCGCCGCTATGCCGACTGGGAAGGCCTGATCGGCTATTGCCGCCTGTCCGCCATGCCCGTCGGCCGCTTCGTGCTGGACGTGCACGGCGAGGACCGGCGGACGTGGCCCGCCTCCGACGCGCTCTGCGCCGCCCTCCAGATCGTCAACCACCTCCAGGATTGCGGGGCGGACTATCGCGCGCTCGATCGCGTCTACATCCCTGCCGACTCGCTGGCGGCGCACGGCGCCCGCGTCGAGGATCTCGCCGCACCCGCCGCCGGCGCGCCGCTGCGCGCCACGATCGCGGCGCTCGCCCGGCGCACGCTGGGGCTGCTGGCCGAGAGTGCCGGCTTCGCCGCGATGATCCGCGACCGGCGCCTCTCCGCCGAGGTGGCGATCATCCACCGCCTGGCCGAGAGCCTCGCCAAGCGCCTGATGGCGCGCGATCCGCTGAGCCAGCGCGTCCACCACGGCAAGGCGGAGGCGGCCCTGCTCGCCGCCGGCGCGGCCGCCGCCAACCTGTTCGCGAGGCGCCGATGAACCCCAAGGCGACTCCCGGCGCATTGCAGGCCCAGGTGGCCGGCAGTTCCTTCTACGCCGGCATGCGCGTGCTGCCGAAGGCGGAGCGCGAGGCGATGTACGCGATCTACGCCTTCTGCCGCGCGGTGGACGACATCGCCGACGACCAGGTCGGCGACCGCGCCTCCCGCGCCGCCGCGCTGGAGATCTGGCGCGACGACATCGATTCGCTCTACGCCGGCGGCCCGCCCGGCCAGGCCGCGCTGGTGGCGCAGGCGGTGTCCCGCTTCGAACTGGCCCGCGCCGATTTCCACGCGGTGATCGACGGCATGGCGATGGACGTCGTCGGCGACATACGCTGGCCGCCGGCCGCCACGCTCGATCTCTACTGCGATCGCGTGGCGTCGGCCGTGGGGCGCCTCTCGGTGCGGGTGTTCGGCATGGAGGAGGCGCCCGGCCTCGCTCTCGCTCATCATCTCGGCCGCGCGCTGCAGCTCACCAACATCCTGCGCGACATAGACGAGGATGCCGCGATCGGCCGCGTCTATCTGCCGTGGGAGCCGATCGTCGCCGCCGGCATCGCCATCACCGTGCCGCTGGAGGTGATCGCCGATCCGCGCATAGACGATGTCGCCCGCACCGTCGCCCGGCAGGCGCAGGCGCATTATGCCGAGGCGCAGGCGATCCTGGCGACGCGCCCACGCGGCCACCTGATCGCGCCGCGACTGATGGCCGCCGCCTACGCCAAGGTGCTCGCCCGCATGTCGGCGGAGGGGTGGCGGGCGCCGCGACGGCGGGTGCGCGTCTCCAAGCTGGCGCTGCTGTGGACGGTGCTGCGGCTGAGCCTGACGCGTTGAGCCCCGGCGCCACCGTGCGGCGGGTGACGATCGTGGGCGCGGGGCTGGCCGGCCTCGCCGCCGCGGTCGCGCTGCGCCGGGCGGGCGTCGCCGTCGCGATCGCCGATGCGGCGGCGCAGGCGGGCGGGCGCTGCCGATCGTATCACGATCCCCAGCTTGGGCTCACGATCGACAACGGCAATCATCTCGTTCTCTCCGGCAACGCCGCCGTCGCGCGGTTCCGCGCCGCGATCGGCGCCACGGCACCGCTCGCTGGGCCGGACCATGCCGACTTCGCCTTCCACGATCTCGCCGCCGACACCCGCTGGACGGTGCGGATCAACGACGGCCCGATGCCGTGGTGGGTGCTGCGCGCCGGCCGCCGCGTGCCCGGCACCACCGCGCGCGACTATCTGCCGCTCGCCCGCCTGCTGCGACACGGCGAGGGGCGGATCGGCGACCGGATCCCGACAGACGGCCCGCTGTGGCGCCGCTTCGTCGAGCCGATCCTGCTCGCCGCGCTGAACACGGCGCCGGCGGACGGCTCCGCCAGGCTCGCCGGGGCGGTGCTGCGGGAGACGATCGCGCGCGGCGGCCGGGCGATGCGGCCGCGCCTCGCCACCCCCACGCTGGACGCCGCCTTCGTCGATCCGGCGCTGCGCTGGCTGGCGGCGAACGACGCAACCGTCGCGACCGGGCGGCGGCTGCGGGCGCTGCGCGTCGCCGGCGACCGGATCGACGCGCTCGACTGGGGCGCGGGCGCGGAGCCGCTCGCACCCGACGAGGCGGTGGTGCTGGCGGTGCCGGCGTGGATCGCCGCCGGGATGGTGCCCGGCCTCACCGTGCCCACCCGGCATCGCGCGATCGTCAACGGCCACTTCGCCTGCACGGCCCCGCCCGGCACGCCGGCGATGCTCGGCCTGCTCGGCGGCACGGCCGAGTGGCTGTTCGCCTTTCCCAATCGCCTCTCCGTCACCGTCAGCGCCGCCGATGCGCTGGTGGACGCCGATCGCGAATCGCTGGCCCGGCGCTTCTGGGCCGACATCTGCCGCGCGCTCGGCACCGACGCGCCGATGCCGCGCTGGCAGATCGTGAAGGAGAAGCGCGCCACCTTCGCCGCCACGCCGGAACAGGATGCGCTGCGCCCGCCTACCGCCACCCGCTTCCGCAACCTGTTCCTGGCCGGGGACTGGACGGACACCGGCCTGCCCGCCACGATCGAGGGCGCGCTCCGCTCCGGCGAGGCGGCGGCGCGCTTGGCGTGCGGCGGCGCGCTGGCGTAAGGAGCGGCCGATGCACCTGCCGCTCGATCCCGCCGCCGGCGAGGCCATCGCCGCCCCCGCCCCCGCCGCGGTGGAGGCGGCGGTGGCGCGCGCGGCGGCGGCGCTGGCCGGCGCTCAGCAGGCGGACGGCCACTGGGTGTTCGAACTGGAGGCCGATGCGACCATCCCGGCCGAATATGTCCTGCTGCGCCACTATCTCGGCGAGCCGGTGGATGCCGCGCTGGAGGCGCGGATCAGCCGCTACATCCGCCGCATCCAGTCCGCCGCGCATCACGGCTGGTCGCTGTTCCACGATGGCGCCTTCGATGTCAGCGCCTCGGTAAAGGCCTATTATGCGCTGAAGATGATCGGCGATCCGGTGGAGGCGCCGCACATGGCCCGCGCCCGCGCCGCGATCCTGGCGGCGGGCGGGGCCGCGGCCACCAACGTGTTCACCCGCATCCAGCTCGCGCTGTTCGGCGCCGGCCCGTGGTCGGCGGTGCCGACGATGCCGCCGGAGCTGATCCTGATCGGCCGCTGGTTCCCGATCCATCTCTCCCGCATGTCCTACTGGGCGCGCACGGTGGTGGTGCCGCTGCTGGTGCTGGCTGCGCTGAAGCCCGTCGCGCGCAACCCGCTCGGCCACAAAGTGGATGAACTTTATACCGGCCGCCCGATCCGCCCCGGCAGCAAGGCGGCCGATACGAAGCGGCTGTGGACGATCGGCTTCGGCGCGCTCGATCGCGTGCTGAAGGCGGGCGACGGGCTGTGGCCGCGGCGGCTGCGGGCGAAGGCGATCGCCGCCTGCGAGGCGTTCGTGCTGGAGCGGCTGAACGGCGCGGACGGCCTGGGCGCGATCTATCCGGCGATGGCGAACAGCGTGATGATGTTCGATGCGCTGGGCTACCCGGCCGATCATCCCGCCCGCGCCATCGCCCGCGAATCGGTCGAGCGGCTGCTCGTCCACCGCGACGACGAGACCTACTGCCAGCCCTGCGTCTCGCCGGTGTGGGACACCGCCCTCGCCGCCCACGCCATGCTGGAGGTGGGCACCGAGGCGGCCGAGGCGCAGGCCGCCCGCGCGCTCGGCTGGCTGTCGCCGCGGCAGGTGCTGGACGTGGCCGGCGACTGGGCGGAGCAGCGACCGGACGTGCGGCCCGGCGGCTGGGCCTTCCAATATGGCAACGCGCATTATCCCGATCTGGACGATACCGCCGTGGTGGTGATGGCGATGGACCGCGCCGCCGTGGCCGATCGTACGCCGATCGATCGCGGCGTCGAGTGGACGGTTGGCCTGCAGAGCCGCAACGGCGGCTGGGGCGCGTTCGACGCCGACAACGATCACCATTACCTCAACAACCTGCCCTTCGCCGATCACGGCGCGCTGCTCGATCCGCCGACCGCCGACGTCAGCGCGCGCTGCGTCTCGATGCTGGCCCAGCTCGGCGAGACGGAGAGCCCGCGCATGACGGCCGCGCTCGACTATCTGGCGCGCGAGCAGGAGGCGGACGGCAGCTGGTTCGGCCGCTGGGGGGTCAACTACATCTACGGCACATGGTCGGTGCTGTGCGCGCTGAACGCCGCCGGCCTGCCGCCCGCGCACCCGATGGTGGCGCGGGCCACCGGCTGGCTGCGGGCAATCCAGAATCCGGATGGCGGCTGGGGCGAGGATTGCGACAGCTACGCGCTCGATCGCACCGGCCACCGCCCCGCCCCCTCCACCGCCTCGCAGACGGCGTGGGCGCTGCTCGGCCTGATGGCGGCCGGGCTGGTCGACGATCCGGCGGTCGCGCGCGGCATCGCGTGGCTGGCGGCGCACCAGGCGGCGGACGGGCTGTGGGGGCAGGAACATTATACCGGCGGCGGCTTCCCGCGCGTGTTCTACCTGCGCTACCACGGCTATCCGAAATATTTCCCGCTGTGGGCGCTGGCCCGCTACCGCAACCTCACCCGCTCGAACAGCGCGCATGTGGCGCACGGCATGTGAGGCTGATCGTCGCTTGCGGGCTGACGCGCGAGGCGAGCCTGATCGCGCGGCCGGGCGGCGATGTCACGGCGGTGGCCGGCGGCGGCGACGCGGACCGGCTGGAGGCGGCGCTGGACGCGCTAGCGCGGGCCGGCCCGGCGCTGATCCTCTCCAGCGGGCTGGCCGGCGCGCTCGATCCGGCGCTGCGGGCGGGCGACGTGGTGCTGGACGGCGACGCGACGGTGGTGGCGGCGATGCGCCGCCGGCTCGTCCACCCTCCCGCCGCGAATAGGATGGCGGCGCCCCTCATCGCATCCATCGCCGGCAGCGACACGATCCTCGCCACCGCCGCGCAGAAGCGCGCGCTGCGCGCCGCCACCGGGGCGGTCGCGGTGGACATGGAGAGCCACGTCGCCCGCCGCGTCGCCGCCCGCCACGGCCGGCCCTTCGCCGCGCTGCGCACCATATCGGATCGGGCGGACGAGAGCCTGCCGCCGGCCGCCCTGATCGGCATGAGACCCGATGGCGGCATGGCGCCGGGCGCGGTGCTCGCCTCGCTGGCGCGGCACCCGGCGCAGCTGCCCGCGCTGATCCGCACCGGCATCGGCGCGGATCGGGCGTTCCGCGCGCTAGGCCGCGCGCACCACGCGCTTGGCGGCCTTCGGATCGAGCTTGCCGATCTTGGCGAGTTCCGCCTCGACATGGCTTGAATAGACCTGCTCGGCCGGGCGCTGGCCGGCCAGGCTGATGTCGGGCGCCATCGGCCCGTCCGTGCGCACGCCGCCGCGGGCGATGCGCATCAGCTTCAGCGGATGGCGGATCGAATCGGTCGCGGCCGTGCCCTCGAAGCCGCAGTGGACCATGCAGTCGGCGCATTTCTCATATTTGCCGACGCCGTAGCTGTCCCACTCGGTGCCCTCCATCAGCTCGGCAAAGGTCTCCACATAGCCTTCGCCGACGAGGTAGCAGGGCTTCTGCCAGCCGAACACGGTGCGCAGCGGCATCGACCACGGCGTGCACTCGTAGGTCTGGTTGCCGGCGAGGAAATCGAGGAACAGGGGCGAGTTGGTGAAGGTCCACGCCTTGCCGCCCCGGCCGCGCGCGAACACGTCGCGGAAGAACTGCTTGGTCTTGGTGCGGTTCAGGAAGTGCGCCTGATCCGGCGCCCGCTCATAGGCGTAGCCGGGCGAGATGGTGATCTCCACGCCCATCGCCTCCATCTCGTCGAAGAAGCCGGCCAAGCGGGCGGGATCGGCGCCGTCGAACACGGTGCAGTTGATCTGCACGCGGAAGCCCTTGTCCTTCGCCAGCGCGATCGCCTCCTTGGCGACGTCGTACACGCCGTCCTGGCAGACCGATCTGTCGTGCATCGCCTGATCGCCGTCCAGGTGGATCGACCAGGTGAAGAAGGGCGACGGCCGATAGTCGTCGATCTTCTTCTTCAGCAGCAGCGCGTTGGTGCAGAGGATCACGAACTTCTTGCGCGCGATATAGCCCTCGACGATCCTGGGCATGTCCCGGTGCAGCAGCGGCTCGCCGCCGGCGATCGACACGGCCGGCGCGCCGCACTCGTCGATCGCCGCCATGCACTGGTCGAAGCTCAGCCGCTGGTTCAGGATGGGATCGGGATAGTCGATCTTGCCGCAGCCCTTGCAGGCGAGGTTGCAGCGCAGCAGCGGCTCCAGCATCAGCACCAGCGGGTAGCGCCCGCCCTTGATGTGCTGGCGGACGGTGTAGGCGCCGATCCGCGCCACCTGGCTCAGGGGAAGTGTCATGGCCTGCTCCTACTCCGCCGCGGCGCGCGAGGCCATATCGGCGTGTCGCAGTTCGGCCGGCAGGCTGAACTCGACATTCTCCTCCACCCCGTCCAGCTGCGTCACCTCCACGGCGCGCAGCCGGCGCAGGGCCGCGATCACGCTCTCGACCAGCTCGTCGGGCGCCGACGCGCCGGCGGTGAGGCCCACGGTCGCCACCCCCTCCAGCCACGCCGGATCCACGCCGTCGCCATCGTCGACCAGATAGCTCGGCACGCCCATCTCGGTGCCGATCTCGCGCAGCCGGCTGGAGTTGGAGCTGTTGCGCGCGCCCACCACGATCAGCAGGTCGCTCACCTCGGCCAGCGCGCGCACGGCGGTCTGCCGGTTCTGCGTCGCGTAGCAGATCTCCGACACGTCCGGCCCGGCGACGTCGGCGAAGCGCGCGTGCAGCGCCGCGATGACGGTGCGGGTATCGTCCACGCTGAGGGTGGTCTGGGTGACGTAGGCGATCGGCGTGGCCGGATCGAGCGCCAGCGCCGCCACGTCCTCCGCCGTGGAGACGAGGTGCACCGCCGCGTCGATCTGCCCCATCGTGCCGATCACCTCGGCATGGCCGGCATGGCCGATCAGCACCACGGCGCGCCCGGCCCTGGCATAGCGCCGCCCCTGCACATGCACCTTGGTGACGAGCGGGCAGGTGGCGTCGATCGTCGGCAGGTCGCGCCCGCGCGCCTCCGCCACCACCTCGCGCGACACGCCGTGGGCGCTGAAGATGGTGCGCGCGCCGGCCGGAATCTCCGCCAGCTCCTCGACGAACACCGCGCCCTTGCGCCGCAGCCGATCGACGACGTGGCGATTGTGGACGATCTCGTGCCGCACGTAGACGGGCGCGCCGTACAGATCGAGCGCGCGCTCGACGATGTCGATGGCGCGCACCACCCCGGCGCAGAAGCCGCGCGGCTGGGCCAGGACGATGCGCAGGGATGTGCTGCCGCTGGCGGCGGCGGACGGGTCGGCCAGATGGGTCACGGGTTCTCCCTCGAAATGCTCCGTGCCTGTACGCGACCCTGATTTCCGCGCGGCGACACCTGATTAGCCGCGCCGGCGCGGTTCAAAAAGCCGAAATGTTGCTCCACGCCGGTCAGGCCGCGCCGAAGCGGCTTATCCCGCCGGGCTGGACCGCACGACCGGCCGGCGGTATGCGCCCTGCACCGCAGCAAGCGAGCCCCATCATGCGTCTGTCCCGTTGCGGCCTCCTTATCGCCCTCGCCTTGCCGCTGGCACCGGCCGTGGCGCAGGCCGGCGACCCCGCGCGGGCGCCGGTGCAGGCGCTGTGCGACGCGCTGATCGCCGCGATGAAGGGCGGCGCCAAGGCGGGGCCGCGCGGCCGCATGACGGTGATCGCGCCGGTGGTCGACCGCAGCTTCGATCTGCCGCTGATGACGCGGCTGGTGGTGGGCGCCGGCTGGACGACGATCGCGCCGGCGGACCAGGCCGCGCTGGTCGCCGCCTTCCGCCGCATGACGATCGCGCAATATGCCGACAATTTCGATTCGTTCGACGGCCAGCGCTTCACGATCGATCCCAAGGTGTCCGCCCGCGGGGCCGACCGGCTGGTGCGCACCACGCTGTCCGGTACGGGCGGCCAGCCGGTCGCGATCGCCTATCGGCTGCGCCAGGGGGCCGGCGGCTGGAAGATCATCGACGTGTTCTATCGCGACTCGATCAGCCAGCTCGCCACCCGCCGCGCCGATTTCGCCCGCGTGCTGCAGACCGGCGGGGCCAGGGCGCTGGTCGATCATGTCGAGGCGCTCGCCGCAAAGGCCGGCGGGTGAGCGCCATCGCCCTGCTCCCCGCCGTCGCGCTGGCGCTGGCGGCGCCGGGGGCAGCGACGGACGGCGCGCCCGGCGCCGGGGCCGCTGCGCCCGATCCGGCCGCATCCACTCCCGCAGCCGAGCGGGCGTCGGCAGTGGACGCTGCGGAAGCGGTTTCACCTCCGCAGGCTCCGCCGGAAGCTCCTGGCCGCGCCGCGCGGACGCCCGGCGATCCGCTGGAAGGCTTCAACCGCTTCATGTTCCGCGTCTTCCGCGGGCTGGACAAGGCCGTGATCCGGCCGCTCGCGATGGGGTACAAGACGGTGGTGCCGAAGGTGCTCCGCTCTGGCCTACGCCACGCGTTCAGCAATCTGGGCGAGCCGGTCGTCTTCCTCAACGACATGCTCCAGCTGCGGCCCGGTCGCGCGCTGCGCACCTTCGGCCGCTTCGCGATCAACAGCACGCTGGGCGTGGGCGGGCTGATCGACGTCGCCACGCCGGAGAAGCTGCCCCACCGACCGAACGGCTTTGGCGACACGCTGGGCTTCTACGGGGTGAAGCCCGGCCCCTACCTGTTCATCCCGCTGCTGGGGCCGAGCACGCTGCGCGACCTGGCCGGCGGCACGGGCGACGGCCTGGTGCTGCCCACGGCGGTGGGATCGCCTTTCACCCGCACCGATTACCGCGTCGGCCGGGCGATCGTTACCGGGCTGGACCAGCGCGCCGAATCGGATACCGAGCTGACGACCCTGTTCGACACCGCGCTGGATCCCTACGCCACCCTGCGCTCCGTCTACCTCCAGAGCCGCACGGCGGAGATCGCCGCCCTGAAGGCGCCCGGCCGCAACCTGCCGGGCGAGGCCGCCGCCCCCGACGACCCCCTGGCCGATCCGCTCACCGATCCGCTGACGGACCCGGCGGCAGAGGCGGCACCACCGGCCGCCCCCGCCGCCGATCCAATGGCTGATCCGCTGGCCGATCCCGCGCCGCCGGTGGCGGACAGCCCGGCCGCGACCGGATCGGACGCGCCGGCCGCGGCGCCGGGCCTCACCCGCAACTGAACAGACCGAGGCGACAGGCCGGCCAAAGGAGAAGGCACCTTTTCCGCTGCCGCCGGTTCTCCGCCCGTATTTCATCCGGAGGGTTCCATGCTGCCGATCATCGCCTTCGCGGCCGCCCTCGCGGCACTGCCGGCCTGCGCGGCCGACCAGCTGTCGCTCGGCTTCGATGCGGAGAATGGCGCGTTCAACGGCATGTCGCACGGCGGGGCGCTGCTGGTGATCCGCAACGTCGGCACGCGGCCGTGTCGCCTGGCCGCGCTGCCGCGCCTCACCTTCAACGATGGCGCCGGCAAGCCGCTGCCGATCGTGCGCCGCGCGCCGCCGGGCATGCACCCCGGCCCGGCCGTGCCGCCGGTGGGCATCGCGGCGGGCGCCGAAGTCACCGCGCCGCTGCGCTGGGTATCGGGCGAGGTGTACGACAAGAGCCGCTGCTTGACGCCGGCTTCGGCCGCCGTCGCCATCGGCTCCGGCACCACGCAGACCGCCTTTTCCGCCCGCATCTGCGGGCCGGCGGGCAGCGACGCGACGTTCGATCAGCCGCCGCTGAAGCCCGATCCGGTGCTCAGGTAGCGTTCCTGCCCCGCCGCGGCGGGCCGAGCAGCGCCGGCTCGAACACGAGCGCGCACACCAGCGTCCACGCCAGCGAGATCATCAGGATCTTGCCCATGCTGGCGGTGCCGGGATGGGCCGAGAGCCACAGGCTGCCGAACGCGGTGCCCGTGGCCAGCGCACTGAACAGCACGGCGCGGGCGAGGCTCGATTGCAGCAGCCCGGTCGTCCCCGCGCGCCAGGCCATGACGAAGTAGATGTGGAACGCCACGCCGATGCCGAACAGCAGCGGAAAGGCGATGATGTTGGCGAAGTTCAGCGGCTGGCCGATCAGCACGCACGTGCCCAGCGTGAGGAAGATCGAGAGCACCACCGGCGCCAGCGTGAACGCCACCTCCCGCGCGTTCCGCAGCACCGCGAACAGCAGCAGGCTGACGAGCGCAAAGGCGATCAGGCCGGCCTGCACGAAGGCGCCCGCCACCGTATCCGCCGCCGCCTGCGTCGCCACCGGCAGGCCCGAGATCGCCGGCGTCACCGTGGCGACGGCGGCGCGGAAGCGGCGGATCGTGCGATTGTCGTTGCCGTCGCCGCGCGGCTGCACCTGCAGGCGCATGCGGCCGTCCGGCGCGATCCAGTCGCGCGCGATCTCCGGCGGCAGCGTGGCGCGGGTGACGGGCGCCGCCTGCAACGCCAGCCGCGCCTGATCGAGCATCACGCCGAGCGGCACGACGATCGCCGCGGCCGCCTTGGCGCGCATGGCCGGCGGAGCGGCGGCGAGACGATCGAGCGCCGTCGCCAGCCGCAGCGCGCCCGCGCCAGCCGCGCCCCCCGCCGGGCCGCCGATCGCCCGCAACCGCCGCGCCGTACGGGCCAGCGCGGCGGCCGTCTCGCCATCACCGGGCGGCGGGGCGACGTCGAACGGGTTCAGCGAGAGATCGAGCAGCAGCGCGGCATCGGCGATGGCGGCGAGCTTGGCCGGCTGGTCCTGCGGCACGAAACTGTCGAGCGAGACGACCCGCGCCACCTCCGGCAGGGCGGCCAGCCGGCGCGACAGCGCCGCCCCCTCCGCCGGGCCGGCGGCCAGCACGTCGATGGTGTTGGGCGTGCGATCCGGATCGCGGGTCAGATCGGCCAGCGCGCGCATCGCCGGCGCGCGGGCGTCGCGCAGGTGCAGCGGGTTGAAATCGAACACCACCCACGGCAGCAGCGCGATGCTGCCCGCCATCGCCAGCGCGAAGGCCCACAGCACGGCGCCGCGCCGCCGTTCCAGCAGGCGATCGGCCGGGGCGAGCGCGGCGAAGCCCACCTCGCGCGCCGGCCGGCGCGGCGGCATCAGCATCACCAAAGCGGGCAGCAGCGTGACGCTGAAGGCCAGTGCCACCACCATGCCCAGCCCGGCGATCACGCCCAGTTCGGCGATGCCCACATAGGCAGTCGGCAGGAACGCGCCGAAGCCCAGGAACACCGCCGCCGCCGCCAGCAGCAGCGGCGCGCCCAGCGCCTCCGCCGCGCGCGCCATCGCCGGCGCCGGGGCGGCGCCCGCCGCCCGCTCGGCATTGAAGCGCACGCACAGCTGGATGCCGAAATCGACGCCCAGGCCGACGAACAGCGGGATGAACGCCACCGAGATCAGGTTCAGCCGCCCCACCGCCACCAGCCCCACCGCCGTGGTGACGACGAGGCCGACCAGGATCGTGCCCATGATCGCCGCCACCAGCCGGGCCGATCGGGTGGCGAACCACAGGGTCAGGAGCATCGCCGCGAGCATCGCCGCGCCCACCGCGCCGATATTCTCCTGCAGGGTCGCGAACTCCTCGTCCGCCAGCGGCACCTCGCCGGTCAGCCGCACGCGCGTGCCGTGCGCCGCATCCAGCCGCAGCCCGACCGCCGCGGCCCGCACCGCAGCGCCCGCCGCCTCCCCCGGCATCAGCGCGCCATGATCGAGGACGGGCTGGACGAGGACCAGCCGGCGGCGCGGCGCGCGCGCCCCGGCGCCATCGCCGGCGAGCAGGTTCTGCCACGAGAAGAAAGCGGGCCGGCCGGCCAAGGTGCGCTCGATCGTGTCGCTCAGCGCGGCCATCGGCCGGGCGATGCGGTCGAGCGGCGTGGCGCCAGCCTCGACGCCGTCGAGCATCGTCGCCAGCGCGCCCGTCACCCCGCGCAGGCTGGGATCGGCGGCGAGCGGGCCGAGCAGGGGCTGCGCCTCGATCAGCGCGGCGGTGGCGGCGCGCACCTCCGCCCGCGATCCGTAGAGCAGCCCCTCGCGCGCGAAGAAGTCGCCGCCGTCCGGCCGGCGGACCAGGCGGAAATGCGCGCGATCGGGCGCGAGCGCCGCCGCCAGCCGCGCCGCGCCGTCCTCGGCCAGTTCCGGCGTGGCGCCGTCGACGATCACCAGCATCGCATCGCGCAGCTGCGGGAAGGCGGTCTCCATCGCCCGCTCCTGCCGCCGCCACTCGACATCGGGCGAGATCAGGGCGGCGGTGTCCGTCGTCATCGCGAAGCGGCCGATGGCGATCGCCAGCGCGGCGCAGGCGATCAGCCCGCAGAGCGCCACCGTCCACCACGGCCGGCGGATGCCCGCCGCCACGCAGGCGGGAACGATGCGGCCGATCATCGCGGCGCCGGCGGGCCGGACGGGCCGGAGAAGTAGCGCATCCGCACGTCGATCGTCTGGCTGCCGGGGCGCACGTCGATGGCCGCGTCGGCGAACTTGGGCGGGCCGAAGCGGATCGGCGCGTCGTTCGAGAAGCCGACGCCCTCCTTCGGGATGCCGAACAGGCCGCGGTCCACCCGGCCGTTGCCATTCTCGTCGTGGGAGAGCTGCACGGCGTACCGGCCGGGCGGCACGCCGGCGATCGTCACGATCGTGGTGCCGGGCACCGCCGGCGCCTCGACGGATCGGCCGCAGCCATCCTTCAGGAACGTGCGCTCGGGGCAGAGATCGGCGTGCACGCGGCCGGCCGCGCTGCGCACGTTGCCGACGTGGATCACCAGGGTGCCCTCCCACGGCGCCGCCGCCGAGAGGAGGCAGAGAGCCAGCGGCGCCAGCGCGATGCGGCACGCGCCCGCCCGGTGCCTTTTCCATGCCGGCTGCTGCGATCGTCTCATCCGGCGGCTCCTAGCGGACCGCGGCGACGACGCCAAACGGCGCCGCGATCAGCGGAGGGCGGCGGCGCTCAGCGCCGCGCAGTTGGCGTGCGAGGGCGCCGCCTGCGCCTCCGCCTGCCGGCCGGTGCGCAGGCCCCGCACCAGGAAGCCGATGCGATCGAGGATGCCGGCCTTGCCCTTGCGCTCGGCACGCGGCGGGCGGATGTCGAGCGACGGGTCGGAGAGTGTGCCGATCAGCCGCACCGGCGCGGTCGACTGGATCGGGCCGGGATCGATGGCGTGGCCCGCGAGCGAGAGGGCGATGCTCTCGTCCGCCAGCAGGATGCGGCCGCTGCCGTCGGCGCGCGCGATCTCCGTGTCCAGCACCAGCGGGCGCGGCACCAGCCGGCCGCCCGAAACGGCGAAGTCGGCGACGAGGCAGCGGACCGTCGCCCGCGCGCCATCATTGCCGCCGATCGCGACACCCACGCTCTTCAGCAGATCGCCGCCGAGATAGATCATGTAGTCGCGCCGCGCGGTGCCGCCCGTCACGGCCAGGCCGACCCTGCCGGCCGATCGCGCCAGCGCCGCGCGCACGTCGTCGCCGCGCCCGGTCAGGCGCACCCGCGCCGCCAGCGGCCCGGCGATCTCGCCGGCGGGCAGCAGCAGCCGCTCGATCCGCGCGCCGGCGAGGCGGAGGTCGAGGGAGAGGCGCGGCGGGCCGGCGCGGTGATCCACCACGGCGTGCCCGGTCAGCCGGCCGCTGCGCAGGCCCGCGTCGATCGGATCGAGCCGCAGCAGGCGGTGGTCTAGCGTCGCAGTGGCCGCAAGGCTCTGGAAGGCGGACGGCGTGGAGGAGAGCAGCCGCCGCGCGTTCAGCCTGACACGGCCGTCCAGCTTGCCGAGATGGTCCAGCGCGATGCGCGTCGCCGGGACCACGCGCGGGCCGGTTCGCGCGCGCCGCGCCGCCCCTTCCGCGCGCTGCTCCGCCGAGGAGAAATCGTCGAAGTCGAGCTGGCGCGCATCTACCGTGCCGTTCAGGATCGTACGGCCGGCCTTGTTCGCCACGGTGAGATCGGCGGCGAGGATGCTGTGGCCCACCGTGCCGGCCAGCCCCTTGACCTGCCAGGCGGGTGCGTCGCGCCGGATCGTGGCCGTCACGGCGAATGGCCGGGTGGGGAAGAGCCCGGCCTGCAGGATGTCGTCGAGATAGGAGAGGTCGGTGCCGCCGGCGTCGATCCGCGCGGTGAAGCGGGCGAAGTCGAACGGCCGGTCCGGCCGCACCGTGGCGGCCAAGCGGGCCAGCGGCGATCGTACCGCCACCGCCACAGGTCCGGCCTCGTCGCGCGCGCGCAGGGCCAGCTGCAGCGGCGTGCCGCGATGCGTTCCCCGCCCGTCGATCGTCAGCCCGCGTCCCGGCGCCAACGCGATCGCGGCATCGAGGCGGATGTGGCGCTTCGCATCGATCAGCCGCGCCGTCGTGTCGCCGATAGCGAGGCTCCGGAGCGAGGGACGGGCCGGCCGCTTGTGCTTGCGGCCGGCATCGTCGTCCCAATTGGCGCGGCCGTTCGCGTCGCGCAGCAGCAGCAGGCGCGCGCCCTCTATCTCCACCGCGCGCGGGCGGAAGCGGCCGATCAGCAGCGGCAGCGCGGCGAAGCGGATGCGGGCGCGGGCGATCCGCGCCAGCGGCGCCGTGCCGAAGCCGGCCGGCTGGCCGATCGTCAGCCCTTCGAGCTCGACGGTCGGCATCAGCGACAGAAAGTCGACGCGGTGCGCCCGCGCGATCGTCACCGGCCGCCCGGCCAGGCGCGAGAGCGGCCCCGCCGCGCTTCCGGCGACGAACCCCCAGGGAAACGCCGCCAGCGCCAGCAGCAGCGCCAACACGATGCCGATCGCCCAGCCGGCGATCCGGGCGGCGCGCGGGATGGGCCGGCGGCCCGCGGGCGTTCCGCTCAGCACCGGCCGGGTATCGCGCGCTGGCCGGGCATCGGCGGTCGTCCTCCTGTTGCGCCGGCGCGGCGCGCTTCCGTCTGCCGCACAACCATCGTCCCCCTGCCGGCGGTTCCATGGCGATCGCGCGATCGGCGCTGGTCTGGCGCGCGGGCCGATGCGATGATCGGCGGCGTGGGCGGTGCGGCTGGGGGGCGATGTGCATCCGACGGAAGTGTTCGAACTCGTCATCGCCATGCTGCTGGCGATCCTGGCGCTGCATTATGCCGCGCACCGGCTATCCCTGCCGCCGGCCGTGGCGCTGCTGATCGGTGGCGGCGCGCTGGCCTTCGTGCCCGGACTGCCGGCGATCGCGCTCGATCCGGAGCTGGTGCTGGTGATCTTCCTGCCGCCGCTGCTGATGGATGGCGCGTGGTTCACCGCCATCGCCGACTTCCGCCGCCATCTGGCGGGCATCCTCTCCCTGGCGGTCGGCGCGGTGGTCTTCACCACGGCGGTGGTCGCGGTCGTCGCCCACATGCTGGTGCCGGCGCTGCCGTGGGCGGCATGCGTGGCGCTGGGCGCGATCGTCTCGCCGCCCGATGCGGTGTCGGCGCGCGCCGTGCTGCAGCGCGTGCGGCTGCCGCGCCGGCTGGCGGCGCTGCTGGAGGGCGAGAGCCTGCTGAACGACGCCACCGGCCTGGTGCTGTTCCGCTTCGCCGTCGCCGCCACGCTCACCGGCGCGTTCAGCCCCGGCGCGGCGCTGGGCAGCTTCGTGCTGCTGGTGGCGGGCGGGGTGATCGTCGGCGCGGCGATCGGCGGGCTGTGGGCGCTGCTGGTTCGGAAGCTGGGCGACGACTATCTGATCGTCGCCGCCTCGATCCTCGTCTGCTGGGCCGCCTATCTGGCCGGCGAGGCGCTCCACGTATCGGGCGTGATCGCCACGGTGACGGCCGGGCTCGTCTGCGGCTGGTATCAGCATGTGCTGTTCACCGCCAGCGTGCGGCTGCGCGGCGTCGCCTTCTGGCAGGTGATGGTCTTTCTGCTCGAAGCCTCGGTGTTCATCCTGATCGGGCTGTCGCTGCGCGGCGTGCTCGATCGCGTCGGCGGGCTCGGCGTGGTGGTCGATCGGATGGCGCTGCCGGTGCTGGCGATCGTCGCCGCGCTCACCCTCGCGCGGTTCGCCTGGGTGTTCGGCGCGGATGCGGTGCTGGCGCTGCTCGCCCGCCTCGGCCGCCGCTCCGTCGCGCCGCTCGGGCCGCGCGCGGCGACGGTGATGGGCTGGGCCGGCATGCGCGGCGTGGTGACGCTGGCCGTGGCGCTCACCCTGCCCGCCGCAATGCCGGGGCGCGACCTGATGCTCGTCACCGCCTTCGCCGCGATCCTGGTGACGGTGCTGGTGCAGGGCACCACCCTCGGCCTCGTCATCCGCCTGGTGGCCCCGCGCGAGGATGCGGCGGCGCGGCCGACGTTGGACCTGATCGAGGCCGAGCGCGCGATGCTGCGCGCGCAATATGAGGCGGTGGAGCGCGTGGCCTATGCGGCGGACGGCAGCCTGCTCCACCCCCGCCTGCTCGACAGCTACCGCCGGCGCGCGACCATATCGGCCGAGTTCAGCGGTACGGATGAGGAGCGCGAGCACGCCATCGCCTCCCACTATGACGTGATCCTCGCCGCCGTGGCGGCCGGCCGGGCCGAGCTCGTGCGGCTGCACCGCGCCCAGGCGATCGCGGACGAGACGCTGCACGATCTCGAACGCGACCTCGATCTGGAGGAGATGGGGGCGATCGCCGCGAAGGGCTGATCGCGCATCCCTCTGCCGCCGCGCTCACTCGCCGAGCAGGATGTCCTCGATCGCCTGCCGCAGGTTGCGGATCGAGCCGCCGGTTTCGACGCGCGCCCGCAGCCGGCGAAGCAGGCCCGCCTCGTCCATCGCCGCATCCGCCCATGCGACGATATCGGGCGCGCTCTGGCGCACATGCTGCATCTGCCAGCGCAGCGCATCGGGCGCGATCAGCAGGCCGGCGAAGCCCGTCAGCAGCGCCGGCAGCAGCTCGTCGATCGGCGGATCGCGGTCGTCCGCCGGCACCATGGCGTCCGGCAGCTGGCCGACCTGCCACGCCCCCGGCGGCATCGCCGGATCGGTCGAGACGCCGATCAGCGGCACGATCACGCCCATGCGGAGATGCGTCTGCTCCTGCGCGAGCGGAAAGGCGGCGGCGATGTCCGGCCCGTCGGGCGCGCGCCGCCCGTCCAGCCGCTCCATCGCGACGAGATCACCGCCGCGCTCGGCGATCGGCGGCGCCCGGTCGATCCCGGCGAGCAGGCGCGGCGCGTCTGTGGCGGGATCGATCCTGCCGGTCTCGGCCAGCAGCGCGCGCGCGTTGCGGGTGAAGGCGGCCAGCCGCAGCGGCGCCGCACCCAGCGGCTCGATCCCTTCACATCGTGCGGAGATCGCCAGCCCCTCCTCCAGGCCGAGAAAGCGCGGCAGGTGCCGCCGCACGGCCGCCTCCACCAGCGCGAGGAACGCCTCCACGTCCATGTCGGCGGGCACGCATCCGCTCTCCACCTCCGCTCCGCCGGCCTCCAGCGCCCACCAGCCGGGCGTGTCGGCCCGCTCCGGCGCGTCCGTCACGGTCACGCCGCAGAGGGTGAAGCGCGCTTCTTGGCCGATCGCCTCGCGCAGCGCCGCGATGTGGCCGGCGAAGCGTTCGCTCAGCCGCTGGCCGCCGGCGCCGTCGTCGTCGGTGACGAGCAGGGTGAGCGCCGGCTCCAGCAGGATGCGCAGGCGCGACTTGTCGGGCAGCAGCGCGCGCGCCGCCGGGCCGTAGCGGGTGACGAACTGACGGGTCGCCTCGAAGCGACGCAGATAGTCCTGATAGTCGCGCTCCTCCGGGTCGAGCGCGCGCGCACGCTCGGCCTGGGCGATCGCCTCGGCCAGCATCACGTCGGTCGACGGGTCCGCCGCGTCGATCTCCTCCAGCGCCAGGGCCAGGTTGCCGTGGAAGCGCGCGTCCGGCTCCGCCTCGGCGGCGGCGATCGCGCGGCGATACTCGTCGGCCGCCCCGGTGTGATTGCCCTGGAAGAAAGCGAGGTTGCCCAGCAGGTTGCGATAGGTGGGCTCGAACGCCGGGCCGGCCAGCGCGCGCACGGCATCGTAGAAGTCGCGGGTCGCGGCCAGATCGGCATTGGCATAGTCGATCGCGGTCTCCGCCTGCGCGCGCAGCCGGCCGACGATGCCCGGCCGCCAGTCGGGCGCGCGATCGATGCTGTGCGCCGCCTGCCGCACCAGCGCCGGCCAGTCGCCTGCCTGCTCGGCGATCACTGCCAGGCCCCAGTAGCCGTCGACCGCGCCGGGCGCGATCGCCACGACCCGCTCGAAATCGGCGGCAGCGGCGGCCGGATCGTTCAGCGCCAGATGCAGGTGGCCGCGATTGACGAACGCGTCGATCCGCTGCGGATCCAGCGCCTCCGCCCGCGCATACCAGGCGAGCGCCGCCTCGCTCACGCCGTTCGCGCCGTATGCGTCGGCGGTGCGCAGCAGCGCGTCATAGGCGTCGGCCGGCGTGCGGGCCAGCGCCGCGGCGCGATCGGCCAGTGCCGGGATTTGATCGCCGAGGCGGGGGAACAACGCGGGGTTGCCCCACGTCTCGATCTGCGCCAGCAGGCCGTAGGAAGGCCAGCTGGGGCAGCCCGCCGCCTGCGCCGCGATGGCCGCCGCGCCGTCCGCATCGCCCAGCTTCAGGCGCAGCCGGGCGCGCACGCTGTGGATCTCGGCCTGCTGCGGCGCGCGGGCGGCGGCCAGATCCAGCGCGCGCTCGGCCTCCTCCGGCGCCTTGTCCTCCAGCAGGCGGGCGCGGGCGAACAGGCAGCGCCAATCGTCCGGCGCCAGCGCCTCCGCCGCCGCCACGGCGCGCTCCGCCGCCACCGCATCGGTGCGGATCACGGCCTCGATCTCGGCCAGGATCGTCAGGATGCGGGCGCGGACGATCTCGTCCTCGGTGGCGGCCGAGCCCAGGTGGAGGAACAGCGGTAGCGCCTCGCGCCAGCGGCTGCCGTCGGCCAGCGCGATCCAGCCGGCGATCGTCGCCGGCGCGGGATCGAGGCCGGACGGCAGCGGCAGCGGCGCGCGGGCGATGGCGCCGGCGATGTCGTGGCGGAAGGTCGCGACGGCGGCGGCGATCGCCTCGTGCCACGCCACCCGCCCCGCCTCGGCATCCGCCCGCAGCATCGCCCCGATCCGCTCGATCCAGGCGCACACGGCCTGCGCCGTCCAGCGATCGCGCAGCCGGATCAGCACCGTGGCGAGCGCGTCTTGTTCGGGCAGGTCCGCCGCGATCACGGTGAGCGTATCGGCGATGGCGAACAGGGAGGCGGGCTGCTCCACCTCGGTCCGCATCACGGCCAGATGGTGCGCGGCGGTGCGCAGGTCGACGCCGGCGAGCGTCGCCTCCATCATCGCCAGCGCGAACAGCCCGGTCAGCGGATCGGCGCGCGAGAGTTGCGTGCCGGCCTCCGCCAGCGCGGCCGCGGTGGATGGCGCCAGCAGCGTTCCGGCCTCCGTCATGCCTTGCCCATCTCGTTGCGCAGGCGCGGTTCCGGCGCGGCGGCGGTGGCCTGCACCAGCACGTCGCGGCCGCAGCCCGGCACCCAGCAGATCGCGTCCATCGGGCGATTGGCATGGCCCGCCCGGCAGATGCCGTAGGTGCGCCGCCGCTCACAGCCGCAGTGGCGATCGCCCATCGCGATCAGGCCGCCGCAATCCTCCTTGAACGGGCAGGCCTGCTGGTTCAGCTGCGGCAGCGGCATGGCCGGCCGGTCCGTGCGCGCCGGCGGCGGCTCCGGCGCGGGCGATCTCACCGCGCCCGGCGTGGCGAGCACGGTCGAATCGCCGCACGCGTAGATCACGGGCGTCGCGAAGCGGCGATGGCTCCACGCCGGCGAGCGTCGGCCGAGCCGGCGGCGGGCGAGCCGCACCGCCTCGTCCACCGGCACGCCCTCGCCCACGCTGCGGTAGAAATCGGTGGTGAACCGCTCCGCATCCTCGTTGCTGATGGCATATTGCATGGCGATCACGAACGGCACGCCGGCACTGATCAGGGTCATCGCCGCTCCGCGAAACGCCTCCGCCTCCGGCGCCGACCGGCCGACGTCGCAGGCGTGCAGGAACACCAGCCGCGGCCGCCGGCGCGGCTCGAACTGGGCGCCCAGATCGGCGATCGGGTGCCATTCGGCATTGTCGACGGGCACGTCCTCCTGCGTGGCGGCGGCTCTGGCGGCCAGCAGGCGCCGCTGCTCGGCCGATCGGTGGAAGGCCAGCTCGCTCTCCAGCCCGCGATGGCGCCCGTGCAGGATCAGGTGCAGGATGTCCGGCATCCGGTCCTCCAGCGCCTGGCCCAGCTGCCGCCACTCCATTTTCTCCAGCGTGCGAACGGTCACGTCGATCCGCTCGCCAAGCTTCGCCTCGATCGTCGCCGCGGCACCCTGCGCCTTGTCGAGCACGGCGTGCGGGCTGGGGGATGCCCAGCCGACCAGTATGTCCAGCCGGTCGCGCGGCTCGCCGATGCGCGGCGGCGGCGGCGGCGTCGTGCGCACCAGCGTGGCCTTGTCGCCCAGGAAATAGCCCGGCCCGTCGCGATCGGCGACGAACATGATCTCCCACGGATAGTTGGCGAGCGGGCCGGCCGCCGCGCTGAAGGCCAGGGTGATGCGGAAGCAGGCGGTCGACTCCGCCTGCTCGCTCTCGAACCGGTTCAGCCGGTCCAGCAGCTCGTTTGCCAGCGGATGCGGCAGCGGGTCGGCGCGCCGCTCGAACGCGGCGGTCTCGACCAGGCGGCTGGCCTGGCCGCCGAGCAGGGTCTCGAACAGCACGGCGCCGAGCAAAGCGAGATCGTCCTTGTCGCCGAGGCCCGGCTCGTCCTTCTGGTCGGTGACGAGGCGGTCCATGCGGCGGACGACCCGGGCGGTGAGATCGCTGTGGCGGACAGGCGCGGTGAACACCTCGCCCGCCACCTCCAGGCGCACATTGTCCGCGCCCACCGTCAGCTTGCAGTGCGTGTCCGCCGCCATGGCGCCGTCAGGGCAGCCGCAGCAGGTCGCTGATGCTGTCCTGCACGGCGGTGCCGGGCGCGGCGGCGTCGTTCGCTACGGCCAGGCGCATCGCGTCGTCATGCACGGCGCGCAACTGCTCCAGCCGCTCGGCCATCAGCGCGCGGCCCTGCGTCCAGGTGAGATCGGGGCTGACGGCGACGGCGCTGAACATGGCGGCGAGATTGGCCTTCGCCTCGTCCCAGGCGCCGGCCGAGCTCTTGGCGGCGGCGGCCAAAGCGGCGATCCACAGCGGGTGGAACGGCAGCGCATCCAGATCGCGGCGGCCGGGCGGCGGCACCCGGGCGATCTGGTAGAGCATGAAATCGGCCTCGCGATAGGGCAGCGCCGCCTCCGCCGTCGGGCCTTTCCGGAGCACGTCGTCGATCACCCAGAACTCGTCCGGGTCCGGCGCGTCGTCCGAATCGATCAGCGCCCAGCGGCCGGTGGGGAACGCATCGCCGCTGTCCGGATCGATCGTCTGGCGCAGGCCGATCAGCGGCTTCACCCCGTTCAGCCCCATGATCCGATCGAACCCGTCCAGCACGATGCCGCCGATCCTGGTGTAAACCTCCAGCCCCAGGCCGGGGGCGAGCGCGGCGCTGGCCGATTCCACCACCTCCACCACGTCCCTGGCGACATTGTGGGTGGGCATCTGGTTGAGCACGAAGGTGAAGGTGAAGGGACCGCCGCGATAGGGATGCGGGCCGAACAGCATCATGTTCTTCAACACCGTGCCGCTCGGCAGCCCTTCCTTGGGGCTCGGCCCGACGACGACGGGCACGGTGCGGGCCTTGCCGTCGTAGAGGAACTCGGTGCTGGCGAACACGGACGGCTCGATCTCGGTGAACCAGCGGCGCTGATCGGCCAGGAACAGCTGGTTCAGCCGCACCATCACGTAATCGCGCTTGGCGACGATGTCCGCGTCGTCCGCCGCGATCGGCGGCTGCGGCGCTGGCGCCTGCGGGCGGACGTGGCCGTCGGGAATGCGGATCGGCTCGCGCGGGCGGCGCGGCTCGGACTGGATCACCGCGAGGGCGCGGTTCCAGATATCGGCCACGCTTCTGATCGCCCGCCTCGCCATCGCCCACCCCGCTTCGACTCGCGCCCGTTCAGGGTGCGGCGGCGGCGGGGCAGCGTCAACCGCTCAGCCCGTCACCTTCGGGTCGAGCGGGGTCGGCGCGGCGTCGACGTCCTGCAGGGTGGCCTCGTCGGTCACGTCGGCATAGACCGGATAGTCGGTATAGCCCTCCTCGCCCTGCGTGTAATAAGTGGCGATCTCCGGCCGGTTGAGCGGCTGGCCGGCGCGATAGCGCGCCGCCAGATCGGGGTTGGCGATGCACGCCTGGCCGTAGGCGACGATATCCGCCGTGCCCGCCGCGATCGCCGCCGCGCCGCTGGCGCGGGTGAAGCCCGCGACCACCATCGCCGGCCCGTCGAACAGCGGCCGCAGCGTGCCGTAGACGTCCCACCCCACGGCATAGTCGCCGAGCTGGAGATAGGCGATGCCGCGCGCGGAAAGCTGGCGCACGACATGGCTGTAGGTGGCGACCGGATCGTCGTCGAACACGTTGTGGAACGACCAGCCGGGCGACAGCTTCACCGCGACGAACTTCGGCCCCGCCACCTCCGCCATGGCATCGACGCAGGCGAGCAGGAAGGCGGCGCGCTTCTCGACGCTGCCGCCCCACGCATCGGTGCGCAGATTGGTGTTGGTGGAGAGGAACTGCATCGGCAGGTAGCCGCTGGCGGCGTGGATCTCCACCCCGTCCAGCCCGGCATCCAGCGCCGCCTGGGCGCACGCCTTGTATGCGTCGATCGTCTCCAGCACCTCGGCATGGCTCATCGCCCGCGGCTCCGGATAGGGTCGCTTCGGACGCGGACAGGTGACGGTATAGTGGCGCGCCAGCGGATCGGGCCGCACCGCCGAGGCGGAGACCGGCTGCCGCCCGTTCAGCATCAGCGGATCGGACAGGCGGCCGACATGCATGACCTGGGCGAAGATCGCCCCGCCCTCGCCATGCACCGCCTCCGCCACGCGGCGCCACCCGGCCACCTGCGCCGGGGTGTGGAGGCCGGGGGTGAACAGATACCCGTTACCCATGTCGCACGGGTAGACGCCCTCCGTCACGATCAGCCCCAGGCCCGCGCGCTGGCGATAATATTCCACGTTCAGGTCGGTCGGCACGCCGTCCAGAGTGGAACGCTGACGCGTCATCGGCGCCATCGCCACGCGGTTGCGGATCGTGACGCGGCCGAGATCCAGCGGGGCGAACAACGAGTCGATGGTCAACGAACGGGCTCCTTGAAGGTGAGGACGGCATAGCTGTGGTCACTGCGATCGCGCGCGACGGGCTTGGCCGCGACCTCCGGGTTGTTCGGCGTCACCGCGATCGGCGCATCCGCCTCGCCCATGCGCGGGCCGACCGGATCGATACGATCCCAGTCGTGCAGCGACTGGCGGTGGCGGATCGCCCAGACGCCGTCGATCCGCTCGAACGTGTCGACGTAGCGGCCCTGCCCGAACATGTCGTGCAGGGTGCCGTCGTCCGCCGTCATCCGCAGGGTGACGGTCCAGTAGGACTCGCTGGCGGCGCGATCGCCGTCCACCACGATCAGGATGTTCGAGATCACGTGGCGCGTCGCCACCATCGCCGCATGGACCGGCCACAGCCACGCGACGAAGCCCTCGGCGGTGCCGGCGAACAGGGGCGCGTGATCGTCCGTGCCGCCGGGATGCCAGCAGGAAAGGGCGAGGTCCGCGTCCATCCGGTCCATCGCGCGGGCGTAGCGGTGCAGCACGTCGGTGATGGCGGCACGGGCGGCAAGTTCGTCGAGCGTCGTCATCTCATCCCCCGCCTTCATGCCCCGCCCGCCTGCATGCCCTGCTCGCCCACGTCCGCCCGGGTGCGCGGGCCGCGCGCGGCGGCGCGATCGAACAGGCCGCGATCGCCCTGTTCCCACATGATCGTCAGGCCCAGCCGCGCGATCCGCCAGCCGCCGCCGGCGCGTACCACGCGATGCGTGTAGTAGCCGCCGATCAGGTGATGCCGTTCCGCGCCGTCCTCCACCAGCATGTGCCGCGCCGTCATCTGCGTGCGCAGGATCGCCTCGTCGGCGCCGAGATCGATCGCGATGTTCGTCATGCGGTGCTGCGTCGCGTCGAACGGGGCGAGCGTGGCGCGGACGGTCGCCACCCACTCGTCGGCCGGCATCGACGCGTCCACGCCGGACCAGGCGAGATCCACCTCCAGCCGGTCGGTGAAGATCGAGCGGTAGAGCGGCCAGTCCCGCCGGTCGATGCCGTAGGCGTAGCCGTTCAGCAGATCGGCGATCGCGGCGCGATCGATCAGGTCGGCGAGCGTCGCCGGAGCCGCGCCGATCATGCCGGCTGCCAGACGAGCGGCACGGCCGTGCAGGCGCCGACATTGCCGCCCTTCATCGTCACCGGCCGATCGGGATCGAGCGCGAACGGCGGCAGCCGCCGCAGCCACTCGCGCATCACCACGATCACCTCCATCCGCGCGAGCCCCGCGCCGACGCAGCGATGCGGGCCGGCGCCCATCGTGGTGTGCTTCACCGCGTTCAGCTTCCGATCGAAGCGCACCTCCTGCGGCGCGTCGAAGCTGCGCGGATCGAGATTGTGCAGCACGCTGGGCAGGTAGACGAGATCGCCCGCCTTCATCTCCACCCCGTCCACCGCCACGTCGGCCACCAGGTTGCGGCTGACGGAGACGGTGGGGTAACGCCGCATCAGCTCGTCGGCGGCGGCCGGGATCAGATCGGGCTCGGCCCGCAGCCGCGCCTGGTCGGCCGGATTGCGGGCGAGGTGCAGCGCGACCATGCCCAGCATCGCCGCCACCGTGTCGAGCCCGCCGAACAGCAGGTTGCGGCACATCCGCTTGGCCTCGTCCACCGTCCACGCCCGGCCCTGTATGGGCACGGAGAGGATGCGGCTGAACAGATCGTCGCCCGGCATCTCCAGCCGCTGTTGCAGGAACGGCCAGAGATAGTCGTCCACCGCCTGCGCCAGTTCCTCCACCGTCATCGATCCGTCCGGCCGGGTCAGCTGTTTGCCGAAGACGCGCAGCCGCGGGCGATCCTCGGTCGGCACGCCGATCAGGGTGAGGAACAGGTTGACCGGCAGCACCTCGGCAAATTCCTCGACGAACTCGCAAGTGCCGCGCCCGATCAGGCCGTCGATCAGGTCGTTCGCCAAGGCGACGACCTGCGGCTCCAGCGGGGCGATGTGGCTGCTGGCGAAGCCGCGCATCACCGCGTTGCGATACGGCCCGTGCTCCGGCGGATCGAGCTGGAGCGGGATGAAGCGCATCACGTCGCCCAGCCCCGGCGTCACCGCCAGCACCTCGCTGGAAAGGGCGGCGGCATCGCCCCACAGCTGCCGCACCGCCTCGCCGCCGGTCGCGATCCAGTGGCCGCCGTTGCGCGGTGTCCAGACGAGATCGGGGCCGCCCGGCCGTTGCAGCGCCAGCCACGCCGCGAAATAGTCTTCCTCCACCCCCGCCGGCTGGAAGATGTCGAAGTCTACGATCCGATCGGGCGGTACGTGGTCGGGTATCGCCGGCGGGGCGGCGGTGGCGAGGCTGGTCATGCGGGCCTTTCGTCTAGCGGTTGCCGAAGCGCACGGTGCCCTGGAGCAGCACCTCGCGCGGGCGGCCGATGCTGATCCAGATCTCGTCCGGGGTGCCGAACGGCTTGTCCGATCCCGCGACGCCGTAATATTTGTTGGTCAGGTTGCGGCCGATCAGCGCCAGTTCCCACGCATCATTCTCCGCATGCAGCCGCAGGCTGGCGTTGAGGCGGGCGAAGCCCTGCTGCCAGGCGACCGGATTCTGGTTCTCCTGCAGCCAGTAGCCGCTCGTATAATTCGCGTCGCCCGAGACGCCGAGCTTCACCGCCGTGGTGATCAGCGTATCGTAGCTGAAACCACCGGTGACGTTCCACTTCGGCGCGCGCACCAGCGCCGTGCCGGAGAGATCCTGCGTGTTGGCGGCGGTGCAGCCCTGCGCCAGCGTCTGCCCCGGATAGCAGGGGGCGGCCGGGAAGCTCAGATATTTGGCGCGGTTGTAGCCGGCGGCGGCGCGCAACTGGAAGTCGCGCGTGATCTGGTAGCTGCCGTCCACCTCCGCGCCGGTGGTGCGGGCCGAGGCGGCGTTGCGGATCGTGAACGAGGGCGGCGAGGGGTTGAACGAGGTGAGCTGCAGGCCGTTGAACTTGTAGCGGTAGAGCGCGGCGTTCAGCGCCAGCCGTCCGCCCATGAACGATCCCTTGGCGCCCAGCTCGCCACCCTCGGCCGATTCCGAGCGGAAGCCGAGATCCGCCGCCGTCTGCCCGAACGACAGGATCGACGGGTTCGAGAAGCCGCCCGACTTGTAGCCCGTCTTGTACGCGCCGTAGAGTGTGGTGTTGCTGGTCGGATGGTAGGAGAGCGTCGCCTCGGGCGACCAGTCGTCGTCGCTGAAGCGGCCGGACGTGAACTGCCCCTCGGTCGCGACGAGGCCGAAGGCGACCAGGTTCTGATTGACGAAGGAGTTGCCCAGGCGGACTCGCTTGCGCTCATGCGTGTAGCGCACGCCGCCGGCCAGCTCGATCTGCGGCGTGATGTTCCAGATCAGCTGGCCGAAGGCGGAATAAGCGCGCGTCTTGTTGAAGCTGAGCAGCGACCAGTTGTTATACTGGCCGTTGCGCGCATCGGCGCCGACATTGGCGATGAAGCCGTTGCCGCGCGTATCGCGCCCGCCATCCTCGAAATAGAGGCCGGCGGCGAAATCGATCGGTCCGTCGAAGCTGGAATTGGCGCGCAGCTCCTGCGTGAAGGCGTGGCTCTTGTCCAGGTTGGCGCCGAACACGGTGGGCGTGGCATCGAAGGCGAAATTGTCGAAGCTGTCATTCTTGTAGCGCCAGTAGCCCGTCACCGAGGTGAGCGCGACCGGGCCGACCTTGTAGTCGAGCGTGAGCGACGACAGCACGGCGGAGTAGCGCGTGATCGGCACGCCGCCGTTCGATTCCGGATAGCCGGCGGCCAGCACCGGGTTCAGCGCGCCCAGCGAGCGGCGGCCGTTCAGCTTGCAGTCGCCATAGGGATCCTGCACGAAGACGCCGCTCAGCAGATCCAGCGTCTGCGGGTTGCCCTGGCACTTCAGCTCCGTGCCGGATGTCTCGCCATGATCGCGCAGGCGCGATCCGAACAGCTTGAACACGGCGCTGAAATCGCTGCCCGGCCGCCACTCGATCGTGGCGCGGCCCAGTATCTCGCGCGTGCCCGGATCGCGGCCGTGCGCGGCGCCGGGAGAGGGGTTGGCCGGATCGCTGGGGATGCCGAGCGGGCCGGCGACGTTGCGGATATAGCCGGCCATCTTGCTGCCGCGCCCCGCCAGGCGGAAGCCGAGCGTATCGGTGATCGGGCCGGAGACCGCGCCCTCGACGAAGCGTTCGTCCGCCTTGAACTCGTAGCCGGCGCGGGCATAGCCCTCGAAGTCGCGCGTCGCGCCGGCGGTATGGACGGAGACGACGCCGCCCGGGCTGTTCTTGCCGAAGAACAGCGCCTGCGGGCCTTTCAGCACCTCCACCTGCTGCAGATCGAAGAAGCTCTGGGTGACGAGGCGCCCGCGGCTGATCTGCAGGCCGTCCAGGTTCAGCGCCACCGTCTGGTCGATGCCGGCGTCGAGCGCGGAGGAGCCGATGCCGCGGATGGTGAAGGAGGCGCCGGCGCCGCCGCCGCCGGACTTCGCCAGGATCACCTGCGGCACCAGCTGGCCGATCTTGCCCAGATCGGTGGCGGCGTAGCGGTTCAGGTCGCTGGCGCTGACGGCGGAGACGGCGACCGGCACCTGAAGCAGCGTCTCGTCGCGCTTGCGCGCCGTGACGATGATCTCCTCCACGCCGGTATCGGCGCGGTCGGGCGCGGCGCCGCCGGCGGCCCCCGGCTGCTGCGGCTGCGGCTGCGCCGACAATGCGTCCTGCGCCAGCGCCGGCGCGGCCATGCCGGCCAGAATGGTGGTGGCCAGCATCATCGCGGCCGGCAGCAGGCGCGCGCGCCCGCCGACGAACATACCGTTCCTCATCCCCGTTCCCCCTCTGTTGTCGTTGTCGCTCGTACGCGGCGGGCCGTCAGGCGCCCGCCCGGGCCTCCCCTTGCGCGATCATCCGGGCGATCAGCACGTGCAGCAGCCGGATGCGCATTTCCGAATAGAGCGCGAAGTGGACCAGCCCGGTGCCGGAGGCGCGAAGCCCCTCCTGCACCTGCGGCAGATTGTCCATGTCCTGCTCGAACACCGGGCCCAGTGCGCCGAGCATCGGCGAGGAGGACCAGTCCTCGTCCAGCGCCAGCCGGTGCTCCTTCACCGGCTGCGGCCGCGGCCCGTTTTTGGGCACCCGCTTCAGGATGATCACGTCCATGATCGAGGTTTCGGGATCGAGCCCGTTCGGCCGCCAGCGATAGACCACGTTGGGCGCGTAGCCGGCCCAGAAGCTCATGTGCGGAAAGACGTTGTAGAGCAGCGCGTCGATGATCTCGGCATCGGAGACCTGGGCATAATCCCACCCGTCCTCCGCGCCCAGCGCCGCCCGCGTCACCTCGCAGGTGTGCATCCGCGCCGTCACGCCCTCCTCCAGCGCATCGGGCGTGCCGACGCTCTCGCGCGCCCGCACCGGCCGCTTGGCGACCTCGCCGTCCTTGCGGGAACTCCGGCCGCCGGCGACATGGCTGCCGCCCGCCGCCGCCATCGCCTTCAAGATGTCCATGTCGCCGAACCGGCGATCGGCGAGCATCGGGCTCACCACGCCGGTGGCGGTGAACTGGCGCGTCACATGATCGCTGAGCGCGTCATACTGGCTGTTCACGTCGCCCAGGAACGGCGCCAGCTGCGGATGGGTGACGATGGTGTGGTGGCTCTCCATGAACGCCTCCGCCATCACCTTCCAGTTGCACGGCACCACCTTGGAGGTGTGCGCCGCCTTGTAGCGGTTGGCGAAATCGTAGCGGTCGAAATGGTCGGCCAGCGGCTGGAGCGTGTCCATCAGCGGTTTCGCCGCCGGATCGAAATTGACGAAGACGAAGCCGCCCCACGTCTCCACGCGCACTTCCGGCAGGCTCATGTCCATCCGCTGGAACTGCGGGAAATCCCAGCCGATCGGATTGTGCTTGAAGGCGCCCGAGCAGTGCCACGCCAGGCCGTGATACTTGCAGCGCAGGTCCACCTTGTTGCCCGGCCCGTCGGCCAGCTTGCGGCCGCGGTGCAGGCAGCTGTTGTAGAACGCCTTGATGCCGCCATCCTCCTGGCGGACGACGAGGATGTTCTTGCCGACATTCTCATAGACGAACACGTCGTTCGGGTTCGGTATGTCCTCCTCGCGGCAGGCCCACTGCCACACCTTCAGCCAGACGTGGCGGACCTCCTTCGCGAAATGATCGCGATCATAATAGTCGCTGGCGGGGATGCCCTCGTCGCCCAGGTCGCGCGTCGGCCCCTGGCGCAGATGATCGGGGATGGCGCGCGTATCGCGCTCCAAAATGTCCTCATAGGATTCTGACGGATGCCGGTCGGCGCGGAAACGCGCGGTCGTGTCGTCCACATCTCTCTCCGCAGGTTCTGCCTTCGCGAGGCCGCGAGTTTGCTGCGGCAAAACTCTCATTCCCCGCCCCGGGCGGATACCTAGCGTTTCTGATAGAAAACAGACCGATCGTTCTTTTTCATGCCGATGCTAAGGTTCGCGCTATGGACTGTCGCATGACCCATGACGCCCTCGTCACCTTGCTGCCCGACAGCCTGACCCATGACGGCAACATCGGGGAGGCGAGCTGGCAGCGGCGCAAGAGCCTGGAGACCCGCAACGTGGTGCTGGAGGCCGCGCTCGACTGCCTGTCGGACGGGGGCTATGCCGGCTGCTCGCTGCAGCTGGTGGCCGATCGCGCCGGCCTGTCGCGCGGGGCGATGCTGCATCATTATGCCGCCAAGCTGGACCTGATGGCGGCGGTGATCGAATATGCGCTCTACAAGCGGATGGAGCGGTTCCTCGATCGCATCCGCCGCCTGTCGGACGAGGAGCGCACGGCACGCTTCCACGGCATCACCGTCGCCTATGAGAGCTGCCACGAGCGGGAGTATCGCGCCTATCTGGCGCTGCACCTCGCCTCACGCACGGATGCCGATCTGCGCCCGATCTTCGTCGAGCGCGCCCGCCGCTACGACCGCGTGTGGCGCGCCGAGATCGAGAAGGTCTTTCCCGAGTGGCGCGACGCGACGCAACTGGATGCGATGAACGATTTCGTCTGGGTGGTGGTGGAAGGCGTGGCGCTCAATTCGGACATCTGGGAGGATCCGGCGCGGGCGCGCACGGTGATCGATCTCGTGGTGAACGTCGTCCAGCAGTTCCACGCCGGCGGGCTGGCGACAGAGAGGTGACGGCGCGACCGTCGGGTGCCTAGTGCCTCACTCCTGCATCAGCAGGGTGGCGTCGTCCGGCAGCGGCAGCCAGGGATGGGCGCGCTTCACCCAATAATGCGCCGTCGGCTTCAGATCCGCCACCTCGTCGAACGTGCCCGCCTTCACGAAGATGACGCCCTGCTCGCGCGCCCGCTCCGTATCGGTCAGCACCGGCGATCCGCAGCGGCCGCAGAACTGGCGGAACACCGTCTGCCCGCTGGTGCCGCGATCCTCGTAGACGGTGAGCGCGCCCGTCACCGCCAGCGCATCGCGCGCAAACACCGCCACCACCGAGAGCGCGCTGCCGGACTGGCGCTGGCAGTTGCGGCAGTGGCAGATCGCCGTGGCCAGCGGCTCCGCCGGCACGGTGTAGCGCACCTGCCCGCAGAGGCAGCCGCCGGTGCGGGTGGCGTCGCTCATCGCCTTCTCCTCACGTCGCCGTCCAGCCGGCGTCTACGGCCAGGCAGGCACCGGTCACGACCCGCGCCGCCTCGCCGGCGAAATAGAGCACCGCCGCGGCCGACTGCTCGGGCGTGATCCGCTCCTTGATGTGGTGGACGGTAAGGAAGGCGTCATAGGCCTCGTCCTCGGTGATGCCGAGCTGTCCGGCGAGCTGGCCGGCCGAGTGCGTCACCATCGGCGTATCGACGAGGCCGGGGCAGATCGCGTTCACGGTGATGCGGTGCGGCGCCAGTTCCGCCGCCATCGTCTTGGTGAGGCCGACCACGCCGTGCTTGGCCGCGCAATAATGGCCGAAGCCGGGCGCGCCCACCAGCCCGGCGGCGGACGCGACGTTGACGATCCGCCCGCCACCGGCGGCGATCAGGTGCGGCACGACGGCGCGGGTGACGCGCCACAGGCCGATCAGGTTCACCTCGATCATCGTCACGAACTGCTCGTCCGGCATCTCGTGCACCGGCCGGTTGCCGGACAGGATGCCGGCATTGTTGACGAGGATGTCGATGCGGCCGAGCTCGCCCACCGCCGCGCCGACGAAGGCATCGATCTGCGCCCGATCGCGGATGTCGCAGGTGCGCGCCACCACCCGCACCCCCAGAGCACGGATCTCGTCCGCCACCCCCTCCAGATCGGCGGTGGTCGCGAGCCGGTAGTCGACGGTGGCGAGATCCGGCGTGCCGACGTCGCAGATCGCCACGTCCGCCCCCTCGAGCGCCAGCGCGAGCGCCATCGCCCGCCCCTGCCCGCGTGCCGCGCCGGTGATGATCGCCGTGCGTCCGGCGAACTGCTGCGTCATGCCTCGCTCCTCCCCGATCCTGGCCGTCAGTTCCGGTAGACCGGATCGGAACGGTCGCGCCGGCCCCAGGTGAAATCCCAGCCGGGCACCGCGCCGAACGGCGGCGACGCATCGTCGGTGCGGGTGAGATCGAGCACCACGCGGCGATCGGCGATCTTCCACACGCCGCCGCGCCGCTCGAAGCGGTCGACGTAGCGGTTGTAGACGGTCGCGTTGCGGCCGTTCATGTCCTCGCTGAACGAGATGCAGTAGGTTTCGGTGAAGGCGGTATCGCCCTCGATCTCGCAGGCGAAGTTGCCGATGAAGTGCTGGCAGCCGCGGATATTCTCGCGCTCCCACGCGACGATCCACTCGGCAAAGGCGTGGCCCGGCCCCTTGAACATGCCGTGATCGTCGATCGCGTCGTCATGGTAGACGGAGCGCAGCAGCTCGACATCGCAGCGGTCGACGCCGCGGCAGTAGCGGGTCAGCACGTCGTAAATCTCGGCGCGGCTGAGCAGCGCGTCCAGCCGCGCATCCCTGCCCGGCGCATCGCTGCCGGGCACATCGCTCACGGGCGCAACGCTCTCCGGCATGTCGCTCTCCACCGGCGGGAGCGGCCTGGCGCCGCCTCTCCGTACCGCTTCTAGCGAGCGCGATGCGGGCGGCGGCAGCTGGCGATATGACTAGCCGGTCAGGCGCGCGTCAGGCGGCGAGCTGCGCCTCGTCCAGCGCGAACAGCAGGGTCGCGTCGGCGCGCACCGCCGGCAGCAGCCCATCCACCTGCGGCAGGATCTGCGCGGCGAAGAAGGCGGCCGTCGCGATCTTGGCTTCCAGGAAGGCGGCGTCGCCCTCGCCCGCGTCCAGCCGCGCGACCGCCACCTCCGCCTGACGGCCGAGCAGCCACGCGCCGAGCACCAGCGCGAACAGCCGGAGATAGGGGGTGGCGCCGGCCGCCGCATCGCGCTGGCCGTCGGCGACGATCGCCGCCGTCGCCTCCTCCAGCGTCGCCGCGGCGCGGGCCACCTCGCGACGGATCGGCGCGAGGCGGCCGTCGCCCCCGGCCGCGCCGAAGGCCGCGATCTCGCCGATCAGTCGGCGCACCGGCTCGCCATTCTCCAGCCGCAGCTTGCGGCCGACGAGGTCGAGCGCCTGGATGCCGTTGGTGCCCTCGTAGATCGGGGCGATGCGGGCGTCGCGCAGATGCTGGGCGGCGCCGGTCTCCTCGATATAGCCCATGCCGCCGAAGATCTGGATGCCCAGGCTCGCGACATCGACGCCCACGTCGGTGCCCCACGCCTTGCCGATCGGCGTCAGCAGATCGGCCAGCGCCTGCGCGGCGCGGCGGGCGCCCTCGTCCGGCTCGGCATGGGCGCGATCGACGGCGGCGGCGTTGTAGTAGGTGAGCGCGCGGGCGCTCTGGGTCAGCGCGCGCATCGTCATCAGCATCCGCCGCACGTCCGGGTGGGTGATGATCGGCCCGCCCTGCACCCGCTCCCGCGCGTAGCCGAGCGCGCCCTGATAGGCCCGCTCCGCCACCGCCAGGCCCTGCAGGCCCACGCCGATGCGCGCGTGGTTCATCATCGTGAACATCGCCCGCATGCCGCCATGCTCCGGCCCGACGAGCCAGCCGACGCACTTGCCCTCGTCGCCGTAGCTCATCGTGCAGGTGGGCGAGGCGTGGATGCCGAGCTTATGTTCGATCGAGGCGCAGCGCAGGTCGTTGCGCGCGCCCGGCTCGCCATCCGCGCCGGGCAGGAACTTCGGCACGACGAACAGGCTGATCCCCTTGGTGCCGGCCGGCGCGCCCGGCAGCCGCGCGAGCACCAGGTGGACGACGTTGCCGGCGAGATCATGGTCGCCCCAGGTGATGAAGATCTTCGATCCGCTGATGCGGTAGGTGCCGTCGCCGGCCGGCGTGGCGGTGGTGCGCAGCGCCCCCACGTCGGATCCGGCCTGCGGCTCGGTGAGGTTCATCGTGCCGCTCCACTCGCCCGAGATCAGCCGGGAGAGGTAGAGCGCGCGCTGCTCCTCGCTGCCGTGCGCGGAGATGGCGGAGATCGCCCCCTGCGTCAGCATCATGCATAGCGAGAAGGCCATGTTGGCGGAGGTCAGCTGCTCCTGCACGGCGGTCGCCAGCACGAAGGGCAGGCCCTGTCCGCCATAGGCCGGATCGGCGCCCACCGCGCCCCACCCGTTCGCCACATAGGCGGCATAGGCCTCGCGGAAGCCGGCCGGCAGCGTCACGCCGTCCGCAGACCAGCGCGCCCCTTCCGTGTCGCCGATGCGGTTCAGCGGCGCGAACGCCTCCGCGGCGAAGCGTCCGCCCTCGGCGAGGATCGCCTCCACCATGTCGGCCGTCGCATCCGCGAACGGCGGCAGCGCCGCGAGCCCGGGCAGGTCGGCGACGGTTTCGAGCACGAAGCCCTGTTCGGCGAGCGGCGGCGTGTACGTCATCGCTGTTCCTTACGTGAACGGAAAGACGCTTCATAGCGCATGCGGCGCGTCGATCCAGCCCGCCGTGGTCATGCCGCGGGCTGAAGCGTAGGGTTCCGGACGAGACCGTTCCGGGGAGACGCGCATGACGATCGAGGTTTCCGCCTTTCGCTGGGTGCCGCCGTTCGCCCAAGGCTTCGTCCGCGATCTGCGCGTGCGCTGGGCGCTGGAGGAAGCGGGCCTCCCCTATCGCGAGGCGCTGATCGGCCTGCGCGATCGCGAATCGGCGGAATATCGCGCCTGGCAGCCGTTCGGTCAGGTGCCGGCCTATCGCGACGGCACGGTCGAGATGTTCGAATCCGGCGCGATCGTGCTGCACATCGCCGACCAGTCGGAGGCGCTCTGCCCGCGCGACCCGGCCGGCCGGGCGCGAATGACGACGTGGGTGATCGCGGCGCTGAACTCGGTCGAGCCGCACGTCGCCAGCCTCGCGGCGATCGACACCTTTCACCGTGGCGAGGCGTGGACCACCGAGCGCCGGCCGCAGGTGGAGGAGGCGGTGTGCGGCCGACTGACGGCGCTGGCCGCGTGGCTTGGCGACCGGGATCATCTCGAAGGCCGCTTCACCGCCGGCGACCTCATCATGACGACGGTGCTGCGGGAGCTGGTAGCGAGCGGCATCCTCTCGCGCTTCCCGACATTGGACGCCTATCGCGCGCGCTGCGAGGCGCGACCCGCCTTCGTGCGGGCGATGGCGGCGCAGATGGAGACGTTCCGCGCCCACGCCCCGGCCGCGCGGACGAAAGCGAGCGACTGACCGCGCGCCCGCCGGCGCCGAGACTTGCGGCCGGCCCGCTAATTCAGGTTAGAGCGCCCCTTCCGGAGCGCGCCTAAGACGATCGTTCCGGGAAGATAATTCTTGTCTTCCAGATACCTGTGCCCGCGCGTGAACGGCATCGCCGCCGGCGCCGGGTATCGGCGGAGGATCGGCGGGGGTCGCGGCAGTATCGATGAAGGATGGGATGGAATCGGTCCTCTCGCCGATACTGCGCAAGCTTTCCCGCCGCACGGCACTGACGCAGTCGGATCGCGCGGCCTTCCTGGCCCTCCCCTTCACCGTCAAGCGGCTGAACGGCGGCAGCCACATCATGCGCGAGGGCGACGAACCCGTGGACTGTTGCGGGCTGCTCTCCGGCTATGCCTATCGCCACAAGATCGTCGGCAACGGCAGCCGCCAGATCGTCTCGATCCACATCGCCGGCGATCTGCTCGATCTGCAGAACTCCCTGCTCGGCGTGGCCGACCACAATGTGCAGATGCTGACGGCGGGCGAGGTGGCGCTGACGCCGGCGCGGGCCGTGCGCGAGCTGGCCTTCGCCCACCCGGCGATCGGCCGCGCGATGTGGATCGAGACGCTGGTCGACGGATCGATCTTCCGCGAATGGATCGCCAATGTCGGGCGGCGGGACGCGCGCTCGCGCATCGCCCACCTGCTCTGCGAGTTCGCCGTGCGGCTGCGGTCCGCCGGCCTGAGCGAGGGCAGCAGCTACGAACTGCCGATGACGCAGGAGCAGATCGCCGACGCGACCGGCCTCACCCCCATCCACGTCAATCGCACCCTCCAGGGGCTGCGGGTGAGCGGGCTGATCACCAGCAACCGCCGCACGGTGACGATCGAGGACTGGGCCGGGCTCGCCAAGGTGGGCGATTTCAGCGCGGCCTATCTGCATCCGGAGAGTGCGGGCGGCCTGGCGCTATAGGCGCGGCCGGCCAAGGCTACCGCGCCGCCAGCAGGCTCAGCGCCACCGCCTCCGCCACCTTGATGCCGTCCACCGCGGCCGAGAGGATGCCGCCGGCATAGCCCGCGCCCTCGCCCGCCGGGAACAGGCGGGCGGTGTTGAGGCTCTGGAAATCCCGCCCGCGCGTGATCCGCACCGGCGAGGAGGTGCGCGTCTCCACCCCGGTCATCACCGCGTCGGGATGATCGTAGCCGCCGATCTGCCGGCCGAACACGGGCAGCGCCTCGCGCAGCGCCGCCACCGCATAATCGGGCAGGCACCCGGCAAGGTCGGTCGGCCGGACGCCGGGCTTGTACGAGGGGACGACCTTGCCGAGCGCCTCGGAAGGGCGGCCGGCAAGGAAATCGCCGACGCGCTGGCCGGGTGCCGCATAGGTGCCGCCCCCGGCCACGAACGCGCGGGATTCCCAGTGCCGTTGCAGGGCGATGCCGGCCAGCGGATGGCCGGGATAGTCGCGTGCCGGATCGATGCCGACGACCAGACCCGAATTGGCATTGAACTCCGCGCGCGAATACTGGCTCATGCCGTTCGTCGCCACGCGCCCCTCCTCGGAGGTGGCCGCCACCACGCGGCCGCCGGGGCACATGCAGAAGCTGTAGACCGTCCGCCCGTTCGCGCAGTGGTGCGAGAGCGAGTAGGCGGCGGCGCCCAGATCCGGATGGCCGGCGCACGCGCCGAAACGGGCGCGATCGATCCACGACTGCGGATGCTCGATCCGCACGCCGATCGAGAAGGGCTTCGCTTCCACGTGCACGCCGCGATCGTGCAGCATGTGAAAGGTGTCGCGCGCGCTGTGGCCCACCGCCAGCACCACATGGTCCGCCGCCAGATAGCCGCCATCGTGGAAGTGGAGGCCGCGCACCTGCCGCGTACCGTCTGTCGCGACCGCGACGTCGATGTCCTCCACCCGCCGGCCGAAGCGATATTCGCCGCCGAGCGCCTCGATCGTGGCGCGCATGCTCTCCACCATCGTGACAAGGCGGAAGGTGCCGATGTGCGGATGCGCCTCCACCAGTATCTCTGGCGGCGCGCCGGCCTTCACGAACTCGGCGAGCACCTTGCGGCCGAGGAAGCGGGGATCCTTGATCTGGCTCCACAGCTTGCCGTCGGAGAAGGTGCCGGCGCCGCCCTCGCCGAACTGCACGTTCGATTCCGGCTCCAGCACGCCGCGCCGCCACAGGCCCCAGGTGTCCTTCGTCCGTTCCCGTACCACCTTGCCGCGATCGACGATGATCGGGCGGAAACCCATCTGCGCCAGGATCAGCCCGGCGAACAGGCCGCACGGGCCGGCGCCGATCACCACCGGGCGCGGGCCGCCCCACCCCGCCGGCGCCCGCGCGACGAAGCGATACGCCGTATCCGGGCGCGGGCGGACGTGCGGATCGCCGGCGAAGCGCGCGAGAACGGCCGCCTCGTCCGCCACCGCGGCATCCACCGAATAGACCATCTGGATCGCGGACTTGCGCCGGGCATCGTTGGCGCGGCGCACGATCTCCCACCCGGTCAGCTCGGCGGGGGCGATGCCCAGCCGGGCGACCAGCGCGGCGGGCAGCGCGTCCGCCGGGTGATCCAGCGGCAGCTTGAGTTCGGACACGCGGAGCATCGCCGCGCTCTACCCTGCCCCGCCCGGCGATGCCAACGCACCGTAGCAGGCCGGGCAGCTCACGCCCTCGCGGTAGAGCGGCGAGGCGCGGTCCGCCGCACTCACCGGGCGGCCGCACGGGCGGCAGAGCGCGTGGGTGCCGAGCGCCAGGCCGTGCGCCACCGCGACGCGGCCGTCGAACACATAGCATTCGCCGCGCCAGCGGCTCTCCGCCGCCGGCACCGTCTCCAGGTAGCGCAGGATGCCGCCCCGCAGGTGGTAGACCTCGTCCACCCCTTCCGCCTTCAGGAAGGCGGTGGCCTTTTCGCAGCGTATGCCGCCCGTGCAGAACAGAGCGAAGCGCGGCGCCGCCTCGCCTTTCGCCAGCGCCGCGCGATTGGCGCGGAACCAGGCGGGGAAATCGCGGAAGCTGGCGGTGGCCGGATCGATCGCGCCGGCGAAGCTGCCGATCGCCACCTCATAATCGTTGCGCGTATCGATCAGGATCGTGCCCGGCCGCGCGATCAGCGCGTTCCACTCGGCCGCCGGCACATAGTGGCCGACGCCCTGCAAGGGATCGACCGCCGGCTCGCCCATCGTGACGATCTCCCGCTTCAGCCGCACCTTCAGGCGATCGAACGGCGGCGTCGCGGCGCGTGACGTCTTCACCTCGACATCGGCGCAGCCCGGCAGCGCGCGGATGTGGGCGAGCGCGGCGGCGACGCCCTCGTCCGTGCCGGCGATCGTGCCGTTGATGCCTTCCGGCGCCAGCAGCAGCGTGCCGCGCACCCCCGCCGCCCGGCAGGCACGAGCGAGCGGCTCGCGCAAGCCGGCCGCGTCGGCGAACGGGGTGAAGCGGTAGAGCGCGGCGACGCGGAACGGCAGGGCGGAGGCGGGCAAGGCATGATCCAGGCGGCAGGCGGAGCGACCGGGCGATGGCGCGTCGGTGGCGGCGTGGCAAGGGACGGCGCGCGCGCCACCCAAGCGAAGGCGGCTTCGCAGGCGCCGCCAGCCGCGCTTCCGCGCCGATGGACGACCGCCGACACCGTCGACGCCATCGCCTCCGCCGCGCCGATCTTGCGCGACAGGCCGGTGCGAGCCGAGACACCGTGTCCGCGGCTCGGACTGCCGAAGGCGGCGCCGATAAACAACGGATCGGGATCGGGAACGTCGGATCGCCGATCCGGTTGACTCCTCCGGATGACCTTCTTCGAGAGCCTGCTCGCCTTGCTGCTCGGCGGGATCCTGCTGCTGCAGGTCTCGCGCCGCTTCTGCCTGCCTTATCCGGCGCTGCTCGCCGCCGCCGGCGTGGGGCTGGCCTTCGTTCCCGGCGCGCCGCAGATCCGCATCGATCCGGCGCTCGCTCTGCCCCTGTTCATCGCCCCGGCCCTGCTGGACGCCGCGTTCGACTTTCCGGCCGGCGTGGTGTGGCGGCTGTGGCGGCCGCTGTTCGCGCTGGCCGTGGTGGCGGTGCTGCTCACCGCCGCCGTGGTCGCGTGGATCGGCTGGGCCTTCGCCGGTCTGCCGATCGCGGCCGCCGTGGCGCTGGGCGCGATCGTCGCCCCGCCGGACGCCGCGGCATCGATGGCGGTGCTGAACAGCGTCTCCATGCCGCGCCGCACGCTGGCCGTGCTGAAGGGCGAGAGCCTGCTCAACGACGCGACCGCGCTGCTGCTGTTCACCGCCGCCGTCGCGGTGCAGCAGCACGGCGGCATAGACGGCACGATCGCGCTGGAGCTGGGGCTGGAGGCGCCGGGCGGCATCGCCCTGGGCGTGGGCCTGGCGTGGCTCTACCGCCGCATCGTCCGCTTCGTCGCGGGCACGCTGGGCGGCAACCTGCTGGAGTTCGTCAACACCTTCTGGGTGTGGATCATCGCAGAGAAATTGCACCTCTCCGCCGTGCTCTGCGTCGTCGCCTTCGCGATGACGATCGCGCGCACCGCCGCGCTGCGCCAGCCGCCGCGCGTGCGGCTCCACTCCTATGCAGTGTGGGAGACGGTGGTCTTCCTGCTCAACGTGCTCGCCTTCCTGCTGATGGGCATGCAGGTGCGGATCATCGTCGGCCGCATGCCGGCGGCGCGGCTGGAACATGCGCTCGGCATCGCCGGCCTCGTCATCCTCGGCGTCATCCTCGTCCGGCTGGTCTGGGTGATCGGCTACAACCGCGTGGCGAAGCGGGTGCGGCTGCTGCGCGGCGACTATGAGCCGGCGACGCTGGCGCAGGGCGTGCTGGTCGGCTGGTGCGGGATGCGCGGGCTGCTGACAGTGGCCACCGCCTTCGCCCTGCCCGGCGACTTCCCGGAACGCGACGTGATCGTGCTCACCGCCTTCGCCGTGGTGCTCGCCACCTTGGTGGTGCAGGGCGCTACGGTGATCCCGCTGATCCGCCTGCTGAAGCTGAGCGACACGGAGGATCTGGATCGCGAGCTGGCATCGGCGCGCACGGCGCTGGCGGAGGCGGCGACGGGAAGCCTGGACGGGGAGCCCGGCGACGAGGCCGAGCATCTACGCTACGCCTACCGGCTGGAGCATGCCGCCGTGGCCGACCCGCCCTCGCCAGAGCCGCTGGAGCGGCGCCGCGCGCTAGGCCTGCGGGCGATCACGGCCGAGCGCAAGCGGCTGGAGGCGCTGCGCGCCACGCACGAGGTGGGGCCGGACACCTACCAGGTGCTGCAGGAGGAGCTGGACTTCCGCGCGCTGGCGCTCACCTCCGACGACGAGCGCCAGATCGAGGCGAACTGACCGCCCGATCCGCTACCAGCTCTTGGCCTTGCCCGGCTTGGTATAAGGCACGAACTTGCCGAGCCCGACCGAGCCGGACGGGAAGCGGCTGCCGCGATCAACGAGGCGGACGATATCGATGCTGCACAGCTGCGAACTGTGCGTGTCGGTGACGAGGATGTCGTCCCAGCCGAGGAAGTTGGCGCCGCTTTCCGGCCGGTTCAGATAATAGCGGCCGCCGTTCGTCTCGTAGAGGATCGCCGTCCGGTCGATGATCCGGCTGGAGCGGATATCGCGCAGGTTGATGCAGTCGACCGGCTCGCCGGGCACGCGGCCGGCGAGCGCCTTGGCGATCTTCGCCTCCGGATCGGCGGACCTGGCGGCCATCGCCGTGCCGGCGGAGAGCAACGCGCCGGCGAGGAGCAAGGGCATGAAACGCATGAGGAATCGTCCTGACTGGAGCTGTGCCGACACCGTAGGCGATCTCCGCTGAACCTGTGCTGACCACGGCCGGGCGCACCGCGAGCGGCGCCTGCGCGCGGCCGGTTGACAGGGTCGCAGGATCGTTTCACACTTTACCAGATGGTGAACAATTACGCCTCTCCGAACCAGGATCCCGCACGGCTGGACCGGATCTTCTCGGCGCTGGCCGATCCCAGCCGGCGGGCGATGCTGGCGCGGCTGGAGGCCGAGGAAAGCCTGTCGGTCAGCGATCTCGCCCGGCCGCTGCCGATCAAGCTGCCGGCGGTGATGAAGCATCTCGACGTGCTGGCCGGCGCGGGGCTGATCCGGCGGGACAAGAGCGGCCGAACCGTCTCCGTACGGCTGGCGGCGCAGCCGATGGAGGAGGCGATGGGCTGGCTCAGCCGCTACGAACGCTTCTGGAGCGACCGGCTGGACCGCCTGACGGCGGTGGCCGAGGAGATGGAGGCGGCGCGATGAGCGACACCAGCCTCACGATCGTGCGACGGATGCGGGCCTCCCCCGACACCGTCTTCGCCGCCCTGATCCGCCCGGAGCTGATCGCCCGGTGGTGGGGGCCGGACGACGGCCCGGTGCTGCTGAGCGAGGCGGACGCGCGGGTGGGCGGCGCCTTCCGCGTGCGCTTCCGCATGCTGGACGATAGCGAGCATGAGAGCGTCGGCACCTATCTGGAGGTGGCGGCGCCGACGCGGCTGGCGATGACGTGGCGCTGGATCGGCCGCCCCGACCCGGAATCGCTGCTTGAGTTCGACCTGCGCCCAATCGCCGGCGGCACCGAGCTGACCCTCACCCACTCCCGCCTGCCCGATGCCGGGGAACGCGACGGCCACCGCCTGGGCTGGAGCGGCGCGCTCGACAAGCTAGAACGGCTGATCGCCGCTCGCTCCACCGCCGGGGAAGGAACCGACCATGCTGCGTGACATCGCCTCTTCCGCCATCGTCGCCGTCGGCGATCTGCCGCGCGCCCGCGCCTTCTACGCCGACGTGCTGGAGCTGCCGATCGTGGAGGAGAGCGGCGAGGTGATCGTCTTCGCGACCGGATCGACGCGACTGGTGGTCTACCGATCGGACGCGGCCGGCGGCAACCGCGCCAACGCGGTGGTGTGGGGCTGCGGCGACGAGATCCACGCGATCGTCGCCGCCCTCGAACGCAAGGGCGTCACGTTCGAGCATTATCCAGCGATGGAAGGGCTGACACTGGAGGGCAACGTCCATGTCGCGGGTGGCGCGACGCTCGTCTGGCTGAAGGATCCCGACGGCAACATCCTGCACCTGAACAGCTTCTAGGCAACCCTCAGCAAGGAGAGAGACGATGAACTATGTCGACGGCTTCGTTCTGGCGGTGCCGGCCGCCAAGAAAGAGGCGTATATCGCCCACGCGCAGGCCGCCCTGCCGATGTTCAAGAGCTACGGCGTGCTGCGCATGGTGGAATGCTGGGGCGACGACGTGCCCGAGGGCAAGATCACCGACTTCCGCATGGCGGTGAAGGCGGAGGAGGGCGAGGTGGTGCTGTTCTCCTGGCTGGAATGGCCGTCCAAGGAGGTGCGCGACGCCGGCGTCAAGAAGATGATGGACGATCCGGCGATGCGCGACATGGAGATGCCGTTCGACGGCAAGCGCATGATCTTCGGCGGTTTCCAGCCGATCCTCGACGCCTGACCCGCCCCGCACCGGAGGATATGCCATGCCCAATCCCCACGGCACCCACATCTGGTACGAACTGATGACGACCGATCCCGACGCCGCCGGCCGCTTCTACGCAGACGTCGTCGGCTGGGCGGCGGCGCCCTTCGGCGGCGAGGGGGCGCCCGGCTACACGATCTTCTCCACCGCGGAGACCGGCGTCGGCGGGATGATGACGCTGCCGGCCGGTGCCGCGGAAGGCGGGCTGCGGCCCGGCTGGCTGGGCTATGTGGGCGTCGACGACGTGGACGCCGCCGTCGCCGCGATCACGGCCGGCGGCGGCACGGTCCACATGCCGGCGAACGACCTGCCGGGCGTCGGCCGCATGGCGCTGGTGACCGATCCGCAGGGCGTCCTCTTCTACGTGATGCGGGGCGCCAGCGAGTCCGACAGCCGCGCGTTCGATCCCAGGGCGATCGGCCACTGTGCCTGGCACGAACTCGCCACCACGGATCAGGCCGCCGCCCTCATCTTCTACGGCGAGCAGTTCGGCTGGCGGCAGAGCGGATCGATGCCGATGGGCGACCTGGGCGACTATGTGTTCCTCGATCATGGCGGCGCGCCGATCGGCGCCGTCATGACCCGGCAGGAGGCCGGCCCGCCGCCGATGTGGAGCTATTATTTCCGCGTGCCGGACATCGACGCGGCGGCGGCGCGCATCGCCGCCGGCGGCGGCAATGTGCTGCACGGCCCGCAGGAGGTGCCGGGCGGCGACCACATCGTCGTCGCGGCCGATCCGCAGGGCGTGATGTTCCATCTGGTCGGCGCCAAGGCGTGACGCGGGCGGGGCGCCGGCCTCAGCGTCGCGGATGCCGTATGTCCGCGTAGCTGCGCAGCCGGCGCCCGCCCGCCGCCCCCTCATAGACGTCGGCGGCGCGCAGCGCGTCGGCGAAGCGCAGCCCGGTCTCCGCCTCGATCCGCGTGACCGGCACCTGGAAGTTCTCGCCCGGCTCGCTGCTATTCGGGCCGATCGGCAGCCGCTCGAACGGGATGTCGCGGGCATAGGCCTGCTGGCTCACCAGATAGGCACTGGCGAACAGCGTGCCGGCCGCATCCGTAACCGCGATCACCTTCCAAAAGTATTGCGGGATCAGGATGCCGCGATGCGCCTCGTCGTCGTCGCGCAGCAACGGGCCGGTGAACACGGAGGCGCGCACATCCTCCTCGTCGGTATTGTAGAGGATGAAGTTCTCCAGCCCCTGCCAGAGATCCTGGCCCTGGTTGAACCCCCAATATTGCGGCGAGCAGTTCGTCCAGTGGAACGTGTCGTCATTGGCCTGCTGCGCCTCCGCCGCCGTGCCCCACACCGGATCGAGCCGGCGGACGAGATGGCCGCGATCGAAATAGTTCTTCGAGGGCACGGGCTCGCTGCCGTAGAGTTCGTCGCCATTCTGCAGTTCCGGCGGGATGCGCGCGTCGTAGAACCAGCTGTCGTTGCCGCGATCCAGGTTCGTCCACCGCGCGCCATCGATGTTCACGGCGGTGTAGAAGGCGATCTTGCGCGCCGGATCGCCGTTGAACAGGATCGAGAAGTGGCGGTAGCGCAGCACGTCGTCGTCGGCCCCGGCGACCGGCGCGACCGTGCCGAAGCGGAGGGCGTCGTCCGTCAGGGTGGGCAGGGCGATCGGCACGCGCAGGAAATCGGCGTCATAGCCCTCGCGATCGTCGAAATAGTCGATCGGGTGGGTGCGGCGTGCGGGCCGCCTGGCCGCCTCCAGCACCACCGGCGCCACGGCGGCGGCCGCGACAGGGAATAGCGGCGGGCCGACGATGCTCTGGCCGGGGATCGTGCCGGCGAACGGCCTGGTCCCGCCCGCATCCTGCACCAGATCGTCGATCAGCGGACTAAGGGTGAAACCGGGCGCCGCCGCCCGCGCCTGCACGTCGGCGATCAGCCGCGAGGTGCGGACGCCCTCGTTGGCGAGCCAGCGGACACGCTCGGCCGGCAGGTCGCGGGCGATCGCCGCCGGCAGCGTCGTGCCGTCCGCCAGCAGCCAATGCTCCGCGCCGTCGATCGTCCGCCGCTGCGGCACGCCGGCATGGTGGAGGCAGACCACCTGCCACGCGTCGGTCGACACCGGCGCACCGGACGAGCCTGGCGCCGTGTCCGACGAATACCACAGGAAGTCGTCGCGCTCGCCATGATGGTCGTCGCCATATTTGACGACCTTGTTCTCGCGCAGCGAGATGCGCTTGGTGGCGGAACCCGGATGCTGGATCACCGTCACATACTGTCCCACCTCCGTCTTGCCGGTGCGGGGATCGAGGCGGAGATAGCCGAACGCGTCGATCGGCGTTGTGCCGTCCTCGCTCTGCGCGGCGATGGCGACGATCGTGTAGTCCAGCGCGTCGCGCGGGCTGCCGATCCAGCCATCCTCGGGCGTCAGGCGAAAGCGGGTGGTACGCTTCAGCCGGCCGGTGCCGTCCAGCTCGTAGCCGAACTCCACCGTGGCGCGCGCCGCATCGGCGGGGCTCGCCAGCACGTGCGCGTTGGTGAGCAGCAGGCGCGGGCCGATCAGGAAGCCGGTGCCCCAGTCGCCGCCGTCGCCGGCCACCGCCGCCACGTTGATGCGGCACACCGCGCGCGCCGCCATGAGCCCGCGCTCGAGATAGTTGGTCTCGACCAGGTCGTTGCGCCCGATCAGCGCCTCGTACACGTCGAAGTCGATGCCGGCGCCCGCCTGCGCGCGGTGGACGATCTGCTGCACGATCGCCGCGGGGTCGGCGGCGGGCGCCGGTTGCCCGCGCCCGGCCGCGATCTCCGCCCGCAGCGCCTCGTCGTCGAATCGGGACAGTTCGGTCATGGCTCGCTCCTCCGCCGCGCCGATCATCCACGCCGGCGGAGGCAGCGCCATGACGGCGCGGCCGATGCTGCCGAATTGGTGTCGATTATGCCGCGCCGCCCGCCGGCACCAGCGCGCGGATCTGCTGCGCCAGCGTGACGGGATCGAACGGCTTCAGGATCACGCCGACCGCGCCCTGCTCGATATAGCGCGCCACGTCGGCGGCGCGGCCGCGCGCCGTCATGAACAGGATCGGCACATGCGCCAGATCGGGCTGCTGGCGCAGGTGCGTCATCAAGGTCGGCCCGTCCATGCCCGGCATCATCACGTCCAGCACGATAACCTCGGGCCGCCAGCCGCCACCCGCCAGCAGGGTCAGCGCCGCCGCGCCGCCGGCCGCCAGCCGCACGCGGATGGTGGGATCCAGCCCCAGCGCCATCTCAACGATGGCGCGGATATCGTCGTCGTCGTCGACGTAGAGGATGTTGAGGATGCCGCCCATCACTGCAACTCCCGCTGCCGCACCACGCGCCGCACGGTGGCCGCGAGATCGGGCAGCGATCCGCGCGCCTTCACAAGCACCGCATCCACCCGCTGCGCCGCCTCGGCCGAGATGTCCTGCGCCGAGTAGACGATCGTCGGGATGGCGAGGCCGTCCGCGCCGACCAGCATCGGCAGCAGATCCAGCCCCGATCCGTCGGCCAGCTGCAGATCGAGGATCGCGACGTCGGGCGATTCGGTCTGCAGCAGATGGCGCGCGGTGCCGAGATCGGTGGCCTTCAGGATGCGCGCTTCCGGCTGCAGGCCGGCGGCGACCACGTCCAGCACGTCCTGATCGTCGTCGAGGTGGAGGATCGTCGGCCGCTTGCTGCCCGATCGGCCGAGTGCGGTGCGCAGCGCGGCGGCGAACCGCTCCGGCTCCAGCGGCTTCTCGATCCAGTCGACGATGTCGAGCGGGGTCGCGCCGCCGCCGATCGTCTCCGGCGCGCTGGCCGAGACGATGATGATCGGCAGGCTCACCGGCGGCACCTGATCGCGCAGCGTGCGCGCGAGCGAGAGGCCCCCCTCCCCCGGCAGCTTCAGGTCCAGCAGCAGCGCGCTGTAGCTGCGCGCCGCCAGCGCTGCGCGTGCCTCCTCGGCGCTGGCCACGCGTTCGCTGGCATAGCCCTCCTCGGCGACGAACGCCTCCAGTATCTCGGCGATCGCATCGTCGTCCTCGCAGATCAGCAGGCGCGTATCGCCCAGCACGTCGGTGCCCGCGCTGCGCCGCAGATCGATCGAGAAGGCGAAGCGGGTGCCGCCGCCGCTACGATCCTCGAACCAGATCGTCCCGTCGTGGCGCGAGACGATCTCGCGCGAGATGGCGAGGCCGAGGCCGGTGCCGACCGATCCGTCATCACGCTCCGCTCGCTCGAAACGGCCGAAGATGCGCTCGCGAAAGGCGGGCGGGATGCCCGGTCCCTCGTCGTCCACCGTCACCAGCGCCTTGCCCGCCGCCGTCACCGCGAGCCCGATCGTCACCGCTTTGCCCTGCGGCGAGGCGCGCACCGCGTTGGAGACGAGGTTCGTCACCACCTGCAGCAGCCGATCGGCATCGCCGGCCACGATCACGGCGGCGTTCGGCAGCCTGCACTCGATCCGCACGCCGGCCGCAGCGCCCAGCCCCTCGCTGCCCTCGCAGGCGCGCGCGACCACGTCGCACAGGTCGATCGGATCGCGCGCCACGTGCAGCTTGCCCGATTCGATGCGGTCGATATCGAGCATGTCGTTGATCAGGCGGATCAGCCGGCGGGAGTTGTTCTCGGCGATCTCGATCAGCCGGCGGGCGGCATCCGGCAGGGCACCGGCGGATCCGGCGCGCAGCAGCCCCAGCGCGCCCACCACCGACGTCAGCGGCGTGCGCAGCTCGTGGCTGACGGTGGACATCAGATCGTCCTTCATCCGCTCGATGCGCTTGCGCTCGGATATGTCGCGCAGCGAGGCGACGATGTGGTCGCCGCTCGGCAGGCTCATCACCCCCATCGCGACATCCACCGGGATCAGCCGGCCGTCGCGGTGGCGCACGGCGCGATCGGCGAAGAAGGAGGCGCGCAGCTGCCCGTCCACCAGCCCGACGCGCGTGTGGAAGCTGCCGTTGCCGGGCGCGATATCCAGCAGCACCGCCACGTCGCGCCGGCTGAGCTCGTTCTCGGCATAGCCGAGCATCGAGGTGGCGGCGGCGTTCATCGTCTCGATCGTGCCGCTGGGATTGAGGATCAGCAGCGCGTCGATCGTGCTGTCCAGGATCGTGCGGTTGCGCTCGGCCGCCTCGAACGCCTCCACCTTGGCGGCGTGGCGCGCCTGCCGCAGCCGCACCAGCGCCGTGAGGCCGATCATGAGGAGGATGCTGAGCGCGGCCAGCATCATCCAGGCGAGATCGCGGGTGAGCCGGCTGCGCTCGGTATAGGCCGCCACCTGCCGCTTGCCGAGCGCCTCCTCCGCCGCGATCATCTCGCCGGCCACGGCGCGCATGCGGTCCATCAGCCGCTCGCCCAGGCCGCTGCTCACCGCCTGCGCCGCCGCGTCCAGCCCGCGCGTGCGGCGGATCGCGATGATCCGATCCATTTCGGCGAGTTTTCGCGCCGTCAGCGCACGCAGCATGGCGAGGCGGCGGGCCTGCGCCGCGTCGAACGCCCGCGGCCGGCCGGCGGCCAGCGTCGTCTCGATCGCGGCGCGGGCCGGCGCATAGGGCAGCAGGAAGGCGGGCGAGCCGGTGATGACGAAGCCGCGCTGGCTCGTCTCCGCATCCTTCATCCGCGACAGCAGGGTGATCGCGTCGATCCGCCGGTCGAACGAGGCGCGCGCCTGTGTCCGCACCGTCTCCGCCCGGCGATATTCGGCGCCCAGCCACACGATCAGCCCGACGAACAGGAATGGCAGGATCGACGCCGCCAGCAGCGAGCGGGCGAGCGACGGCGCCCGGCCGGCGAGTTCCGCGCGCTGCTCCCGCCGGGTCACTCGGCGATCGCCCCGGCATCGCCCAGCAGCGGCTGCATGGCGAGCAGCGCCTGCGTGCGGTTGGTGACGCCCAGCTTGCGGAACACCGCCGTCAGATGCGCCTTCACCGTCGCCTCGGTGATCGCCAGATCGCTGGCGATCTGCTTGTTGAGGCGCCCGTCGGCCAGCGCCAGCAGCACCTTCAGCTGCGCGCCCGACAGGTCCGAGATGCGCGAGCGCGCGCCGCTGATGACGTCGCTGGAGCGGACCTGCGGCGGAAACATGCTCTCGCCCCCCTCGATGCGGCGCACGGCCGTCGCGATCTCGTCGAGCGGGCGGCTCTTGAACAGGAAGCCGGCCGCGCCAAGCGCCTTGGCCGCCTCCACCAGCTGCATGTCCTCCCGCGCCGACACCACGGCGATCGGCGTGCCGCCGGCGAGATACTGGAGGCGCAGCAGCCCGGAATAGCCGCGCGCGTCGGGCAGCATGAAATCGAGCAGGATCAGGCGGTAGACCTTGCGGGCGGCAAGCGCCGTCTCCGATTCCGCGATCGTGCCCGCCGTGTCCACCGCGATGCCCGGCAAGGCGGAACGAACGGCCAGCGAGAGCCCCTCCCGCGTCAGCGGATGATCGTCTGCGATGAGCACATGGCCGCCCCGTTCCACCATCATACTCCCTGCACCCCCGGGTGTCTGCGCACCCGCTCCATCTTGGATCATTCTCCCTACCCGAACGCTTTGTGTCGAGCCCTGGTGGCAGGCAACTATCATTGTGTGGTCATTCTGGTGGTAAATGCGCCGATAACCTTGTTTCTTGTCAGTCACGATCCACTGTTATGCGCCCGCGTCGCATCGGCCGCCGGCGACGCATGGCGGGTCGTCCATTCGGCCGAGGAGGGGACGGGCGCAGCACTGGTGCTGATCGGGGATGACGGCTGCCCGCCCATATCCGGCTCCGCCCCGCTCATCCGGATCGGCGGCGGCGCGCCGGCGGACGAGCGACTGCCCGCCGGGTACACCGACGCGGACCTCGCCGACGCCCTGCGCCGCTGGCATCCGGGCGACGTGATGGCCGGGGCGCGGCGGCTCGCCGGCCTGTTCGGTCAGGAGGCGCTGGCCGGCATGGTGGCCGCGTTGCGCGCCCAACTGGCGGATGCGGTCGCGCGGTTCGATGCGGCGAACGGGGCGGAAGGTGATGGGGGCCTCGCCCACCGCATCGCCGGTGTGGCCGGCACGCTGGGCTTCGCCGAGGTCGGCCGGCACTGGCTCGCCTTGTCCGAGGGCGATGCCGGCGCCTGGCCGGATGCCCGGCGCACCGCGCGGATCGCCATCGCCGCGATCGACCGCGAAGCTTCGGCCCGCGCCGCGCCGTCGCCGGCCGCACCCTGACGGGAACGGACGCGGGAGCCGCGCGCTATTAACGCATGTTTCAGGAGCCGGGCATGACGCCGAAGACCACCGCCGTGGTGATGATCGAGTATCAGAACGACTTCGTCTCGCCCGGCGGCGCCCAGCACGAGGCGGTGCGTGCGGTGATGGAGAGCAGCGGCATGCTCGCCAACAGCATCGCGCTGGCGGATGGCGCGCGGCAGGCGGGCGCCACGGTGATGCTCGCGCCGATCGCCTTTGCGGAGGGCTATCCGGAACTGCCGCGCCAGCCCTACGGCATCCTCAAGGGCGTGGTGGATGCGGGCGCGTTCCGGCAGGGCAGCTGGGGCGCCGAGATCGTCGAGCCGCTGCGGCCGCAGCTGGGCGACGTGGTGATCGAGGGCAAGAAGGGGCTCGACTGCTTCGCCACCACCAACCTGGACTTCATCCTGCGGGCGCGCGGCATCACCACCGTCGCCCTCGCCGGCTTCCTCACCAACTGCTGCGTCGAATCGACGATGCGCTCCGCCTACGAGCGCGGCTATGACGTGGTGACGCTGGTCGACTGCACGGCGACCGTGGGTGAGGAGGAGCAGCGCGTCGCCACCACGCGCGACTTTCCGATGTTCTCGCGGCCGATGGACCATCGTGCCTTCCTGGCGGCGCTTTCCGGCGCGGGCGACGCGGCATGACGACGGCCGGCGACACGGCGATCGACCGCGCTGGGGCGGCACCGTTCGTCAGCCGCGGCGGCACCGCCGCCGAACTGGTCGCGGCGGTCGACTGGTCGGCGCATCCGCTGGGGCCGCAGGCGGGCTGGCCGCCCGCGCTGGCGGCGATGCTGCGCTTCATCCTCACTTCGCCGGAATCCATGTACATCGTCTGGGGGCCGCAGCGGACCTTCTTCTTCAACGACGCCTATGCCCCGCTGCTCGGCCCGCGCGTGGCGCAGGCGATGGGCGCCGGCTTCAGGGATCTGTGGGCGGATGCCTGGCCCGCGATCGACACGATGGTCGCGCGGGCGCTGGCCGGCGAAGGCAGCGAGTTCGAGGACTTCCACATCCCCATGGCCCGCTACGGCGAGGCGGAGGATACGTGGTGGTCCTTCTCCTTCTCCCCGATCTACGACGATGCCGGCGCGGTGGCGGGGATGCTGTGCCTCACCAACGAGGTCACGGCCCGCATCCTGGCCCAGCGCGCCGAGCAGGAGGCGGAGGCGCGCAACCGCCAGATCCTGGACAGCGCGACCGATTTCGCGATCGTCTCGACCGATCCGCGGGGCCGCATCACCCAGTGGAACGAGGGCGCCACCCGCACGCTGGGCTGGGAGAAGGCCGAGATGATCGGCGAGCCGCTCGATCGCATCTTCACGCCGGAGGACATCGCCGCCGGCCGGCCCGCGCACGAGATGACGATGGCGCTGGAGACCGGCGCCGGGCGCGACGAACGCTGGCATGTCCGCCGGAATGGCGAGCGTTTCTGGGCGGACGGGCAGGTGACGGTGCTGCGTGACGAGGCCGGGGCCGCCAACGGCTTCGTCAAGGTGCTGCGCGACCGCACCGACAAGCGCCTGGTGGAGGAAGAGCTGCGCGCGCTGAACGCCACGCTGGAAGATCATGTCGCGCGCGAGGTGGACGCCCGCATCCGGACCGAGGAGGCGCTGCGCCAATCGCAGAAGGTGGAGGCGATCGGCCAGCTGACCGGCGGCGTGGCGCATGACTTCAACAATCTCCTCACCGTCATCAAGGGTTCTGTCGATCTGCTGCGTCGCCCAGACCTGACCGAGGAGAAGCGGCGGCGCTACACCGATGCCATCTCCGACACGGCTGACCGGGCGGTGAAGCTGACGAGCCAGCTGCTCGCCTTCGCCCGGCGCCAGGCGCTGAAGCCGGTGGTGTTCGATGCCGGCGAGAATGTGCTGGCGCTGCGCGACATGCTGCACAGCCTCACCGGATCGCAGATCGAGGTGACGGTCGAGCCGGGCGGCGACCCGTGCCTGGTCGATGCCGATCCAAGCCAGTTCGATACCGCCCTCGTCAACATGGCGGTCAATGCGCGCGACGCGATGGCCGGGCGCGGCACGATCAGGATCACGCTGGGCGCCGTCTCCGGCATGCCGGCGGTGCGATCCCACCCGGCGGTGGCGGGCGAGTTCGTCGCCGTGGCGATCCGCGACACCGGCTGCGGCATACCGGCGGACCGGATCGACAAGATCTTCGAGCCGTTCTTCACCACCAAGGACGTGGGCAAGGGCACCGGCCTGGGCCTCAGCCAGGTGTTCGGTTTCGCCAAGCAATCGGGCGGCGACGTGATGGTCGAGAGCGTGGAGGGCGAGGGATCGACCTTCACCATCTACCTGCCGCGCGCCGCCGCCCGCGCCGCCGAGGCCGAGCCGGCGGCCGTGGCCGGCGTCCCGGCGAAGAGTGCCTGCGTGCTGGTGGTGGAGGACAATCCGGACGTCGGCGCGTTCGCCGTGCAGGCGCTGCGCGAGCTGGGCCACCACACCGTGCTCGCCGCCGACGGCGCCGCCGCGCTGGCGGAGCTGGAGAAGGATGCCGGCCGCTTCGACATCGTCTTCTCCGACGTGGTGATGCCGGGCATGACCGGGATCGAGCTTGGCGAATCGGTCCGCCAGCTTTACCCTGGCCTTCCTGTCATTCTCACCAGCGGCTACAGCAGCGTGCTCGCCAAACATGGCAGCTACGGGTTCGAACTGCTGCACAAACCCTATTCGATCGATCAGCTCTCGGCCGTGCTCCAGCGGGGCGCGGCACGCCTGCAGCGGGAGCCGGACTGAGGCCGCGCGGCCCTGCGCCACGGCCGACCGCCGCACCCGACATCCCACGCCTCCAACCCCCGGAGCGAAGCCAATGCATTTCACCATAAACGGCCGGAACGTGGAGGCCGCCTTCGATCCGCGCACGTCGCTGCTCGATCTGCTGCGCGATCATCTCGGCCTGCCCGGCACGAAGAAGGGCTGCAACCAGGGCGCGTGCGGCGCCTGCACGGTGCTGGTCGAAGGAGAGCGGATCAACGCCTGCCTGGCGCTTGCCGTGCAATATCAGGGCCGCGAGATCGTGACGATCGAGGGGCTGGCCGACGAGAACGGCCTCCACCCGCTGCAGGAGGCGTTCATCGTGCACGATGGCTTCCAGTGCGGCTACTGCACGCCGGGCCAGATCTGCTCGGCGATCGGCATGGCGACCGAGATCGGGCGCGGCGTGCCGAGCGTGGTGACGGAGGATCTCGCCGCGGGCACGATCGCCCTCAGCCACGACGAGGTACGCGAGCGGATGAGCGGCAATCTCTGCCGCTGCGGCGCCCATAACGGCATCGTCGAGGCGGTGACGGCATTATATGCGGAGGATGCGCGATGATCGCGTTCAGCTATGCGAAGGCCGAGGATGCCGCCGCCGCCGTGCGGCTGGCCGGCGCCGATGCCGGCGGCGCCTATCTGGGCGGCGGCACGAACCTGGTCGACCTGATGCGCGAGACGATCGCGCGACCAACCTCGCTGGTCGACGTGACCGGCCTCTCCGCCGCGATCGAGGCGCAGGACGATGGCGGGCTGCTGATCGGCGCTGCGGCGAAGAACACCGCGGTGGCGGCCGACCGCACGGTGCGAGAGCGCTATCCGCTGCTCGCCCGCGCCATCCTGGCCGGCGCCAGCGCGCAGATCCGCAACATGGCGACGGTGGGCGGCAACCTGCTCCAGCGCACGCGCTGCTATTATTTCTACGACGATGCCGCGCGCTGCAACAAGCGTACGCCGGGCGCCGGCTGCGACGCCGTCGACGGCTTCAACCGCATCCACGCCATATTGGGCGCATCGCCCGCCTGCGTTGCGACCCATCCGTCAGACATGTGCGTCGCGCTGGCGGCGCTGGACGCGACGGTGCATCTGGAGGGCCCGGACGGCGGCCGCGCGCTGCCGCTGACGGCGCTGCACCGCCTGCCGGGCGGCACGCCGCATATCGAGACGGAGTTGCGCCCCGGCGAGCTCATCACCGCCATATCGCTGCCGCCGCTGCCGTTCGCCGCGCGATCCACCTACCGCAAGGTGCGCGACCGGGCGAGCTACGCCTTCGCGCTCGTCTCCGTCGCCGCCGCGCTGGATCTTGCCGGAGACGGCACGGTGCGCGACGTGCGGCTGGCGCTGGGCGGCGTCGCCCACAAGCCGTGGCGGGCGGAGAAGGCCGAGGCGGCGCTGCGCGGCCAGCCCGCCACCGAGGCCGCCTTCCGCGCGGCGGCGGAGGCCGAGCTGGCGGATGCGACGGGGCTGAAGGACAATGGCTTCAAGATCGAGCTGGCGAAGCGCGTGATCGTCGCCACCTTGAACGAACTGACGGGAGAGGCCGCATGAGCATCATCCAGGACGCCGCGCAGGCGCTGATGAAGACCGCCGTGGGCCTGGCGCCGGAACGGTGGCTGCCCGGCGGCACGCCCGATCCGCTGATCCGCAAGCACGGCCAGCTCGGCGCGCCGGTCAGCCGGCTGGACGGGCCGCTGAAGGTGCAGGGCAAGGCCCGCTTCGCCGCCGAGGTGCCGCTGGAGAACATGCTCTACGCCGCCCTCGTCCACAGCACCGTGCCGCGCGGCCGCATCAGCGCGCTGGATACGGCGGCGGCGGAGGCGGCGCCGGGCGTGGCGCTGGTGATGACCCATCGCAATGCGCCGCGCATGTCGCCGCCGCCGTTGATGATGACCGTGCCCGACGCCGCCGGCGCCAGCGACCTGCCGGTGATGCAGGACGACCGGATCCACTGGAACGGCCAGCCCGTCGCGGTGGTGCTCGCCGAGACGCAGGAGCAGGCGGACGCGGCGGCGGAGCTGATCGCCGTCACCTATCAGGGCGAACCCGCGATCACCTCGTTCGCGGAGGCGAAGACCAAGGCGCACCCGCCCGCGTCGATCCTCGGCGAGCCGCCTCTGCTGGAGATCGGCGATGCCGAGGCCGCGCTGCGCGACGCCGCCTACAAGGTGGACCTGCGCTACACCACGCCGCGCTACAACCATAATGCGATCGAGCTGCACGCCTGCACGGTGACGTGGGAGGAGGAGGATCGGCTGATCGTCCACGATGCCTCCCAACTGGTGAACGCCACCGCCGCCACGCTGGCGATGGTGTTCGGCCTGAAGGCGGAGCAGGTGCGCGTGATGTCGCCCTATGTGGGTGGCGGCTTCGGCGGCAAGTGCCTGTGGGATCACCAGATCCTGGCGGCGGCCGCCTCCCGCCTGGCCGGCCGGCCGGTGCGCATGATGCTGAGCCGGGAGAGCGTGTTCCGCATCGTCGGCGGCCGCACCTGTACCGAGCAGCGCGTGGCGCTGGGCGCGAAGGCGGACGGCACGCTCTCGGCGCTGATCCACTCCGGCGTCGTCGCGATGACCGCGCACAACAGCTGCCCGGAACAGTTCAGCTTCCCCGCCCGCCACCTCTACGCCGCCGACACCTTCCGGCTGGAGCAGGAGGTGGCCGAGATGGACATGCTGGCCAACACCTTCATGCGCGCGCCCGGCGAGTCGGTCGGCACCTACGCGCTGGAATGCGCGATCGACGAGCTGGCCGAGGCGATGGCGCTCGATCCGATCGAGCTGCGCCGGCGGATCGAGCCGGCGAAGGATCCCACCAGCGGCCATGACTTCTCCGCCCGCCATCTCGTCGAAGCCTATGCGGCCGGCGCCGAGCGGTTCGGCTGGAGCAGCCGCGATCCGGCGCCGGGCCGCCGCCGCGAGGGCGAGTGGCTGATCGGCGTGGGCTGCGCCACCGGCACCTATCCCTATTACCGCATGCCGGGCGCCGCCGCGCGCATCCGCCTGACCGCCGACGGCCGCGCCACCGTGCAATGCGCCACGCACGAGATGGGCATGGGCACGATGACGGTGCAGGCGCAGCACGCAGCCGAGCGGCTGGGCCTGCCGATCGATCGGGTGACGTTCGAATATGGCGACACCAGCCTGCCGCACGGCAGCATCGCCGGCGGTTCCTCGCAGACGGCGTCCGTCGCCGCCGCCGTGATGGCGGCGAACGACGCGCTGGTCGCCGATCTGCTGAAACTGGCCGGCAACGATTCGCCGCTGGCCGGCTTGAAGGCGAACGAGGTGGAAGGGCGCGACGGCGGCCTGGGCAAGATCGATGCGCCCGACGTACACGAGAGCTACGTTTCGATCCTTGCCCGCGCGCAGCGCGGCGAGGTGGTGGCGGAGGCCGATGCGCCGGCGCCGCTGGAGGTGATGCGCTACTCGATGCACTCCTATGCCGCGCAATTCTGCGAGGTGCGGGTGAACGCCGTCACCGGCGAGACGCGCGTCTCGCGCTTTCTCGGCGCGTTCGACTGCGGCCGCATCCTGAACGCCAAGCTGGCGCGCAGCCAGTTCCGCGGCGGCATCATCATGGGCCTCGGCCTGGCCCTGACCGAAGAGACGCTGTTCGACGAGCGGACCGGCCGCGTGATGAACCCTTCGCTCGCCGAATATCATGTGCCGGTGCACATGGACGTGCCCGACATCGAGATCCTGTGGACCGACGCGCCCGATCCCCACAGCCCGCTGGGCGCGCGCGGCATCGGCGAGATCGGCATCACCGGCGTAGGCGCGGCGGTGGCGAACGCGATCTACAACGCCACCGGCAAGCGCATCCGCGACCTGCCGATCACGCTGGACAAACTGATGTAGGCGGACGGCGGCCGGGTTGGACGAGGCCGGGCGCAGGCAGGACTACCGTGTCACCCTGAACTCGTTTCAGGGTCTACCGCTCTCCGGCAGCGTGACGTTGAGACTTACCGCCTCATCCGCGCTTTCGCCGCATGTCGCGCGCGGTGGATGCTGAAACGGGTTCGGCATGACAGGCCCGATGCTCGATCGGGATGGACACCGCCCGGGGTAACGCCACCCCCTCATTCGCCGATCAGGTGCAGGGCGATGGTGCGACGGTGCGGGCGGCGGCGGTGTTCGCACAGATAGATGCCCTGCCACGTGCCGAGCACCAGCCGCCCGCCAGCCAGCGGGATCGAGAGGTGCACGCCGGTCAGCACGGCGCGCAGGTGGGCGGGCATGTCGTCCGGCCCCTCGTCGTCATGCTCGTAGGCGTCGCTCTCCGGTGCGACGCGGGCGATCCACGCCTCCAGATCGCGTCGCGCCGCCGGCGCCGCATTCTCCTGGATCAGCAGCGAGGCGGAGGTGTGGCGGCAGAACAGGGTGAGCAGCCCGTCGCGCATCCCCTGCCCGGCCACCCACGCCGCCACCCGATCGGTGATCTCGATGAGCCCCGGGCGCGTGTCCGCCACCACGATCTCGCCGCCGGCCTGCCGCATCATGCGGGCCGCCGGCGCGCGCGGGGCTTCGGCCCCAGCGTGATCCACGTCGGCGCATGGTCGCTCGATTTCTCCCAGCCGCGCACATGGGCGTCCACCCCCGCGCCGGTGAGCCGGGCGGCGGCGGCGGCGTTCAGCAGCAGGTGATCGATGCGCAGCCCGGCGTTGCGGGCATAGGCGTTCCGGAAATAGTCCCAGAAGGTGTAGATCGTCTCGTCCGGGTGCAGCGTGCGAAGCGCATCCACCCACCCCTGATCGCACAGGCGGAAGAAGGCGGCGCGGGCCTCCGGCGCGAACAGGGCATCCTCGCGCCAGCGTTCCGGCTTGTAGACGTCGACGTCGGTCGGCATCACGTTATAGTCGCCCGCCAACACCACCGGCGCATCGAGCGCGACGAGATCGGCGGCGCGGGCGATCAGCCGCTCCATCCATGCCAGCTTGTAGTCGAACTTGGGGCCGGGCCGGGGATTGCCGTTGGGCAGATAGAGGCCGCCGATCAGGACACCGCCGACCGCCGCCTCGATATAACGGCTCTGCACGTCCGCCGGATCGCCGGGCAGGCCGCGCACCGTCTCCTCCGGATCGTGCCCGCGCGCAAGGATGGCGACGCCGTTCCAGCTCTTCTGCCCGTGCCAGATCGGCCCGTAGCCGGCCGCGCGGATCGCCGACTCCGGAAACTTCTCCTGCGGCGCCTTCAGCTCCTGCAAGCAGACGATGTCGGGCGCGGCCTCTTCCAGCCAGCGCAGCAGCACCGGCAGGCGGCCGTTCACGCCGTTCACATTGTAGGTCGCGATCTTCACCGCCCTTCCAATCCGCGATCGGGGCGGAGCGTTCCCGCACGATGCGGGTTTGATCGGGAGAAGGAGGCCGCCGATGCTCGAACATGTTCCCCACTGGCTGGGCGCGATGCTGCGCCGCGCGCGCGCCGGCCACGGCAAGCTCGTCGTCGCGCAGGCGGAGCTTGGCCTTGGCGCGCAGGCGATCGATCTCTCCAGCCCCGCCTTCGCCGCCGGCGGTCGACTGCCAGAACGCTTCACCGCCGATGGCGCCGGCCTGTCCCCGCCACTGCTGTGGGGCGAGGTGCCGGCGGGCACGCGCAGCCTGGCGCTGATCGTCGAGGATGCCGATGCGCCGGCACCGCAGCCGCTGGTGCACGCGATCGTCTGGGGCCTGCCGGCGGACGAGCGGCGGCTGACCGAGGGCGCCATCGTCGCCGACGGCAGCGGCGGGCCGGACGGGCGCGACGTCGGCCGCAACAGCTATTTCGCGGAGGGCTGGCTGCCGCCCGACCCGCCGACCGGCCACGGCGCGCACGACTACGTCTTCCAGCTGTTCGCGCTGGCCGATACGCCGCCGCTCGGCAAGGGCCCCGGCCGTTCCGCCCTCGTCTCGGCCATGGCCGGGCGGGTGCTGGCGGCGGGTGTGCTGATCGGCACCTATTCGCGCGGCGAAGCGGCTATGATCGGGTCCGAGGGCGTGGTGCCGGGCGCCGCACCCGCCTGATCCGGGTGTTGCGTGTTTGTTCTACATGCGCCACTGTGCCGGCGGGGCGAGGTTTGGATGGGGGAGGATGGCGTGACCGACTTTGATCTCGATCGCTTCGTCGCGGCCCAGGCCGCCACGTTCGACGCGGCGCTCGCGGAGATACGGCGCGGGCAGAAGCGCGGCCACTGGATGTGGTTCGTCTTCCCGCAGATGGCGGGGCTCGGCCGCAGCGACATGGCGCGCCGCTATGCGATCGGTTCTCTGGAGGAGGCGCGCGCCTATCTCGCCCACCCGCTGCTGGGCGCCCGGCTGCGCGAGTGCGTGGCGGCGCTGCAGGATCTCGTCGGCACCACGGCGGAGGCGGTGTTCGGGTCGATCGACGCGGTGAAGCTGCGCTCCTCCCTCACCCTGTTCGCCGAGGCGGGGGGCGAGCGGCTGTTCGCCGCCGCGCTCGACCGCTGGTTCGAGGGCCGGCGCGATCCGGCCACGCTGGACCTGCTCGCCGGCGAAATGGTGCGGTGACGCCGCCGCCGGACCGGCCCCGCTGCGCCTGGGCCGGCACCGATCCGCTGATGCGCGCCTATCATGACACGGAGTGGGGCGTGCCGGAGCGTGACGGCCGCGCGCTCTGGGAAAAGCTGATGCTGGACGGGTTCCAGGCGGGGCTCGCGTGGATTACCGTGCTGCGCAAGCGCGATGCGTTCCGCACCGCCTTCGCCGGGTTCGATCCGCAGGTCGTGGCGCGCTTCGGCGAGGCGGATGTCGCGCGCCTGCTCGGCGACGCCGGCATCATCCGCTCCCGCGCCAAGATCGAAGCGACGATCGGCGGCGCCCGCGCCTATCTGGAGACGGCGGCGGCGGGCGAGGACTTCGCCGATTTCTGCTGGGGCTTCACCGGCGGCGCGCCGCTGGCGGGCGACGGCGTCACCCTGCCGACGAAGACGCCACTGTCCGAGCAGGTCTCGCGCGCGTTGAAGGCGCGCGGCTTCAAGTTCGTCGGGCCGACGATCGTCCATGCCTGGATGGAGGCCGTCGGCATCGTCAACGATCACGCCGCCACCTGCTTCCGCCGCGCCGAGGTGGCGCGGGCGTGACGCCCGGACCGGATGCCAGGCGTATCGACATTCGGCTTTCCGCACACCGCTCATCCTGAAGAGCCATTGGGCGTGTCGCAATGGCGTCTCGAAGGACATGGACGGTCCTTCGAGACGGGTCTTCGCCTCCGCTCAGCCCCTCCTCAGGATGAGCGGACATGCAAAAGATGAGTGTAGAAGCGCCCCTGGCTAGGCGGTCGGCGCGATGCGGTGGGCCACGGCGGCGTCCAGGCGGTCGATCGCCTCGAACGCCTCGCGCAGGAAATCGTTGACGTCGGCGACCGTCGGCCGGATCGTCCCCGCCCGCGCCGCCGCCTCGCCGATCTCGGCCTCGATCCGCGCGAAATCGCTGCGCGACACGCCGACGGGGAAGGTGCGCTCGAACTGCTGGATCGCCGCCGAGAGGCGGAACGGCAGCCGCCCGAGCACCGGAAAGTCCATGAAGTCGGCATCCTGCAGCAGCGCGTCCAGCGCCTTGATGAGGATGTGGGCCGCCTTGATGATCTCGTCCGCCGTCGCCACCGCCAGCCTCCCTGCCCCCAAGCGCCGCTAGATGAAGGCGCGCCCCAGCCCCGCGATCAGGCCCAGCGCCCGCGTCAGCCGATCGAGATTCTCGGCGGCGGCCTTGTCGCGCATCTCCTTGCTCCAGTGCCGCGAGTCGAGCAGCGCCTGGCGCAGCGCCAACTGCGCCTCCTGCGTCTCCTGCACGGCCCTGGCGAGGGCGGCCTCCTGCTGCGCCTGCACCGCGCCGTCCGCCTCGGTATCCAGGATCATCCGCATCAGCTGCCGCCGCTCGGAAAAGCTCATCCGCTCGCGCTCGCGCAGATAGGCGTTGCGCAGCGCCGCCGCCTGGTCGAGCTGCAGGCTGGCCGTCTCGTTCGGCCGCCGCACCTCGATGTCGGTGAGGATCAGGGCGAGCGCATTGTCGACGTTGACGCCCTCGGCCGCCACGATCGCGCGCACGTCCGCCACCTGCCGCGCCTCGTGCGCCAGCTTCTCGGCGAACACCGCCAGATCCCGGATCGCCTTGCCCTTGCCGCTGTCGATCGCGTCGCCCAGGCTCGGCACGTCCTTGCCGGCGACGAGGCCGACGAAGCTGCCGACGCGATCGGCCCGTTCGGCGAAGCGGGCCAGTTCGCCCTCCACGTCCGCGTTCGGATCGGCCACGATCTTGGCGAGCGCGACGCCGTAATCGACCACCGCCGTCACCAGCGCGGCGCGCGCCTCCCGCGCCGTCTGCGGCGTCGGGCCGAGATCCAGCAGATAGGTGTCATAGCCCAGCCGCGGCCCTTCCCGGCCGTAGCAGAAAGGGGCGAGCGGCGTGCCGGCGGCGGCTTCCTGCCGCGGCATCTGCACGCGCAGCCGCGCGGCGGGCGGGCAGCTCGGCTCGCTCGCGACGACGATCGCCGCCGTCTCGCGGCGTCGCGCCTCCACGTCGGCATAGTAATCGCGCAGTTGCCGGCTAGTGAGATCGGCCTTCTCGGACACGGCATGCGCATGATCCAGCCGCACCGCATTCTCCGCGCAGCCGGTGATCGCCAGAGCGAGCATCAGGACGGCGGATCGGCGACAAAGGATCATGACGGCCCCGGCCAGCGACGGGCACCGGCTCTTCCTGGACTTGCTATGGACCAGCAAGCGGCGAAGTCAATTGTCCCGCCCGTCCGTCTCTACTTGGGACAGTGGAGAAGCGGGATGTCGTCGGCTATTCCGCCAGCCGGTCCAGCGCCTCGCCTTCCAGTCGCCACGGCTCCCAGCCGGTCGAGTGGAAGCCGCCGATGGCGGTGTAGAAGCCGCGCGCCGTCTGGTTCCAGTCGAGCACCGCCCAGTCGATCCGGGCGCAGCCGCGCGCCTTCGCCTCGCGCGCCAGCGCGCGGAACAGCGCACGCCCGGCGCCCGTGCCGCGTGCCGCCTCGGCCACGAACAGATCCTCAAGGTACAGGCTCGGGCGCCCCGTCCACGTCGAATAGGTCTCGAACCACAGCGCCACGCCGACGATCGCGCCGTCCAGTTCCGCCACATGGGCGAACACCTTGGCGTGCGGCCCGAACATCGTCTCGCGCAGCGATTCGGGCGTCGCCTTCACCGCGTCGGGCTCCCGCTCGTACACGGCCAGGGCCACGATCAGGCGCAGCATCGCGGCGACATCCGCCGGCGCGGCGGGGCGGACGGACAGGGTCATGCGGCGGCCTCCAGATTGCCCATCGCCACCGGCCTCACGCGGGCGGCGTAGAGGCAGGCGGCGCCGATCAGCGCCGCGCCGGCCACCGTCAGCGGTGCCACCTTCTCGGCGAAGACGAGGTAGCCGAGGATGCTCGCCCACAGGAAGGCGGTATATTCCACCGGTGCCAAGTAGGAGGCTGCGGCGCGCCGATAGGCCCAGCTCAGCGCCAGCAGCGATGTGGTGGCGAGCAGCGCCGCCAGCACCAGCATCGGCACGTGCCGCGCCGCCGGCAGTACCGCCAGGAACGGCGCGGCAAGCGCCAGGAATCCGGCGATGATCAGGCTCTGCCAGAACGCCACCTCGCGCGCGTCCGCCACCAGCGACTGCCGCCGCATCAGGATGATGTTGTACGCATAGCAGATCGCCGAGACCACGATCGCAGCGGACCCGAGCAGCGCCTGCCGGCCGAGATCCGCCCGCGTCTGGCCGAACAGGATCAGCAGCACGCCCGCCGATGCCACCAGCGATCCGATCACGGCGCGCCTGTGCACGGGCTCGCCAAGCAGCACGCCGGCGAAGAAGATCGCGATCAGCGGCGCGATGAAGGTCAGCGCCACCGCCTGCGCCATCGGTACGCGCGCCAGCCCCCAGAAGAACAGCACCGCCATCACCGCCATCACCGCGCCGCGGGTGACATGCAGCCGCAACGCCGCCCGCGACGGCCGCGCCGGGCCACGCGGCAGATAGAGCAGGCCGGCCATCAGCGTGCCCGCCAGCGATCGCCACAGCAGCGCGTTATAGGTGCCGATCTCCAGCGACAGCCCCTTCATCACCGCATCCATGCAGCTGAACACCGCGATCCCGGCCGTCGCCACGGCAAAGGCCATGGCCGGCCGCGGGCGCGTCACTCGGCCGCCTGGGCGTGCGCTCCGCTCGCACTGGCCGCCACCGCGCGGCCGGCATCAATCTCGGCCGCCTTGGCCTCGACCAGCCGCACGATATGGTCGATCATGCCGGCATCCTGCACGTGGTGATCGGTGACGCCGGACAGATAGACCATGTGCTTGCCGTTGCCGCCGCCGGTGACGCCGATGTCGGTCTCGCGCGCCTCGCCCGGCCCGTTCACCACGCAGCCCAGCACGGAGAGCGACATCGGCGTGCGGATATGCTGCAGCCGCTCCTCCAGCGCCTGCACCGTGCGGATCACGTCGAACCCCTGCCGCGCGCAGGACGGGCAGGAGACGACGCGCACGCCGCGGTTGCGGATGCCGAGCGCCTTCAGGATCTCGAAGCCGACGCGGACCTCCTCCTCGGGCTCGGCCGAGAGGGAGACGCGGATCGTGTCGCCGATGCCGGCCCACAGCAGGTTGCCGATGCCGATGGCGGACTTCACCGTGCCGCCGATCAGGCCGCCGGCCTCGGTGATGCCCAGGTGCAGCGGGCAATCCACCGCCTCGGCCAGGCCCATATAGGCGGATACGGCGAGGAACACGTCCGACGCCTTCACCGCCACCTTATACTCGTGGAAATCGTGATCCTGCAGCAGCTTGATATGGTCGAGTGCGCTCTCGACCAGCGCCTCCGGGCAGGGCTCGCCATATTTCTCCAGCAGGTCCTTCTCCAGGCTGCCGGCGTTCACGCCGATGCGGATCGCGCAGCCATTGGCCTTGGCGGCGCGCACCACCTCCGCCACCCGCTCGTTCGAGCCGATGTTGCCGGGGTTGATGCGCAGGCAGGCGGCGCCCGCGTCCGCCGCCTCCAGCGCGCGCTTGTAGTGGAAGTGGATGTCGGCGACGATCGGCACCTGCGCCGCGCGCACGATCTGGCGCAGCGCCGCGGTCGATTCGACATCGGGGCAGGAGACGCGGATGATGTCCGCCCCGGCCGCCTCGCAGCGGCGGATCTGGTCGATCGTGGCGGCGGCGTCGCTGGTGGGCGTATTCGTCATCGTCTGCACGGTGACGGGGGCGTCGCCGCCGACGGGCACGTTGCCGACCATGATCTTGCGCGAGGTGCGGCGCGCGATATCGCGCCAGGGGCGGATGGACATGGAAAATCCCGTCTCGTCTGTCAGCAGTGTAGCCGCCCTATAAATCAACCCGCGCGGCGGCGCGATGACATTAGCTTCGGACCGCACGCCTCTGGGTCGCGGCCGAACCTCATACGAGGTGGGATCACCCTTCTGGTCGCGCGATAGACCGGCAAGGCGAGGAGACCGGCTGGCGATCGCCCGCGACCCTTCACCTACGTCTTCAACGGGTCGTGTCCCCAGTTCATCAGCGAGTAGCGCCAGTCGCTATGCTCCTTGTCCTCCTCCTTCTGCGGCCCCTGGGCGCAGTGGCGCGCGACGTAGCCGACCACCTTCTTCATGTGGGCATAGTCGTCGTCGGTCAGGTCGGCCTTCTTGCGCCGCTTGATCTCCACGATGCGCCGGCCGGACTTGTGGCCCACCGACTCGCCCGATCCTTTGCCGTCCTCCCCTTTCCAGCCGACGCGCTTGCTGTCGTCGCTGTCGAGAAAGGTCTCCAGGGCGGCCGGCGTCATGTTCACGGCATCGTTGAAGTCGCGGTAGATCTCGGCGTGGTCGTCGCTCATCGCCGTCACCCGCCCTGGCCGCCGGTGGCGCCGGGCACGGGCTTGCCGTCGATCTGGCCGGGGCCGGTATAGCCGATGTCGCTCTGCCCGCCATGGCCGAGCGAGCGGCCCTCCGTATCGGCGGGATCGTGCGGATTGGGATAGGCGCCGCCGGCCGATTCGCCGCCGCTGCCGGCCTTCGCGTTGTTCACCCCGTCCGGCGCGCCGGCCTTGCCGTCGCCGCCACCGGCCTGCACCTTCTGTTCGTCGGCCATGATCTCGTTCCTCTCGTCGCTTCGCCTGTCGAACGCCCGAACCGCCGCCGGTTTCCCCGCCGGCCCGACATCCTCCAGCCCCGCCGCTCGGGCCTCGACACCGCCGCTCCGGAACCGGTAGGGAACGACACGGATGACCGACGATCGCCTCCTCACCGCCAGCCGCCGCGCCGAGGACGTGGACGCGGCGCTGCGCCCGAAGTCGCTCGACGAGTTCGTCGGCCAGAAGGCGGCGCGCGAGAATCTGCGCGTGTTCATCCAGGCGGCGCGGGCGCGCGGCGACGCGCTGGATCACGTGCTGTTCTTCGGCCCCCCGGGCCTTGGCAAGACGACGCTGGCGCAGATCATCGCGCGGGAGATGGGCACCGGCTTCCGCGCCACGTCCGGCCCGGTGATCGCCAAGTCGGGCGATCTCGCCGCCCTCCTCACCAATTTGGAGGATGGCGACGTCCTGTTCATCGACGAGATCCACCGGCTCGCGCCCGCCGTGGAGGAGGTGCTCTACCCGGCGATGGAGGATCGCGCGCTGGATCTGATGATCGGCGAGGGGCCGTCCGCCCGCTCCGTCCGCATCGATCTGCCGCGCTTCACCCTCGTCGGCGCGACGACCCGGCAGGGCCTCATCACCACACCGCTGCGCGATCGCTTCGGCATCCCGGTGCGGCTGCAATTCTACACGGTGGAGGAGCTGGAGAAGGTGGTGCGCCGCGCCGCCGGCCTGCTCGACCTGGCGGTATCGGAGGATGGCGCCGTGGAGATCGCCCGGCGCGCGCGCGGCACCCCGCGCATCGCCGGCCGGCTGCTGCGGCGGGTGCGCGATTTCGCCAACGTCGCCGGATCGGGCGTGGTCGATCGCGCGGTGGCGGACGCGGCGCTCACCCGGCTGGAGGTGGACGGGCTGGGCCTCGACGCGATGGACCGGCGCTACCTGATGATGATCGCCGACATCTATCGCGGCGGCCCGGTGGGCGTGGAGACGCTCGCCGCCGGCCTCTCCGAACCGCGCGACACGGTGGAGGAGGTGATCGAGCCCTACCTCATCCAGCTCGGCCTGATCGCCCGCACCGCGCGGGGGCGATGCCTGAACGGGCGGGGATGGAAACATCTGGGGCTCAACCCGCCGCCGGGCGCGCAGGAAGGGCTGTTCGACGGCTGAGGCACGCCCGCGCCCGCTGCGCAGAGATCAACAAAAAGGTTTCGGCTCACCAATCAAGGTATGACGTCGGCGAGATCGAGACGGAAGAACTGGTTGTGCGGGTTCGGCTGGTAGTCCGCGAAGGGACCGCACTGGACGAAGCCGGCGCTGCGATAGAGTGCGATGGCCGGCGCGTGCAGCGCCGCCGTGCCGGTTTCCAGACTCAATCGCGCGTAACCGCGACTGCGCGCGTCCGCGATGATGTGATCGAGCAAGGTGCGCCCGACACCTGTCCCCCGTGCTGCCGGGGCTGCCCGCATCGACTTGACCTCGCCATGACGGGCATCCAGTTCCTTGAGCGCACCGAAGCCCGCCAGCGTATCGGCCTGCCACGCCGTCCAGAACGTGACGCTTGCTGCCGCAAGACCCGTTGCGTCGAGCGCAGAGGCGTGACCGTTCATCGCCGCATGCAGTTCACGGAGATGGTGGGACAGCAGCTCCGCCACACGCGACGCCGTCGGATCGTCCTTCCGTATCTCCAATCGCGCTGCCACTTCCAAGTTGGACTACCTTCCGACCTATCCATGATCGACGCAGACGCTTTGCCGAGCAACCATCCGAACCGGGAAGGTAGTTGAGCGGTGAGCCGCATGGGCTTATCTGGCTATATGAGCGCCGATGCCCCTCGCACCATTCGAATAGCGGCTGCCTTGATAGATGACGGCGCCGGCCGCTTGTTGTTGGTCCGCAAGGCAGGAACCGGGTGGTTCATGCAGGCCGGCGGCAAGATCGAGGATGGCGAGAGCCCCGTAGGCGCGCTGCGCCGGGAGCTGGACGAGGAACTCGGATTGGTGCTGGCCGAGGATGATGCGCGCCATCTCGGCTGCTACCTTGCCCCGGCGGCGAACGAACCCGACCATATCGTCGAGGCGGAAATCTTCCATGTGCGCATTCGGCACGATCCCGCCACACAGTCAGAGATCGAGGAGGCCGTGTGGGTCGATCATGCCGCGGCGATGATGCTGCCCCTGGCGCCCTTGACCCGCGACCATATCCTCTCCCTGTACCGCACGCTCTGATCCGGTTCCCCGATCAGTCATCCCTTCGAGAAGGGGATCACCGATCAACCGCCGCAACCCTCGCGAGGGGTTCCCGCCCCAGGCCCAACCCGCTAACCCGTCCCGGATGGAGACGGACACGCTCGACCAGCCTTATGCCGGCACCCTCCTCGATGGTGCGCATCGCTTCGCGCTCCGCGTCTATTTCGAGGATACGGACCTGACCGGCATCGTCTACCACGCCAATTATCTGCGTTTCATGGAGCGCGCCCGATCGGACATGCTGCGCTGCGCCGGGATCGACCAGCGCGCCGCGCACGAGGCCGGCGAGGGCGCCTATGCGGTGGCCGATCTCGCCATCCGCTACCGTCGCCCGGCGAGGCTGGACGACGCGCTCGTCGTGGTCAGCCGGGTGGGGGAAATCCGCGCCGCCGCCTGCCTCATTCATCAGAGGGTCATGCGCGGACAGGAAGTGCTGACGGAGGCGGACGTCACCGCGGCCTTCGTCGCGCCCGACGGGCGTCCCCGCCGCCAACCGCGCGCGTGGATCGACATTTTCGAGCAGCTCAGAGGACGGTCGTAAACAGATGGAAAGCCTCGGCGTCACCCCCACCGGCTCGCTGCTCTCGCCGGTCACGTTGTTCATGCAGGCCGATCTCGTCGTGAAGGCGGTGATGATCGGGCTGCTGCTGGCGAGCATCTGGACGTGGGCGATCATCATCGGCCACGGCGTCCGGCTGCGCCGCACGGCGCGGGCCAGCGAGCAGTTCGAGCGCGACTTCTGGAAGGCCGACGACATCGACAAATATTTCGACGGGCCGGGCAAGCAGGATCTGCCGCCGGCGCGGGTGTTCTCCGCCGGCGTGTCCGAGTGGCGCCGCTCCACCGGCGGCAAGACGGTGGATCGGGAGGGCACGCGCCAGCGCCTGGCCACCGCGATGGGCGCCGCCGTGGCGGCAGAGGTGGACCGCCTGTCCGATCGGCTGAACATCCTCGCCACGATCGGCTCGGTCGCGCCGTTCGTCGGTCTGTTCGGCACCGTGTGGGGCATCATGAAGAGCTTCACCGATATCGCCGCCCAGCAGAACACGTCGCTGGGCGTGGTCGCCCCCGGCATCGCCGAAGCGCTGTTCGCCACCGCGCTCGGCCTGTTCGCG